>JAXDDP010000029.1:0-19055 GCA_034676785.1 Anaerolineae bacterium | reverse complement strand
ATCCTTCTCGTACTTCAGCCGTGCCACCAGCGTCTGGATGAGCTGCGGCAGCTCTGCACGGCGCTCCTCGAGGCGGTAATCGCGACGGTAGGTATCCACGTAGCGGGCGAAAAGCGCGCTCTGCTCGACCCAGTCATAGAGCATCGCCGCTGCCTCCTCGAGTCCCCGCTTGGTGGGCGAGTCCTTCAGCTTGTGGAGATCGAGCTCGACGGGTCGGACATAGTCCGTCAGGGCACTCACCCGATCGCGGAACTCGGGGCTCTTGATCTCGTCGAGTTTCAGCCGGTCGCGCAACAGTTGCCACGCCACCCTTGCAGCGGTTTCGGGATCGGTCAAGCTCGTGACGGCGATAGCAATCCAGCCAATGAGACCGAAGATGAGCCATACCCACCAGTTTGGGTAATCTTTGGGAACCGTCCGATCAAACACGCCCAGCACATAGGGAGCAGCGGCTAACAGGATCGAGCCCGCCACTATGAAAGCACCTTCGATTCGTAGAAAGGCGTGCTGCAGAGCAGCCCCTGCAGCCTTCCCTTGAATGTCAGCCCTCAGATTGGGCATAGCCTCAACATCTCCTCTGACGGAGGTAATCGGTCCGCTGACGAATACCGGAGACCGGAGCGGGCAAGATGCCCGCGGTCCGAGACCTCATCCCTGGTGCGCACTCAAGCTGGTATCGGGGTTCGTAGGTGCGACTTCAGTCGTTCCGGTTCCGCAGCAGGCGCGCTCAGCAGACTGGGCAGGCACAGAACCGCTGAGTCGGTTCCTACGAACCCACGTAACTGACCACTAAAAGTAGGTCGAGATAACCCGGTAGAGCTCCTCAATGTCCGTCTCATCGGCGCGCCGGAACTGCCCGCCGCCCATCAGCGCGATCTGCTGCAGGAGCTTCACATCCGCGTCGCCGCCAAATCCGATCGTAAAGACGACGGTCCGCTGGGTCTCGTTCTCGTCAAAGGCGCGCTGCAACTCGATCGTCGAGCGGTCGCTGGCGTTCTCCAGGCCATCGGTCATCACCACGATCGCGTTGATCGCCTCTGGATCATCGGCAAGCATAATCTGCTGGTGAGCCTCCCAGACAGCATCCAGGAGCGCTGTGTTGCCCCGCGGCTGGAGGCTGCGAATCACGGCGGCGAACTGCTCCCGCCCCTGATCGGTCAGGGGTCGCAACGGCTCGATGCGCTTGACCCCGGTGCCGAACTCGACCAGGCCCACCTGATCGCGGTCGCCACGGATATTGTCGAGGAAGGCCAGAAGCGCTTCCTTCGCACGATTCATCTTCGAGCCCTCTTCCATACTGCCACTCGTGTCGACGACCAGGAAGACGTTGGTCGGGCGCTTGGTGTACCACCAGACGTTGCGTACGACCTCGACGACCTGCTGTGAGGGCATCTGCAGCGTGGTCTGAGGCTGGGCCGGGTCGACGGCGCCAGGATCTCCGGAGGTATCTGCGGCAAAGGGACTGCCGACCTCGTCCAGGGCAATCGCCAGGTCCGCGGGGCGGTAGCCCGCCGCGAGCAACGCGCGCTGCGCCCCGGCACCCGTCAGATACGTCACAAAGTCCTGGTACGTGCGGCGCTGCGCCTCGCTTAAAGCGTCCAACTCCAGCAGGGCCAACGGGTGGTCGGCCCAGAGCGTGCCCTCAGCAGGATAGATAGCCACGAGACGTTCCGAGGGCTGCGCCTGGTTCCACGCAATCACGACCTGTTCCTGTGCCACGAAGGCATCCAGAAAGGCCCGCCCCTCTGACCGCAGCCGCTCCAGGATCACGGCTTCACCCTCGCCGTAGAAGCGCACCGTCGCCTCCACAGCGCGCACGTACTCCAGCGTCGCCGGATCGGTCGCCGCCTCCTCCGTGAGCCCACGGGTCAACCCCGCGCCCGCGTAGAACTCGGCGAGCGTCGCCAACAGGCCGCTGGCGTTGTTGGTGCTGGGGTGATTCCACTTGAACTGCGGATCGCGGGTTGCCTTGCGCTGGATCTCCTGCCAGCCCAGGGGCTCATAGGGCCATCCAAGGTCCCGCGCCACACTCTCCCACGCCACGACGACGATCGGGCTGACCGCGAAGCGCACCGGGGTGCTCGTCCGCCGGTTGGCGATCGGGATCACCGCGCCCCCCTCGCTCTCGCCGGCAGCCGCAGCCCAACGCTGCTCCAGTTCGTGGAACCACAGGCTGCTATCAGGAGCAAGCGCCTGGAAAGCCGGCGCTGCCTGGAGGCTCTGCTCGACCATCTTGTCGGGCGTCAGTTCCAGTGTCCGGATAGGCAACGCCCCCTCAGGAGGCGCATCATTGAACGTGGCCACAAGTTTGTCGAAAGCGGGCTTCATCGCGGGCGAGACGGCAATGGTGAGCTCTGCCGCAGCCTCCGTCCCCGCGGGCTGTGACGAACTATCGCGGTCGAGCCGCTCACCCAGCCAGTTGATGGCCAGCCGTCCGCCGTAGATCACGGCACCGCCCAGCACGCACAACAACCCAATGCCAACGAGCAGCGTCGCCAGACGCCGTTGTTGGCGCTGCTTGGTCGGGTCAGGCGGCAGATCGAGCGGTGATTGCGTGCGGGTGCTCATGTCATTCCGCCACGTTGAGCTCGAACCAGCGCAACAGGGCCAGGAGCACATCCCGGTCCGGATTGCGCATCGCGTCGGACCGCGGGATCACGGCCTCGGCGCCGCGTTCCTGCCACTGCGTGAAGAGGCTATTGGGTGCAGCGTCCAACGGGACTTTCGGGTTCGCCGGGCGCAGCCCATAGGCCAGGCCCGCCTGTTGCTGTTCATCACTCAGGAGGAACCGTTGGAAGTCGAGTGCCGCGTTCTTTTCCAACGCACTCGTCTCAGGTCCTACCCAGACAGAGAATGGAAAGTCGAACCACGTGACATATCGGGGATAATAGAGGTTGATGGGGTCGTCCCAGCGGGTGACGATGCCCTCCATATTGAGCAAGAGATCCGTCTCCAGCAACTGTCCCCCATCGCCCACGCTGTATCCAAACAGCGCGAAGTCCTCGGCAGTATAGGCGCTGGCGCTGCTGAAGTCTGTCACAGCGCCCATCAACTCCCTGAGCCACGCCTGGAACTCAGGGTTGGTCACGTCGGCGACGCTGATGTCCGGGCGCCCATAGTACTCACCGGCAGCCGCGATCATCGCGTGCAGCCCGGCGACATTCTTATTGGGATTGGGGACCACCAGTTTGAAGTACCCCCAGCCTGAGTCCCCCCCCAGTTCGGGCCATCCCCCTCTGGCCGTCGCTGCATCGTGAATCGTATCCCAACTGATCACGCCGTATTTCTCCTGCAGCACCCGGGCCCGGCTCTGGTAGATGCCCCAGGTGAGCAAGCTCGTCGCGATAGGACGCGCGCGATACTCGCCGTCGGTCAGGAACACATCGCGACCCAGCCGCTCCTTGTACGACGCGTTCGCCAACTCGACGAGATAACGGCTCTCGGGAATCCAGGCCGTGGGGAACTCCTCCAGCGCCTCGCGCGCCGCGGCATCCAGCGTCGCCGGATCGACCCCCGCCTCCAGCGCGCCAAACGTGTTGCGGTCCCACCGGCCCAGCGTCGTGAGACCATCCATCGCGACGATCTCGACCGTGATGGGGACATCGTCGATCTTGGGCGACGTGGCATTGTAGGCCGATGCAGCGTTGCGCACCCAAGTCTCGATGGGTAGAGCGGCAATCACCCGGACGCTGATCGCATCCGGACGGTCGACGGTGATCGACTCGCCGCTCGGGCTCGCGCCCCCCCCGCCTTCAGGACGCAACCCACCCAGGGCCAAGGAGACCCCTACGATGACCAGCGCGGCCACCACGATACCAACGAAAATCCAGCGTGTACGGTTCATATTCTTGTCCCCGGTGCAGAGCGCCAAGTTGGCAGTTGAGCAAGTCGGCTGATCACACTACGAAACGTCTGCCGCGAAGTTGCGGCTATCATGGGCGGGATATCGTCCGCCAGAGGCAGATGCCCCCCAGGTCATCTGCAGATGCAAACCACCGCCCACCCGGACTGAAGCTGAGGCTTCGAATGCGGCCCGAGTGTTCGGAGAGCTCTCCCAGGAGGGCCTTCTGGCGGAGATCCCATACGCGTATAGCGCCCCCCCACTCGCCAGCAGCCAAAACGGCACCGTCGGCCGTGATGGCGATGGCCGAGATGAGGTGCAGCGCGTCTCCACCCACGAAGAGCTGCCCCTGCTCCTTGCCATACTTCAGATCCCACAGGCGCACGCTCTCATCCCACGCTGCAGAGGCGATAACCCTGTCGCTCTGCCCGAGCGCCACGCTCGTGACCCGCGCCGTGTGACCTGAGAGCGTCCACATCTCGTGAGCCTGCGCCAGGTCCCAGACGCGTGCAGTGCGATCCCAGCCCCCTGCCGAAACGAGTGTGTGACCATCGCGGCTCACGGCGATATCAAGCACGGCATCCGAGTGCCCGTGCAGCGAGGCCTGCACCCTTGCGGCCTCGACGTCCCAGAGATGGATGGCGCGATCCTCTGCGCACGAAGCCAACCGTTTCCCATCTGGAAGAAAGGCGACAGCGGTAACGGGCCCGGCGTGGCCCCGCAACCGCGGGATGTCCCCTCCAGCGTCGGTCCAGCGCCACAAGTAGACCCCGGTGTCGGCACTGCCCAGCGCGAGCGTCAGCCCGTCCGGAGACCAGGCGACACTGGTGAGGATCCCAGTCTGCTGTCGGAGCGCCAACGTCTCCTGAGCCTGGGCCGCTCCACTCATCCCTGCCACGGACCAGAGCCGCACCGTCGCGTCGAAACCCGCGGAAGCCAATTGCCGCCCGTCAGGGCTGAACGCGACCGCCCCAACCTCGCCCTCATGCGCCGCCCAGCGCCGCGACAACTGGTAGCCGGCGGTGCCCACTGCCACCTGCGGCAACGTGGCCACCGGCATGGCGCCCGGCACGCCGGACGTCAGACCGAGAGCCTCCGCCCAGACCGCCACCGCCCAGCGAGCCGCCTCCTCCGACAACGCCGTCGTCTCGTGAAGCTCCGCTGCCAGACGTGGGATCACGACACTAAGTGGGAGCTGTGCCGTCATCGTGCGCAGGTCGTCAGCGACACCCTCCTCCAGCGCGCTGATCAGGACGAAGATCTCGCGGCGATACTCGCCACAGAGATCGCGCAGCAGACCCTCGCAGCGGCGGACGTCAGCACAGACATCGTCGCCGTACTGCTCGTGGATGTGCTTGAGCGTCTCACGCGGCACGTCGCTCATCTGGTTCATGTGTCCCCGGATTATAGACGTGCGGGCATGGTTTGCCAACATCAGGAGGTCGCGCACCACAAGCCGGTCGCCACACGCTCAGCTTTGACACGACGTGACCTGCACGTAGACTGAGGATTATCGTGAGCAGGTGTTGGCGGCACTACGAACACACGCGTAAGGAGCGCTCGGACCTATGGACAGACAGGAATGCCAGATCTACCTCGGGAATGCCATGTTGCGCAACGTCTGTGGCTGTGTTGCGTGCGATGATGGCGAGATGATGGGCGAATCCTACCACTGCATCCAGAACTACGACCAGATGCCGCCCTTCTTCATGAGCGTGGTGAGTAGTTCGGACCACTGGCTCTTCATCTCCAGCACCGGTGGGTTGACGGCAGGGCGCATCAACGCCGAGTCCGCGCTCTTTCCCTACACCACGGTTGACAAGATCACGGAGAACTACGCCAACACCGGACACGTTGCCGTCCTGCTGGTCACACGGTCCGGACGCACCACCCTCTGGGAGCCCTTCGGCGACTGCACGGCGAGCAGCTACCGCATCGAGCGCAATCTCTATAAGAGCGTTTACGGCGACAAGCTCGTCTTCGAGGAGATCAATCACGATCTGGACCTGCGCTACTGCTACGCGTGGCGCACGAGCGACAGGTTCGGGTTCGTCATGACGGCATGGGTGGAGAGCGGCTCCCCTGAACCGTGCACCATCGAGGTCCTGAGCGGGCTGCAAAACGTGCTGCCCTATGGTGCAACAACGGCCTTGCAGTCGACCTTCAGCAACCTGCTCAACGGCTACAAGCGCAACGAGTTCGAGTCCGGGACCGGCCTGGGGATCTTCGCCCTGAGCTCGATGCTGACCGATCTGGCGGAGCCAAGCGAGGCCCTCAAGGCAACTACCGTATGGCAGGTGGGGCTCGATCAGCCTACGACTCTGCTCTCCACGCGCCAGCTGAAGGACTTCAAACTCGGTCGCGGCATCGTCCAGGAGTCGGATGTCCGCGGCTATCGCGGCGCCTACCTGGTCCGGGCCGCCTTCGACCTGGAGTGCGGCACGCAGCGGCGCTGGCACATCGTCGCCGAGGTCAACCAGGATCACAGCCGCGTCGCCTCTCTGATCGCCCTGCTCAGGCGCACGGCCTCCGCCGGCACCGCACCCGACCTGATCGAGCTGTTGGAAAACGACATCGCCGCCGGTAGCGCCGAGCTCGAAGCCATCGTCGCCAGCGCTGACGGGCTGCAGATCTCGGCAGACGGCGCCACGACGACGCACCACTTCTCGAACACGCTCTACAACGTGATGCGGGGTGGCATCTTCGTCGATAACTACGCCGTCGACCGGTCCGACTTCCTCGACTTCATCCGTGTCAGGAACCGCCGCGTGTTGGACGAGCAGTCTGCGTTCCTTGCAGCGCTGCCGAAGCGCATCGACTATACGACGTTGCTGGCACAAGCTGCCCCCAGCGGATCACCCGACCTCCTCAGGCTCTGCTACGCCTACCTTCCATTGACGTTCAGCCGCAGGCATGGCGACCCCAGCCGCCCGTGGAACAAGTTCTCGATCAACCTCAAGAAGCCCGATGGCGCCCGCAGGCTCGATTACCAGGGCAACTGGCGCGACATCTTCCAGAACTGGGAACCCCTGGCCTGGAGCTACCCCGAGTTCGTGGAGGGGATGATCAGCGTCTTCGTCAACGCCACGACCGCTGACGGCTACAATCCCTATCGCGTGACCCGCGACGGCATCGAGTGGGAAGCCCCGTCGCCTGAAGACCCCTGGGCCAATATCGGCTATTGGAGCGATCACCAGATCATCTACCTGCAAAAGCTGTTGGAGATCTCGGCCCGCTTCCACCCGGGCCGGCTCCAGGCCCTGCTGGGACAGTCGATCTTCAGCCACGCCAACGTCCCCTATCACATCAAACCCTATGCCGCGCTGGTTACGGACTGGTACGACACGATCGCATTCGACCGCCATCTGGACGGAGCGATTGCCGAGGCCGTGCGCGCATTGGGCACCGATGGCAAGCTCATCCGCCACAGCGATGGCGAGGTTGCCCACGTGACGCTCACGGAGAAACTCCTGATCCTGTTGCTGGCCAAACTGGGCAACTTTGTGCCCGAGGGTGGTATCTGGATGAACACCCAGCGTCCCGAGTGGAATGACGCCAACAATGCCCTGGTCGGCAAGGGCGTCTCGGTCGTGACGCTGGCCTACCTGAGACGGTATGTCACCTTCCTGAGCGGGCTCCTGACCGCGGCGCCCGAGCCCACCCTTACCCTGAGCGCCGAAGTGGAATCGCTCCTCAGCACCACGCACGCCATCCTGGAGGCACATCAAGCTGCCCTCGGGACCGGATTTGGCGATGCGGAGCGGCGCGAGGTGATGGATGCGCTGGGACAAGCAAGCAGTGACTACCGCTGGCACCTCTACGACCACGGCCTATCAGGCGACAGCGTGCCGGTCGACGGGACAGCAGTGCAGGACTTCCTGGCGTTGTGCCAGCGCTTCATCGATCACACACTTCGCGCCAACCGGCGCGCCGATGGGCTCTACCACGCCTACAACGTCCTCAGGCTAGGCGATGGCACCGCAGCGGTCGACCGCCTGTACGAGATGCTCGAAGGCCAGGTCGCCGTCCTCTCCTCCGGAATGCTCTCGCCCCAGGAGGCGCTCGACCTGCTACAGGCGCTGCGCCAGAGCCGCATGTATCGGGCCGACCAGCATAGCTACCTGCTCTACCCCGACCGGGACCTGCCAGGGTTCCTGAGCAAGAACCAGATCGCTGCCGACAGGGTCACGGGCTCACGCCTGGTGGCAGCCCTTGTCGCGGCAGGTGACGCGAGCCTGATCATCAAAGATGACGACGGCGCCTTCCACTTTAATGGGACCTTCCGGAACGCCAAGGACGTGCAACGGGCACTCGACGCGCTGAAAGGCCAAGCACCCTACGGCAACCTGGTGTCTGCTGAAGGCCAGATGATCTTGCAGCTCTTCGAGGAGACCTTCCATCACAGCGTCTTCACGGGCCGCTCGGGCACCTTCTTCGCCTACGAGGGACTCGGGAGCATCTACTGGCACATGGTCGCGAAACTGCTCCTCGCAGCGCAGGAAGCCTTCGAACAGGCCGTCCTGGAGCGTGCGCCAGCTGAGACCGTCCAAGCCCTCGCCGCCGCCTACGATGACATCCGCCGCGGCCTGGGGTTCAACAAGACCGCGGAGGAGTTTGGCGCATTCCCGACCGATCCCTATTCCCACACCCCCGCCGGGCAGGGCGCCAAGCAACCGGGTATGACCGGCCTGGTGAAAGAAGAGATCCTGACCCGCATGGGAGAGTTGGGGATCAGCGTAGAGGAAGGTAAGCTGGGCTTCGAGCCGCGCCTGCTGCACCGCACGGAATTCCTGGACACGCCGGCGACGTTTGAGTTCATCGACGTTCGCGGCGAGCGCCAGTCGCTCGACCTGCCAGCCGGATCTCTGGCCTTTACCCTCTGCCAGGTTCCCGTCGTCTACGTCGCCGGCGAGATGCCGGGAATCGAGGTGACCTTCACCGACGGCACGTCTCGCACCATCGCGGGGGCAAGGCTCGACGAAGCGCTCAGCAACGCCATCTTCCGGCGGGATGGAAGCATCCGGCGACTGACGGTAACCACCCCGCTATCAGGCTAGCAGCACTTGGAGGTACAAAAGCGAAGCCGGGGTCAGACGACAAGCAGGGCCATATCCTCACCGAAGAGCCCCAACCGGTCGCCGGGGTTCAGCGAGAAGTCATGGTCCCACTTCCAGACATCTTCCTGGGCCTGCTGGTAGCGCAGCCACGGCGCCATCCCGTTGCGAGTGACCAGCAGGCTCCCGTTGTGGAAGACAGTGTAGAGATCATCGGGCCGGATGCCCAACCTCGCCAGAAGCGTGCCGAAGGTCTCAGCAGGCTGCGGGTCGAGATAGAGCACCCGCTTGTGCCGCAGCGCCTGCTCAGACAGGCGCTGAGATAGCTTCCCGTAGAGGTGGACCTCAATCGACCGACTGCCGGTGGTTGTTCCAGTATCCATACCGATATTCTAGCGCACAGTGCGTAACAGACTACCCATTTTCCAGCGCGATCACGTTCCGCAGTCGCGTGCGTGCGCCGCTACCCTTCGCCAGTTTCTGCACCTTGCGCCGGCTTCTGAGCCGCGGGTTCCGGGGCTAACGCAGTTGAGCGTTTGGAACCCTCGCAAGGGCACGACCTGCCTATCGCATCTGTCAAGCTGATGCGAAACGGCATTGCCTTCACCCATTGTAGTAGCACGAACCGGGTTCGGTGTTGTTGCCTGGTAACTGAGCCGCAATCGCAGCCATCACCTGATCGATCACGGCGCGGTCGCGGCCGGCGTGTCGCGGCGGAATGGCTGGCACAAAGGGCGCACCAAAACTGAGGCGCAGGCGCCGCTCTTCTTCTGAAATACCCACCGGGAGCACCGGCATCCCCGTCGCCACGAGCAGCGCGACGAAGTCGCCGACCCCTTCCGGTGGCTCCCCCAGCAGCCGCCCGGTATCCCGGCCCTCAGGCACCAGCCCCAGAAGGCCACCTTCGGTGGCAAGCCTCTGCGCCAGGCGCACCGTATGCAGGACTGCAAGGGTCCGTTCCCCAACCTCGTTGGGGTCCGGTGGCATCGGTGGCATCGTGACAAAGCCGTAGGTCAACGCCACACGCGCAAAAGCCCACCGTGTGAGTGGGGTGATAACCCGATGCCGCCAGTCGCCTTTCGGGAACCGCCAGCCGGCGGTCATTACCCAGGGCATCTCAGCTGGTGCATCGCTCGCACGGTGCGCTGCAACCACACCGGTGACGCTCAGCGCAATCCACCAGGCGCCAAGACCCGGTCGCGTGTAGTGGTTGCAGAGGACCAGGCAAGCGCCTCTCGCCGGGATATGCTCTGCGCCGAGCACCAGGTAGGGTGACCCGCGTACTGCCCTCCGCGCATCCACGGCAAACGAACGCCGCCGTCCGGTCGCCGTCGACCAGACGAGCGGTCCCGCCACGCGTACCGGCACCCGGTAGCGCCAGTTCGAGCCTGATATTACGGCAGGCAACGACCCTGGGGAGGGCGCCCGTGCATCTGTGGAAATTGGCAGTACCATGCAGGCGATCGTACCCCGCTTCGTCTGGAACGAAAGTGTGACGCACCGTTGCGTGCCAGCGCGGGGACGAGGTCAAAGGTCCACATTCGAACAGGAGTGACAGCCAATGGGAACACGCGCCATAACCCTCGTGACCATGAACGTCTACTGGTTCGGACTTGCGTTCATGTGGAATGCGCTGCACCCGATTGTGCTGCCGGCACTTCTGCTGCGCTTCGTCCCCGAGGCGCTCAAGAACACCTATCTCGGGGCGATGACCTTCGTGGGGCTGATCGTTGCCCTGGTCGTGCAGCCCGTCTCGGGCGCGTGGAGCGACCGGACGCGCAGTCGTTGGGGGCGCCGCCGTCCGTGGATGGTGGGCGGTACGCTTGCCAGCCTCGTATGCCTGGCCATTATGTCCGGCGCTCCGCAGTTCTGGGCCCTGGCCCTTGGCTACGTGCTCTTGCAGTTCTTCTCCAACGTCGCGCACGGCCCGGCTCAGGGACTGATTCCCGACCTGGTCCCTGCCGAGCGCCATGGCCTGGCCTCGGGATATAAGAACCTCTTCGACATGGGCGGCCTGGTCGTCACCTCGCTTGTGGCGGGCCAACTGATGGACAACGACAATCCAACACTGGCGTTTGCCCTGATGGCCGGAGTACTCGTCGTGTGCGCGACGGTCACGATCTTCACGACGCGCGAGAAACCAAGCACAGGCGCAGCCACAGTCACCGAGAAGGCCATCTCGCTCCGTGCCGACCTGGGCCGCTATCCGGCCTACGCCGAGATGCTCGTCTCACGCTTCCTGATCCTGCTGGGCATCTACGTTGTGCAGAGTTTTGCCCAGTACTACATCCGGGACTGGCTCGGAATGGCCAATGCGGCAACCGTGACGGGTAACCTGATGGCAGCGATTGGCGTGGCGATCACGGCCCTCGTCTTTCCGGCGGGATGGCTGTCGGACAAAATCGGGCGCTGGTCGCTCAACATCATCGCGGGAATCATGGCCGCGATCGGCATCGCACTTCTGGTCTTTGCCCGCAGCGTCGGCGCCGTCTATGCCTTTGGCGCGATCATCGGGATGGCGACCGGGGTCTTCGTGAGCGTCAACTGGGCGTTGGCTACCGACCTGATCCCACACGACCAGGGAGGAAAGTACCTCGGCTTCACCAACTTCGCAACGGCAGGAGCAGGCGCCATCAGCCGGCTGGGTGGCCCGCTGATCGATGGGATCAATGCCATATGGCCCGGGTCCTTTGCCGGCTATCCGGTCACGTTCGGCATCGCCGCGCTGGCGACGCTCGTGGGCGCATTGTTGCTGGTGCGCGTTCGGCGGCAGGCAACCGCAGGCGGACGGTCCGCCGGCGACTAGCTCGCCAGCGTCGTTTCTACGCCTCCAGGTAGCGCCTGAAGAACGCCTCCGACTTGTTGCCCGCCCAGCCGTGCTCGCCGGGATGGAGATCCAGCTCCAGCCGGTGGCTGGCCTCCGCTGCCCGGTAGATCGTCGAGAGCTGCTGGTAGCACTGCATCGCGGTGTCGACCTTGAAGCAGGTATCGTTGGCGCCGATCGTGATCAGCAGCGGACGCGGCGCGATGAGCCCCTGGAGCTCCGGCAGGTCCACGAGCTTGTACAACCCCGGTGCCACCTGCATGCCGCAGTAGTTGATGTCGCGCATGCCGAAGGCCCACCAGAGGTCGCTGTAGCAGATGATTTCGCTGGCCTTGATGCGTTCGTCGCACAGCATCATCCACAACGTCATCGTCCCCCCACCGCTCAGGCCCATCACCCCCAGGCGCTCAGAGTCAACGTTGGGGAAGGTGCTGACGACGTCGGTGGCAACCTTGCCGTGAGCGACGTTGATCGAGAGTGAGGTCATCCCAAACATCGTGGCGTGCAGGTAGTAGAGGTTGCACCAATCCCGGTTCCTGGCGACGTCGAGATGGTTGGGCTTCTGGCTGTCGTTGCGTTCCCCGAACCCGATCCAGTCGATCGCGTAGGTGATGAAGCCCTTCTGCGCCATCACCTCGCCGTAGTTGTAGCCGTGGTCGGCGATCTCTTGCCTGAGGGCCGGGGTCGTCTGATTGCCCATCACGGGCTCCTTGCCATAGGGGCCGTGTCCGTGGCAGCAGAGGATCGCGGGGCGCTGCTCCTTGGCGCCGAGCCCCTTCGGCAGGTTGACAAGCATCGTCGCCGACAGATGCGGCTGCACGTCGATGATCCAACGCTGCCGCACCAGGTCGCGCTCCTCCCACTCAGCCAGTAGTTGGGGGTTGGGATCGACCCTGGCAGGGAAATCCCCCAAGGTAGCCAGGACCTTGGGCAATGCGTCCAGCTTCCACGCAGTGAAATCGGCGCGTGTTGTCCCGGTGAAGTGATATTGGGGTCGGTGCGCCTTTGCCATCTCCACGAACATCTGATTGGGACTCAGGTTTCGAATGGTCATGGCTGTGCCTCCTATCGTAGAGTGATGCTAATTCAATCATACATCAACTGTTTGACAGTGGCATGTGCAGCTTCTACAATGAACGCCAGCTACCTATCCTTCTCCGGAACGCTGACCGGAGGCCCGTAGTATCGAAGACGTGACAGGAGGCGCGAGGATGAAGATCACGGCAGTCCGGCTGTTCGAAGTGCGGGGCAGAATGGCGTTTGCGGGCGAGTTCTGGGAGGAACGCCTCATCCGCCCCACCGACATCTACCCCGAGCACAAGGTCGAGGGCCACGGCTGGCTCTCCAGGATCGAGGACGGACTCTACGAGATGCGCTCGCAGTTCTGCGAGATCGAGACGGACGAGGGCGTGACCGGCTTGGGGGGCCCTACCACTGCCGACCAGGCTTTCATCATCCGCCACCAACTCGCCCCGCTGCTGATCGGGCACGACCCGCTCGCCACCGAGCGCATCTGGGACCGCCTCTACCGCTCGATGGTTCACGGACGCAAGGGGACGCCGATGATGGCCCTGAGCGTCGTCGACTGCGCGCTCTGGGACCTGAAGGGCAAATGGGCCGGCGTGCCCGTCTACCGCCTGCTTGGCGGCCCGGTCCGTGACACGATCCCCGCCTACGCCAGCATGCTGGGCTATTCGCTGGAGCCGGCGTTGGTCGCGCAACGGGCGAAGGCAATGGTGGCGCGTGGCTACCGGGCCATGAAATGGTTCTTCCGTGAGGGGCCGACCGATGGCCAGGCCGGCATTGCCAGGAACGTCGAGCTCGTGCGCACCCTCCGTGAGGCCGTGGGGCCGGACATCGACATCATGCTCGACTGCTGGATGAGCTGGGACGTCCCCTATACCATCGAGATGGCACGCCGCCTGGCTCCCTACGAGCCTCGTTGGCTGGAGGAGCCCGTGCTACCCGACAAGATCCCCCAGTACGCCGAGATCCGCCGCGCCGTCACGACCCCGATCGCCGGCGGCGAGCACGAGTACACCCGTTGGGGACTCAAGGTCCTCATGGATGCCGGCGCCGTCGACGTCCTGCAACCCGACATCTACTGGGCCGGCGGCATCTCCGAGATGCTCAAGATCTGCGCCCTGGCCTCGGCCTACGATCTGCCCGTCATCCCCCACGGCCATTCCGTACCAGCGACGATCCACCTCATCGCCTCGCAGCCGGTCACCACCTGCCCGGTCCTGGAATACCTGGACAAATGGAACACCATCCACCAGTTTTTCCTGAAGGACCGCATCGAGCCCGTCGACGGCAAAGTCGGCCTCTCCACCCAACCCGGCATCGGCATGGCGCTGGACGAGAGCCGGATTGAGGTCATGGAGGACCTGCGGTTCTGACCGTTGAAGCGAAAAAGCGAGCAGGCGAGAAAGCGAGTAAGCGACAAGGAGAGGAGCGGCACACGCTATAGGTGACTGAGGGCCAAGGTCTCTTCTCCGCCCTATTGATGCTTGCACGCGCACAATCGCTTTCCCGTCTGCTCGCTTCTCGCCTATCCGGTTTCTCGCTTTCTCGCCTGCTCGCTTTTTCGTTCACCACTTCCAGGAGGCACCATGATCAAAATCGCCGAAGTCTTCAATCCGACGCAGAAGGAACTCTGGCTGCCCATCAAGCAGTGTGGCGTCGACACCGTGGTCGGCGGATTCAGCCTGCAGCCGATCCCCAACGCGCCGCCCGACATGCAGCCGTGGAGCTACATGTCGCTGATGCGCACGAAGACGGCGTATGCCGATGCCGGCTTCGAATTGGCCGTCATCGAGGACCGGCCCCCGATGCACAAGATCAAGCTAGGCCTGCCCGGGCGCGATGAGGAGATCGCCGTCATCCAGGAGTTCATCCGCAACATGGGCCGGCTGGGGATCCCCGTCTGGTGCTACGAGTTCATGCCCTACGTCCACGTCGTGCGCACCTCGAGCACCATCCCGAGCCGCGGCGGCGCCCTCGTCACGGGCTATGACCACGCCCTGATGAAGAACGCGCCGCTGACGGAGTACGGCGAGATCTCCGACGACCAGGTTTGGGACAACCTCAAGTATTTCCTGGAGGCAGTGGTGCCGGTCGCGGAGGAGGTCAACGTGAAGCTGGCAGCGCACCCCGACGACCCGCCCCTCTCGCCCCTCCGCGGTATCGCCCGGGTGCTGCGCAGCATCGAGAACTACCAGAAGCTGCTGGACCTGGTCCCGAGCCCCGTCAACGGCATCGCGCTCTGCCAGGGCAACTTCACGCTGATGACCGACGACCTGCCCGGGGCCATCCGGCACTTCGGCAGCCAGAAGAAGATCTTCTTCGTCCACTTCCGCGACGTACGCGGCACGGTGGAGAAGTTCGCCGAGACCTTCCACGACGACGGCAAGACCGATATGCTCGCATGCCTCCGCGCCTACCGCGACATCGGATATGAGGGCGTCTGCCGCCCCGACCATGTACCCACGATGGCCGGCGACGATTACGGCCATCCGGGCTACACCCGCATCGGGCGGCTCTTCGCGATTGGCTACATCAAGGGACTGCGCGAGGCGGTCTATCGGGAGTGACCGAGACTGGGGAATGGTGGGAGGGGATCCGGAAGAGTCTACGCTCTAGAGCCCAACCACCAATCCCTGATCACGGCGTGCTGGGCCGTCTGGTAAGCCAGTCCAGTGGCTCGGTCAGGTGTTGGTCTGGTGTCGTGCCTCCGGATGACACTATACTCCGCCAGGGATGAACCAAACGATGCTACGCAGGCGAGACAACCTGATCCTATACGCACTTCTGCTCACACTCTGGGGGCTGCTTGCCGTCGGCGGGCGCCTGCTTTCCTTCTCGATGGATGAGCCAACCTACTTCGCGGCTGGCTATGCGTTCCTGGCGCGAGGGCACGCTGCCGACTGGCTCTATCCTCACATCATCGCACCGCCGCTGCTCAACAGTCTCGAAGCCCTGCCCTTCTACATCTCCGAGCCAGCGATCCCGCTGGAGCAACTCGATGGGTGGGGAAGCGACCTTGTCGCCTACACCAGCGCCTTCCTCCCTTACGCCGCGCCGCTGCCGCGCACCGAGGTGCTGGCGCGCACGCCCGTGATGCTCCTTACCGTCCTTCTGGGCGCTCTCGTGACGCGGTGGTCGCGAGAGCTTGGTGGACACCGCGCCCGTTGGCTGGCGCTAGCTCTGTTGGTCTTCGACCCTACGCTGTTGGCCCACGGGAGGCTTGCTAATACCGATATGGGGCTCGTCGCCATCGGAACGGCAGCACTTTATGCCACCTGGCGTTGGCAACAGCGCCCTCAGTGGCGGAGCGTCCTTCTCGCCGGAGCAGCGTTGGGGTTAGCTTTGCTCGCCAAGTTCTCCGCTTTCCTCTGGGTGGGAGTCTTCGGACTGATGGCCCTTGACGCGATTGTGCGCCACTGGTCAGACGAGGGGCGCCACCGATTGGCGCAGACGGTGATGGCTCTCGGGGTTGCCGGGCTCATTGTCTGGCTGGCGTTCGGCTTCACAGTCGGTCCTGTCCACTTTGTGCCGCTGTCGCTGCCTGCCCCGGCTTATTGGACGGCATTTGTCAACCAGTTGGGGACCACCGGCGTGCGCGTCGTTGTCGCGTTCGGTAAGCTCTGGACGGGTCGACAACTATGGTATTTCCCGTTGAACATCCTTATCAAGAATCCCCTTCCGCTGTTGGTTGCTCTGTCCGTTGGAGTAACCGTCGCACTTCGTCGCCGGCGGTCCGATTTACACTTGCGGTCGCTGCTAGTCTTCCCGGTCATATACAGCGCAATCTCGATCTTCATTGGGATGAATGTCAGCTACCGTCACTTCTATCCCGCGCACCCGCAACTCTACATCGTCGCAGCAGTGGGTCTAGCCACGCTCACTGTGCGATTGCGCAAGCTTGGCCGCGTTGCAGCAGGTGTGCTCGGCGCGTGGTACGTTATCGGCGCGCTCGCGATATACCCCAACGAACTGAGTTACTTCAACGAGCTCGTGGGAGGGCCTGATGGCGGATACCGCTATCTGGTCGACTATACGCGCGATTGGGGACAGGCCTACAAGCAACTGCGAACCTATCTGGTGACGCATCCCGGCCCCAAACCTGGTGTGATCACCTTCACGGCTGCGGATCCGAGCTACTATGATATCGATTACTACCCGATCTGGCCCACTGCGGGCGCATCGATAGCACCTGCTGCTTTCTACCCGCCGCCAGGGCGCTACGTGATGGGCGACGTCCCACTCTACGGACTCGCGGGTCCAGATCCACAGCGCCTGGACTGGTTTCGGCGCGCAATCCCGACCGCCATTGTGGGTCACTCCCTTTTCGTCTATGACGTCGACGATCGCCCTTCATGGGTCGCCCAATGTGTTACGCCCACCGCACCGCTAACCGAAGGCGCTATTGTAGAGGGCTTTGGCATACCCACACCTTCCGAACAGGACCCGCTGCGTCCTGCCAGTTTCGACTGTACTTCAGCCTGGCTCTACCCTGCATCGGACGATCCTGGAATCTACGCGATTCATGGGACGCTGTTGCGGTCACCTGCGCGCCACTATACGAACCTACCTCTCATGCTGGAGCCATCCGACCCATTCATCGCACGGCATCTTGCTGATGCACGCCTTATCTATGCCCAAGTGCGTGCCGGGGAGCTTCCACCTTTTGGTCTATTCGAGCAGCCGGGACTTTCCGGCGCTGGCCTAATCCTACCTGCGCTCCTTCCAGCACAGGCCGCACCTGCAGGCATGCTGCCTGACCCGCTAAGCGACTCGCCCGGTGCACCTATAGCTATGGATGGTCCGCTGGCCCACCTTGGCGTTAGCGTGGTTCCTGGATCTGACGGCCTCGAGCTGGAAACTTGGTGGCAGGTGACTGCGCCAGTAACCCGTTCCTTTTCGATCATGGCGCACCTCCTCGATACACAGGGACAGGTCATCAGCGTGGCGGATGGCTTCAGCATCCCGCCTATCGACCTACGGCCCGGCGATACGGTCGTCCAACGGCATCTGTTCGCGCTCAAGGCCCCACAAATACCCGCCTGGATTCGCACCGGTGCCTATTGGTTTGACACGATGAGCCGATGGCACGTCACCACGACCCCTTCAGCCGATACGCTCTTAGTAGTATTGCCGCCATCAGATTGACGAATGCGAAGACGCACAACGTACCAAGCTAGGCCTGACAGCGTCCTACAGGATCTACAGCTGATCATCACCTGATTTAAACTGTCCACGACGGATACACCCGGACCTCTGCCGTGGACAGCAATCGATCGACCACCCATCAGATGACCACTACAGCCCCTCAGGGCCGTTGGCCGCCCGGTCTCCCGGGACGGACGCCCGGCCCGCCGCCGGGGAATCCACCGCGGTAGGAGCCGGCGGTGGTCGTCACGCTCGTCACGGTGAACTCGGTCGACGGCGTCCCCGTCGTGGTCGTGCCACCCGTAATGAGACCATCCACAGCTGTGCCCGTGGCGCTGCCGCCGGTATAAACGGTGTAGGTCGCGCCCTGCACCAGATCTGGCGAGGAGAGAACGACGGACTGGTAAGCCTTTGTGGGCAGGAAGGTGAGCACGGCGTCCCCGTTCTCGCTCGCGATATGGACGAGCGTGCCTGCGGGCAAGCTCGTCGCAAAGACCACCAGGACGGAATTCTGCGTCGATGAGGTACTGGGAGCCTGCGCCATACCGGCACTGCCCGCCGCTACGAGGAACCCACCCGTGACCCTGAACTCTCCCATATAGTCGATGGGGCCGTTCGCGTTGTCGGTCGGGCCGTTGATGATCACGGTGCCCCCCGTCATATCGATGGGGCTGTTGGCATCGATGCCATCGCCCCCCGCATCGACGGTAACGGTCCCGCCGTTAACATAAAGATGGTCGGTCCCGGAGAACGCGGCAAACGTGTTCTGCCCGGGCCGCCCCGCCAGCGCTGAGCCATCGCTGCCCCCCGAGACGTTGATGCCGTCGTCGCTGGCAACGAGGCGTACAGTGCCGTCGTTGATCGTGATCACGGCGCTCTCGATGCCTTCGTAGGATTTCGTGATCTCCAGCGCGCCACCATCGATGGTCAGGGTCGCATCCGCGTGGATCCCGTCATCGCCCGAGGCCAGCCGGATCTGCCCGCCTGCGACTGTCAGACTGCCATTCGAGTGCAGGGCATCGTCCGACGCATCGACGGTCAGGATCCCGTTCGTGATCGTGAGGTCCGTCCCGGCCTTCAGCCCCTTGGCGCTGTCCGCCGCATCGTCGCCGGCGCCGCTCCCCCAGGTGCCCCAGCCTGCCCGGTCGCTGGCATTGGCACTGCC
>JAXDDP010000027.1:0-20693 GCA_034676785.1 Anaerolineae bacterium | reverse complement strand
ATCTCGATCCGCGCATCGCGCGCGGGGTTAAGTCGACGGGTTTTTCCGAACCCACCCCAATTCAACAGCAGGCACTCCCCGTAGTTCTGAAGGGACGCGACGTCTTGGGCATCGCCCAGACCGGCACAGGCAAGACTGCAGCTTTTGCCCTGCCCATCCTCAACCGTCTCGTACAGAGCCAGTCACGCCACGTGCGCGCCCTGATCCTCTCTCCAACCCGGGAGCTTGCCGAGCAGATTCACGACATGATCAGCGAGCTGGCACAGCACACCCGCATCCGCAGCCTGACCATCTACGGTGGTGTTAGCAAGGGCCCACAGGTCGATGGGCTACGCCGCGGTGCCGAGATTGTCGTTGCCTGCCCGGGCCGGCTGCTGGACCTTATGGGGGAAGGCGTCGTCGACCTATCCCACGTCGAGATCCTGGTCTTGGACGAAGCCGACCGGATGTGCGACATGGGCTTCCTCCCCGATGTCCGCAAGGTCCTGAAGGCCGTTCCTGCCCAGCGCCAGACGCTCTTCTTCTCAGCAACGATGCCTGACGATATCCGTCAACTGGCCGACGCCATCCTAAAAGATCCTGTTACCGTGCAGGTAGGAGCAATCGCGCCGGTAAAGTCCGTATCTCACGCCCTCTATCCGGTGCCGCGACATCTCAAGAAGGACCTGCTGTTAGCGATGCTCGAGCAGACCGCCACCGGACGGGTGTTGATCTTCACGCGCACCAAACACCGGGCCAAGAACCGGGCCCGCGACCTGGAAAAGCAGAGAATCCGTGCCGCAGCACTGCAGGGAAATATGTCACAGAACCAACGACAGGCGGCGCTTGACGGCTTCCGGGGGAGCAAATACGACATCCTGGTTGCCACCGATGTCGCAGCACGCGGGATCGACGTCGCCGACATCACCCACGTCATCAACTTCGACATGCCCGACACCGTAGATGCTTACACGCACCGCATCGGGCGCACGGGCCGCGTCGACGCGACGGGCGAAGCCCGAACTTTCATCGAGCCGGATGACGAGCCACTGGTGCGCAAGGTCGAGGAACTCCTTGGCGAGCGCATCGAGCGACGACGTCTGGACGGGTTCGACTACGCTGCCCGCCCTCCCCAGGCCCAGTCACAACAACCCCGTGCGCGTAGGCCGCAACAACAGCGCCGCCGCGCCCAATCCTGATCCAACGAAAAGCCCCGCGCGACTGCGCGGGGCTTTTCGGAGACAACCTCACCTACGCCCGCCGCGTCCTAGCCCTCATCCGACGCCATCGCGACAAGCATATCTGCATTCGAAACGAAGCGGAACCCCGGATCGCCGCAGGACTCAGCACGCGCAGCCTCGATGTGTGCCAGTCGTAACACATCCTCTGCAGTGACCACAGGCTTTTCCAGTCCCGCTACGAGCTCCAGAAGTGCAGCACACGGCGTTCCAGCATCCTGCTGCGGCACAGTCGCGATATGGGCGGTGACGGCTTCTGCACAGCTGCGCGCGTCCTTTCGTGCCAGCGCCACTTGCCCCTCACTGGCGCTCCGTGCCCAACCCACGACGAAGACGCCATCGATCGGGGCACACGCATCAGGGTCATAGGCCTCATAGGAGATATCGCCCACCGGATGTGCGGGGGTTGGATTCTTCACAAACGAAAACCATTGAACCGGCAACCCCAGCTCGTCACTGACACGGTCGCCAATACAGAAGATGACGGTGTCCACATCGAGAACGTGCGTGGTGCCAAGTCGTTTGGCACGCGTGTTACCCGTCTCGTCCAGCACGAGCTCGGTATCCTCCACCTCGAGCCCGCAGACGCGCCCCTCGGCGTCGCCAAGCATGCGGGTAGGTGAAGAAAGAAACAGGAAACTCACCCGGGTGTCTGACGCACGCTCAGCAGCGCCCGAAAGCGCAGCCAGGATGAAGGCCTTGGCCGCCTCGGGATCCTGGCCCACAGCCCTCATCCGGTCACTGATGCGCCGGATCTCTTCACCCAATGCCGCCGTATCCAGGTTAGCGGCGAAATAGGTCAACTCTTGGCGCGTGAACTTCACTTCGGCGGCGCCTCGGCGTGCTACAGCGATTACTTCATCTACCTTCAGATCGCACACCAGCCAGTGGGCAATGTCGGCCATCACGTTGCCCACGCCGATGACGGCAACCCGTTTGCCGATCTCATAGGTCCGCTCGCTGAACGGGGGTAACCCATTGTAGTAGTAGATCAGGTCCTTGGCGTGATAGACACCCCGCAACTGTTCGCCGGGCAGTCCAAGCCACTTGGTCCCTTGCGCCCCGACAGCCACGACGATTGCTGCAAATCCCAATTTGCGGAGTTGAGCGAGGGTTACATCGCCTCCCTCACCGACCGTGACGTTGCCAAGATAGCGAATCCTGGGATGCTGCAGGATCTTCTGGAACTGCGCGCGCAGCACAGCCTTGGTCTTGTGCTTGCTGTGATAGATGCCGTACTCGGCTAGCCCGCCCGGACGGATGTCCCGGTTGAGCAACACCACCTCAACACCACGCTGCGCCAGCTCCTGAGCAGCATAGAGACCTGCGGGACCTGCACCAATCACGAGTACTGCAGCTTCGCAAACCTGGTCATCACCCATCCAGCGACTCCTTCTATGCGGTTGATGGTATACCCGGTCACCTGGGTATAGAGCGACAGCGCGACTCAGGAATAGCGGCTGGCTTTGATGGCCAGCCGCCGGATCGTGATCAAGTCAGTAGGGCCAACGTTCAGGGCCACGTTCGCCCGGCCCGCTTCCAGCGCGGTAGGAGGGGAATGGAGATTCGACCAGCGTCTCTACATCGGGACCGAAAATCAGCTCTACCCGTGCCAGGGCGGCGTTGTCATAGACAGTATGGCGGCAGAAATCGCACTGCCAGGCAGGAAAGGCTGGTATGGTTATCAGATGGTCGCCCAATCGACGCAAGTACGTGATCTTTGCAGGTTGGAGATTACCATAGCTGCAACTGGGGCAGGGATGGCTCATTCAGCCGCTTCCTGGACAATCGCCACCCCGCGGCTCGCGCCGATGCGCGTGGCACCGGCTGCGATCAGCGCCATCGCATCCTGGTAGCTATGGATACCTCCCGCAGCCTTGACGCCCATCTGAGGGCCCACGGTCTTACGCATCAGCGCCACATCCTCGACCGTCGCGCCCCCCTTGGAGAAACCAGTGGAGGTCTTGACGAAGTCCGCGCCCACAGCCTTACACGCCTCGCAGGCCACAACTTTTTCCGCATCGGTGAGCAAAGCAGTCTCGATGATCACCTTGAGCAGGGCACCACCCGCGTGGCACGTGGCCGCCACAGCTGCAATGTCCTCGCGCACTCGGTCGCTCTGACCCGCCTTCAGAAGCCCCACAGCGATCACCATGTCGATCTCCGTGGCCCCCATGGCAATGGCCAGCTCCGTCTCGCAGACCTTGATCGCCGTCGAAGTCGCGCCCAGAGGGAACCCCGCTACTGTGCAGACTGCGACATCACTCCCCGCGAGCAACTGGGCAGCAAGCGGCACAAAGATCGGGTTGACGCAGACCGATGCAAAATGGTGTTCCCGCGCCTCACGGCAGAGCCTGTCAACCTCTTCAGGCGTCGCCTCGGGTTTGAGCAAGGTGTGGTCGATCATCCGGGCAAGCTCATAGCGTCTCATGGTGCATCCTCCAGTTCGGGGAAGGAGTAGTGGGGAATCGTCCCCCACTTATTTGGCGGCCAATAGCGAAAGATCGTCTTGCCCACAATGTTATCTCGCGGCAGCGTGCCCCAGACGTGGGAATCGCTCGAATTGTTGCGATTATCGCCCAATACCAGGTACTCACCTGCGCGAAGGATGACATCCTCGTCGTAGAGCGCCGGTCCGCTCACGTACGGCTCATTGAGCGCGATGCCATCCACCCATACCCGCCCATCGCGCACTTCAATATGCTCCCCGGGCAGGCCGACCACGCGCTTGATATAGGGTATCGTACTGCGTTGGTCAGGCGGATCCAGGACGACCACGTCCCCACGCTGCGGCGGATGGAGCCAATACGAGACCTTGCTCACGATGAGGTACTGCCCCTCATGCAACGTCGGCTCCATGCTGATCGACTGCACTTCGTAGCGTCCGGTGAGTGTGTTCACCAACACGAAGATCACCACAGCGAGGACCAAGGTCTCGAGTACATCGCGCACCCAAGCCCAAAGCTGCCCCCGGCTCGTCGCAGGCGTAGTCTCGTCAGTTGCCGGAATGGCAGCCTCTCCCGAGGGTTGTGTGTCCGCGACAAGCTCTCTGGCCGAACTATATCCGGAAGGTGCTTCCGCAACCTGCCGGTGAGACGCTTCCACTGCTTGCACCATAGTCTCAGAACCCATCCAATATCGTGTCGGCGCGCGGAATCAAACGCCGCTATTGAACTTCTAGCAACTCAGGGAATGAGTAATGGGGGATCTCGCCCCACGACTCCGGGGGCCAATAGGAGAAGAAGGCCTTTCCCAGAATGTTATCTTCGGGTAGTAAGCCCCAGGAGTGCGAGTCGCTCGAGTTGTTGCGGTTGTCGCCGAGGACGAAATACTCCCCCTCTCCGACAACCCAGTTACCGGGATAGTTGGGAGGCTCCGCAATATAGGGCTCATTGAGCGCAACACCGTTAACCCAGACGCGCCGGTCTTTGACCTCTACGAGATCGCCCGGCAATCCGATCACGCGCTTGATATAGGGCACCTCGCTGGTGCGGTTGGGAGGATCTAGCACGATCACGTCACCACGCTCCGGCGGATGCAACCAGTAAGTCACTTTGCTGGCAATCAGGAACTGCCCATCGTGAAGGCTGGGTTCCATACTCTGTCCGTGGACCTGATAACGCCCGGTCAGGGTATTGATCACGAAGAACAGAATCGCTGCGAGGAGCAGGGTCTCAAGTGCATCCTGCAGCCACGAGCGAAGCCCAAACGATCGCGTGAGTGAGGGTTCCTCCGGCTCGACTGTGGTATCGGTCGCTCCGAGGTCTTCACCCGTATGCTCAATGGCCAAAAGCCGCCTCCGTTATGCGATGCGTGGCATTATAGTGCATGTCATATTGCGGACAACCCCCCGCCCGCCGTATTCTGACATCCGGGATCCTGCAAGATCGCCGTGAATACCCAGGTCCAGGACACACATAGGGGCGCAGCATGCTGCGCCCCCAAAAACCTGCCCGAACCCACGCGTCCGCAATCGTCCCGAGCGTTGATCAGGCGTTGCCTTCAGAAGGAACGTCCTCAGAAGGAACGTCCTCAGAAGGAACGTCCTCGGAAGCGACGTCCTCAGAAGGGGAGTCCTCAGAGGAGACCAGCTCCGCCGCCGGCGCGCTCTCCACCGGTGTCTCGACCTCTGCAGTGCCGTCCTTGTCGGCCTTGCCCCGGCGACCGCGCCTTCGAGGGGCCGGCTCGATGGGCTCCTCTTCCTCCTCGTCCTCATCCTCCCAGCCGATGATCCAGACAGCCAGTCCCGCGACCAGGATCGTGGCGATGATTAGCGCAGCCCATTGACCGGGAAGCAGCCCAACGTCGCGCGCGGACCACACCAGAATCGCGACCATTCCGATTGCCAGCACGATCCAAGACGTCCACTGAGGGTGCTTGGTGACGAACGACTTGATCTTTTCCATCTGATGACTGCCTCCTGGAGCATCAATTTCACATAGGGCGATACGTGACGTCGTCCCTCAGGCGCTTGACCATCACTTCCTGGCCATCGCGGCTGTGCTCAGTCACGGCCTCGCGCCACGGACGCGGCAATCTGGCAAGTCCCTGCATCGCGTACCCAAGCTGCTGCCAGAACGCCACTAGCTTTGCGCTGGGCTGGTTTGGTAGAAAGACGAGCACCGCTTCGGCCACCAGCACCACGCTTTCGGTCTCCATCGTGTCGACCAACGCCCGACCGATATCCAGAGGGTCGAAAGGCGAGGCAACCAACAGATCGACGACGCGCACGACGAGGTTCTCGACCTGCCAGCCCAACACCCCTACCAGCCTACCATCGCTCTCGGCGAGCATGAGCCCAACCTGACCAAAACGCTGGGCGACACCATCCCGCGAAACGGGGGAACGCACTCTGTCCCCAACGTGCAACGTGCCCAGAGCACGCTGCCGCGCGTTGTTCACAAACGCCGCGATAGCATCTGCATCCGACAACCTGGCTCGTCGCACGCTCACGGCAGGTGTCACTTGGTCCTCCTCCACGCACACAAAAGCAGCCAGTGTGGCCACCCATCCCATTATACAGGGCTTTCGATGCTGGACAAAAAAAGGACGTATCACCAACGCCGCACAACAGCCAACGACAAGGAAGGTCGGCAAAACTGGTATAATGACCTGGGACGACTGGTACGATTCAGAAATGACCGTGCGCACCTTCGCACCCATGGAGTAACGCCGTGCAGGAATTGATCGCGGGCGCGCAGGAGTTGCAGATAGCGCTCAAACCGGAGCAGCTCGACGCACTGCGCCGGTATCAGCGCCTGCTCGTCGAGTGGAATGAGCGGTTCAACCTCACCGCCATCACCGATGACGTGGGCGTCCAGATTCGCCACTTCCTCGATTCCATCTCATGTCTGCTGGCACTCGAATCCGGCGAACGCTACGGTGGCAAGCGCATCATCGATGTGGGCACCGGCGCCGGGTTTCCGGGCATTCCGCTGAAGATCATGTGTCCTGCGATCAAGTTGACCCTGCTCGAGGCAACCGCGAAGAAGGTGCAATTCCTTGAACACGTGATCGAAGCGCTGGAGCTGCAGGACGTTGTCGTGATCCATGGTCGCGCTGAGGATCTGGGCCAGGACCCCCAGTACCGCGAGCAGTATCACTGGGCAATGGCGCGAGCCGTTGCTGACCTGCCGGTTCTCATCGAGTACCTGTTACCGCTCGTCCAGGTGAGCGGACGCGTGCTGGCGCAAAAGGGAGAGAGTGCACCGGCTGAGGCTCAGCGCAGCGAATGGGCACTCGCCCAGCTGGGAGGACAGCTACGCCGACTGATCCCTGTCGACCTTCGAGGCATAGCCGAAACGCGCTACCTGGTACTGCTGGACAAGGTGGCAGCAACACCGGAGAAGTATCCCCGCCGGTCAGGACTGCCGAGCAAGCGCCCCCTCGTCGTGGCGTGAATGCAGGTTGCTCCCAAGGGGACGGCAGTGGGGAAGGGCGGTGACGCCGGCCCATCTGCCGGATGACTTATGCACCAGGGAATCGCGCGGCGCCCTGGGACCTCAGTCGGATCCCCGCAGGATCCACGCAGGTGTCATCAACTCGATCGGGGCGCTATAGAGATACCGGTAGTAGGCGTAGTGCTCCCGGATGTAGCGTACGTACCTGCGCGTCTCGGGGAAGTCGATGAGCTCCACGAAGAGATCGGTGTCCCCCTCCGCTTCCTCCATCCAACGCAACGCGTTTCCGGGTCCCCCGTTGTACGCTGCCATCGCGGGGAAGAGGTTGCCCTCGAAGAGCTCGCGTTGCTCGATGAGATACCAGGTCCCAAACCGCACGCTCACCATCGGCCGGTAAAGATCCGCCGTCGTGTAGTCCGGAGGCCAGCTCAACGCATCCGCGATCGCCGCGCCAGTGGGCGGGATCACCTGCATCAGGCCGTGTGCCGCGGCATACGAGGTCGCCGAACCCTCGAAGAGGCTTTCCTGGCGGAGGAGGGCATAAGCGAAGAGGGGAGAAAGATCATACCGCGCTGCTTCCTGTTCGAGAAGGTCACTGTAGTAGCGGGGGTAGGTCAGGCAGCCAATGAACGGTGGCACTTCGGTCACATCCTCCGCCGGAGACAGACGCCAGACCGTCGCCGCGGCAAGGATCGACGAGCGGTAGAGCCCAATATCACGGAAGGTGAGCGCCAACTGGTACTGCGCAAGTGGGTCCTGGGCCGTGGCTGTGCGGAGTGCCTCGAGTTCGGTCCGCGCTTCGTCAAAGTGCCCCAGAGCAAGCAAGCGCGTACCACGCAGAAGCCGGGGATCATTCGCGAGCGTCTCCGATAGCGTGCCAACGGAAAGGGCGGGGTCGAGCCCAAGCCAGCTGGCAAGCCATGCCTCGGCCTCAGCCTGCGCCGTGCGGCCTTCGCACAACGCCAAACTGTCAGGATAGGCCGCAAATGGCTGCCGGCCCTCCAGGATGTCGCCTGCCTGCAACCCATAGAAGCTCCAGGCGCCCAGACCCACAGCGTTGCTCAGGGCTTCCGTAGCGCTCATCGTATCACCGGCTGCGAGATATGTCTTGCCCAGCCAGTACCAGGCTGCCTGGGTCTGCTCAGCATAGGGGTACCACAACGCTAGATCCTGCCAGACAGCGCGCGCTGCTTCGAAATCGCCTGCCCTGTAGTACGCCAAGCCAGCACGAAAGCGCGCGTCAGGCGCCAGTGCATCGTCCGGGTAACGCACGGCCAGATCGAGCAGCAGTTCCGCTGTCTGCTCCAGGCCACCGATATCCATAAGGGCATCGGCCACATCCCAGACGGCAAGGGGAACAGCCTCTCCGGCAGAATAAAGCTCGAGCCCTGTGTTGTATGCCTCCAGCGCGTCGTCAGAATGCCCCGACGCAAGCAAAGCCTGGGCCTTGCCCATCCAGGCATCCGGTACGTATCTATCATCGGGGTGAGTCTCGACGAGCACATCGAATTCATCTAGAGCCAGCTCAGGGCTACCCGCCTTGAGATAGGAAAGCCCGGCGTAGTAGTGAGGCTCGCCGTCGTGGTCGGGGTCTCCCTGAATCAGCCGATAGAACGCCTGCACGGCTGGACCGTAAGCCTTCGCCCGGTAGTCGATCAGCCCACGTAGCCGCTCGTCGACCGGCTGGTCGCCCTCAACAAGCTTCACCAAAGCGGTATAGGCCTGGTCGGCGTTCGGGTAGCCCGTGACCAGCTCCGCCATGCGCACATAGGCCTCGTCCAGATCACCATAAGCCCACGCCGTGTCCGCAGCCTGGGAGAGAATGCGCGCACGGTAATCGGGAATCTGCGCGATCGAGAGGATCTCATCATAGGCCGCCAGCGCCCCGGCATAGTCGCCATCAGCGGATCGGGACACCGCAATACGCTCGAGAAGCCATACCTGTTGGCTGGGCGCTTCAGCGTACGGCAATGCCTCCGCGTAGATGCTTGCCGCGTCCGCATAGGCGCCACCTACGTAGAGCGCATCCCCCATCCAGTCGTAGGCATAGGGGGCCAGGAGAGGCTCCAACGCCAGCACAGCGGAATAGTGCGAAGTGGCCGAGATCGGCGAGCCCGCCGCCAGAAGTGCATCACCCAGCAAGATATGTGCAGCAGCTACTTGCGGTTCTGCAATCTGATCCGTGGTCGCCAATAGCCCCTCCAGAAGGGGAATGGCCTCGGAAGCAGACCCATCGGCGAGGTAGGTCTGTCCCAAACCCAACGTTGCCTCGACCCGATCGTCGGGCGCAACTCCAGGCGCAGACAACAGAGCCACATAGTCTGAGACCGCAGTCTCCCAATCACCGATAGCGTACGCCTGGCGTGCGTTAGCCAGCAACGCCGCCGGGAGGGGGGTCGGCGAGGCAGTGGGCGTGGGCGAGGGTGTCGCCGTCGCTGTTGGCGTCAACGTGGGGTATGATGTGAGGGTCGGCGTGTTCATCGCGGTTGGTGATGCCGCGAGCCACGCCGGGAATGGGCTCTCTCCGGCACATCCTGCCAGAGCCAGGATGATCAGCCATGCTACCAGCACTGTTCGGGTTCTCATCGCAAGGGAATTATGTCGGCTAACGACGCAGGGTCAATACCAACCGCGTATGGATCAACTTGCAGTTTTGAAGCATTTCGTTTATCCTATAGTATAAATTACCCATTGCAGTCAAGGAGGGAAGTATGACCGACCTGGCGACAACCTATATGGGACTCACCCTCAAAAACCCTGTCGTGCCATCCGCTTCGCCGCTATCGCGCGATCTGGACGACATCAGGAAGATGGAGGATGCGGGCGCGGGAGCAATCACGCTCTATTCGCTATTCGAAGAACAGATCGATCGCGAAGCCGCACTGCTAGACGATATCCTCGAAGACCAGAAGTACCGTTACGCCGAAATGACGGAGCCCTTTCCAGAGCTCGACACCTTCCGGCGTGACGAGATCGCCTATCTGGATCTGATCAGGGCAGCGAAGGAAGCCGTCGACATCCCCATCATCGCCAGCCTGAATGGCTACAGCGAGGGTGGGTGGACGCGTTATGCCCGCCTGTTCGAGGAAGCCGGGGCCGACGCTATCGAGCTCAACATCTATCACATTCCGACCTCGCACCGGCTCACCGGATCGCAAGTCGAGTCTCTCTACTTCAACGTCCTGCACGATGTGAAGCTGCAGGTCTCCATCCCGGTCGCCATGAAGCTCAGCCCATTCTTCAGCTCGATCCCCCACCTGGCGACGGTGCTGAGCCGCGGAGGCGCAGACGGGCTCGTGCTCTTCAACCGCTTCTACCAGCCCGATCTTGACATCGAGGCACTGTCCTCCAAGCGCAGCCTCGATCTCAGCACATCCCAGGAGATGCGGTTGCCACTGCGCTGGATCGGCATCCTCTACGGCAGAGTGGAGTCCTCGCTTGCGTTGACCACGGGCATTCACACGCACGAAGACATCGTGAAGGCTGTTATGGCCGGAGCCGACATCGCCAACGTCTGTTCGGTGCTGCTCTCCGAAGGCATTGACAGGATCGAGAGCCTCGTCAAGAGGACAGCAACGTGGCTCGACGCGCACAACTACGGTTCTCTTGGTGAGATCAAGGGGATCCTGAGCCACAAGGAGACGCCCAATCCAGCTGCTTTTGAACGTGGGAACTACGTGAGATTGATCAGTGGTGATGGCTTTGATTGAGGCACCCGCGCGGAACACGCCGCACTACACTGGCCGAGGAGATGGGGGCAGTACCGGCCGCCTTGGCACCAGCGTGCGCATCTCCAAAGACAGCGCTCTGATCGAAGCAGTGGGCACCGTCGACGAGGCGGTGTCCTCGATCGGCATGGCCCGGGCTGTCTGCACCTCGCAGGGAACAAGGGACAGCCTTCTTGTTGTCCAGCAGCACCTCAGCCGGATGCTTGCACACCTTTCCGCAACGCCCGAGGCGCGCGCTCAGTATCCGGGACTCTCGTCAGACGCTGTCGACTGGCTCGAGGCCCGCATCGCCGAGATAGAGCACGCCCTGCCCCCGCTCAGGGCGTTTGTACTTCCGGGCGCGACGCTTGCCGGTGCCGCCTTCCATATAGCCCGCACCACCATACGGCGCGCCGAACGGCGCGTTGTCGGTCTTGCCGAGACCGAACCGGGGCTTGGCCAACACGGTCTGGCCTATCTCAACCGTCTGTCGTCGCTGCTTTTCGTCGCGGCGGTCGCCGAAGACCTTGCAGAAAACGAGGCACACTCTGTTGATCCTTGAGCCTCTCGAAGCGACCTAACATTTGACCCAGGCAAGAGGTGAGTAAGTCCCGGACGGCAGATCTCGGCCTCCCAAAAGGGACCGTAATTTAGAATAAAACTATCTTGCAAAAGAGCCCCGCTATGGTATACTCCAGCGCATCAACGGGCAGACAGCCCGCAGCAAGGAGGTAGATCCAAGTATGGGGCGTTATACCGGCCCAAAGCACAAGCTATCACGCCGCGAAGGCGTGGATCTCTTCGGAAACGGGGGCGAGAGTCTGGAGCGACGGCTTAGCCAGCCTCCCGGCATGCATGGGCAGAGCGCGACCTTCCGCCGCCAGCGTCGCGGCGATTACGAACTTCAGTTGCGTGAAAAGCAGAAGGTCAAGCGCACCTACGGGTTGCGCGAAAAGCAGTTCCGGCGCTTCTATCGCTTGGCGCAGCAGACCCGCGCCCTTACCGGGCCGACGTTGCTGTCGCTGCTCGAGAGGCGGCTCGATAACGTCGTGTTCCGGATGGGATGGGCGCGCACGCGCCCCCAGGCGAGGCAATTCGTCTCCCATGGTCACATACTGATCGATGGCCAGACAATCGACATCCCCTCATACCTGGTCGCTCCAAACCAAGGGCTGACCCTCAAACCGCGGACACAGCGTATTCCCGAGATTCAGGAGCTTATCGACGCGCCGGTGTCAGTGCCCGAGTGGCTGGCTCGCGACGGCGCGACGGGACAGGTCCTGCGCGTCCCGGGGCGGGAGGATATCGCAGAAGACTTCGACGAACAGTTGGTGGTAGAGTTCTACTCGCGCTGACCTCCGGTGCCGGGGATGAAAACCCCGGCACCTCCATCACCACACCATGGTTTCCGCCCGTCAGGTGGCTGGTGAGCCAAGAGAGCTTGCCCACGTCTCGATGCGTGTTATCTTGGGGCAGTGTCGGCATTCCCGACACCCAAGACAAGGCTAACGTGGAGGCAACCTTTGGCGCAGCCCCTCATACTGATGACGAACGATGACGGCATCGACTCACCCGGTCTGCAGGCCGCCGTCGATGCTGTAAGCGACCTTGGCGAGATTGTGGTTGCCGCACCCAATCAGCAGTGGTCTGGATCGGGACGCTCAATGCCCATCTCGGTCACAGGCCAGATCACGCAGGTACCATCCGATAGGCACCGCACCTATGCAATCGATGCGACGCCGGCGCTCTGCGTCATCCATGCAATGGCCCGCCTGGTTGACCGCCAGCCAGACCTCGTGATCTCGGGGATCAACTTCGGCGAGAACGTGGGCGTCGATATCACCATTTCCGGGACCATCGGGGCGGCAATCGAGGCAGCGGCCTTCGGAATTCCAGCGCTTGCGATCTCCGTCCAGATGCCGGTGGCGAACCACTTGGTAGGCGACACGGCGGAGGATTACGTCGCCGCCAGAGCCTTCACGCGCATCTTCGCCCAGCGATTGCTTCGCCACTCCCTGCCCTTCGATGCGGACATACTGTCCATCAACGTTCCCCAGAACGCCAAGCCTGAGACACCCTGGCAGCTGACGCGCCTCTGCCGCCAGCGCTACTTCGTCCCGGTGCAAGGCTACGCCGCGACGAGTGAGGAGAAGGCGGCTGGTTACCGCGTCATGGACCATCCAGAGTTCACCGAGATCGGCTCCGACATCTGGTGTCTACATGCCGCGCGTCAGGTCTCTGTCACCCCGCTCTCCCTGGACCTGACGTCCAGGACCCACTTCGGTGCGCTAGAAGAGCTACTGCGTCGCGAAGACTAACAATCACACCAGGGGCCGCATCGGCGACCCCTGGTGGCACCTCCCTCCTATCTCCTTACTTGACATCTTTGTCCCTGCACCTACACTCTCCTCGAAGGAAGTCCTATGCAATATCAAACTGAGATCCTGCGGTTCGAGGACGGGGTTCGGAGCCGACACCCCTCTCCTGACGCTTCGGTCGCAGCGGCACAGGCGAATGCACTTTCAGATGCGGGCCACCAGATCGCCGTCTTGGTCGACCTGACACCGCAGCTCCCCTACCGCAGCCGCGAGATCCGGACTCTGGTCGTCAAAACCTACTGGGCATCATCGGGCAGCATCGTCGCCAGACTCCGACGGGCGCTGGCGACCGCCAACCGCCATCTGATCACCTTCAACCAGAAAGCAGCCTCGGGAAACAAGTGCGCGGGCAACATCACCTGCGCGGTCTACGCGGACGACGAGGTGTTCCTGGGCCAGATCGGTGCGGCGTATGCCTACGTATGGCACGCGCCAGAGGCCCAAGGGACGCCAGGAGATCCCTATCTCGAACTCTTTCCCAAGCGTGACCGACTGCTGATCCCGCTCGGGGGCACAGTTCCTCCTGTCATCAACATCGGCTACACCACAATGGTGCCCGGCAGCGTCGTCTGTCTGACAACCACCAGCATCGCCGAAGCACAGGCCCGGGAAGTATGGCAGCAGGTCCTGTCGCTGCCCAAGCTCAGTCTGATCACGAGCCACCTCAACGGCGAGTTCACCGGCCGAACGATCTCCGGAAGCATCATCTTGGCTCAAGCCCAAGCCTCGCCCACGTCTACGGCGCCGCGGCTGCCCATGCAACCGCGCACCATCGCCACGTCTCCGCGTTCGAGACCAGAGCCCTCTGTCGCCGCAGACTCAGTACAGGCGTCTCCAACCACGTCCGAGACACCCGCCATAGTCACGCCACCGCGATCGGTGCCAGTCGCAGCGCCAGCGCCCGATGAACCTGTGCTGGAAGACGAAGAGTGGACCGATAAAGACGAGGCCGATGTCGGAACTACCGCTGCGGCTCGTGTCACCCCGGTCGTCGCCGTTGTGCCAGCACTCGAGGACGAGGAACCGTGGGACACGCCAACAGGGGCGGTTGTGACACCCCGGCCACGCCCCACGTTCACCTCGCTCCGCGACGCGGTTGAAGACCGGGTTCAGGATTGGAAGGCACGGCGTCGCCTCCGCAAACTGCAGACCATCGAGCGCGCCACAACGGCCGAGCGAGCACGTCTCCATCAGGCAGTGCGCACCCTCCTTCCAGGCAGGATTGAGGACTCCCGCAAAGCCTCACCCCGCACACCGCCGCCGGAGAAACCGCGACTCCTGGCAGGACTGGTACTTGGATTCCTACTGGTGGTAAGCCTGATTGCCCTGACCAAGTATCTGCAGCTGGGCGGGCCATCGCGAGCTGAGGAGCTCCTCGAAGACGCACGAGCGCTCCGCAGTCAAGCCTACAACTCGCAGGACCCGCAGGATTGGTACGCGCTGCGCACGCTTGCCAACCAGATCACCAACCTTGATCCACAGAACAACGAGGCTCTGGGCTATCTGGAAGAGTCACGCCAGGCGGTAGAGATGCTGTCGAACGCGACGATGTTGGACACGGTGCCGATTCTGGATCTGGGCACAGCACCATCGCCACGGCGTCTGCTCGTCGCAGGAGGATGGGTCTACATCCTGGAGACAGCGACCGACGCCGTCATCGGACTACCGCTGGCCGGCGATCACATCTCGACCAACGCGGATGGCCCCGTAGCGATCATCCGCCGCGGCCAGAACTACCTGGGCGAGGTCGTCAATCACATCGTTGATATTGCCTGGATCGCCCCTGGCGGCTACTACCCCGATGGCGCTGTCTTCATCTACAGCGAAGGGGGCGCAGTCTTTATCTATGAGCCTGCGCTGGGGCTCGGTAGCATCTCCGTCCAACGCATCCAGGGCGATCTGGCTCCTGGCAACGTGACGATCATGGAGGCCTTCGAGGACCGGATCTACCTTGTGCATCGACAGCTCAATCAAATCCTGATGTACGAACCAGTCAACGGCGTCTACGAGCTACCGCGGCCCTATTTCGCAGTCGGGTCTGCGCCAGACCTCCAGCTCACGCAGGACCTCGCTTTTGATGGCCGGCTCTACCTGCTCCTCGGAGACAGCACACTGCGTACCTACTTCCAGGGCGATCGTGACCCCTCGTTTGAGATGCGCGACCTGCCCGATACCGAGTTCACCCCACTGATCATGACCGTGGAGCGTGACCCGGACAATGGCCTGGTCTACCTGGCAGATAGCCAACAGCAGCGAATCATGGTCCTGAACAAACGGGGACAGTACGTGCGCCAGTACCGCCTACCCAGAGGTGACCTCAACCGCATCGAAGCACTGGCGGTGAGCCCGACCGCAGATACGATCTACATGATCGCCGAGAACAAGTTGACCGCTGCGCCGCTCCCGACCTTCACCGCCCAGGCACCACAGTAGCGCCAGGCAACCGCCGTGACGGGCCCAAGAGTGCAGAAGACGCCCACGACCTTGCGGACCTTTGTCGCGCTCCCGCTCTCAGCAGAGGTCCACCGTGCCCTTGGGACACTCCAGAACCGACTGAAGCACCATGCCGTGTTGCGCCTGGCCCCGACCGGCGTTGTTCGCTGGGTCGATCCGGAATCCATTCACCTGACACTGCACTTTCTTGGGGATATCCTGCCCGAACGGGTCGAGCCCATCAAGATGGCACTGACGGTGGTGGCACGCAACGTTCCGTCCTTCGAGTTCCAAACCGGAACTCTCGGGGTCTTTCCCAATCTGAACCGCCCCCAGGTTATCTGGGCCGGCGTCCAGGACCCTACATCGTGGCTCGCACTCCTGCACGCAGCCGTCAACGAAGCCCTAGCCAGCCTCGGCTTCCAACCGGAGCAAAGGCGTTTCTCACCCCATCTCACGCTGGGCCGCGTCCAGCGCAACGCCAGCCACAGTGATCTGCACGCTGTGGGCGAAGTCATCGCCGGAACCCCTGTGGGAGCACTCGGGAACGTCGCCGCAACCGAACTGATCTTCTTCCAGAGCGTGCTCAGGCCAACCGGGGCAGAGTACACGGCGCTGGGAAAGTTCAAACTCGGCTCTTAGGACCAGTCGTCTCCAGGCAAGTGCGTCGGGCCCGGCAACAGCCTCCGGATTGCGGTGATACACACCAGCGACCCGCGCTTGGTTAGCAGGTCGGCGTGGCGTTCATAGGCGCCCCGACTTGGGCTCTGTTCTTGCCTCCAGCCCTGTGACTTCTACGCGCTAGACGTACAGATCGCGCCGGTTGTAGGCCACGTACGCGCCCGCCACAGAGATCCCGACGATCGCCGCCGATATCAAGAGATATGTCCCATCCATTCGACCACTGTGCAGCAGTTCACCTGCATCGTAGTATCGGAAGGGTGTGACGTACTTCAGGAAATCCAGCCGCTCGTCCATCACCGACATGACTGACAGGAAATACGTGACGAGAATGACGGCAACAGCAGCAGAGGCGGAACGCTTGTACCGCTTCATCGCGCAGCCCAGGAGCAGCCCGATCGCAAGGAAGATCAACTCGATCAAGAACATTGCCGCCATTTCGAGGGCCAGAAACTCGTAGAAGGCTTGATCAGGACTATAAGATCGCACGGCCACAAGCGACACACCCCACGTGATCAGCACGAAGGCGATGCAGTTAGCCAGTGCCGCCAGTGCCTTGGCAGTGATGACCCGGCTGCGCGACACAGGCAACACGAGCGAGAACTCAACGGTCTTGTCGCGCTCCTCCTTGGAGATGATCTCGCTGCCCCACATTGCGGCGGCGGTCGCGCCCATCAGCCCGAAGTAGAGGAACATCAGCCCATAGAAGCCGGTCACCGTGGTCAGGTTGAAGGCGCTCATGCTTAGAGCATCCAGGACGGCGGGGGGCATGGCATCCAGAATGGCCAACATCTCGGGATTGTCCGCAAAGGCCGAGAATTTCGACACCGCGATCATGATCAGCAGGATGATCACCACGCTCCAGATCACCAGTGATTTGATGCCGGCTTTGAGCTCACGCAGAAAGATGTTCATAGGGCATCTCCTCACGACACCGCCGGGATGTCGCGCCGGATATAGAGCCAGTAGCTCAGCGCCACTGACACGAGGGTGACGCCGACGTTGAGCAGCACCAGCGGCGTGTCCCATGCACCGTCGCGGATGATGCCGGCCGCGTCGAAGTGCTTGAAGGGCGTGATCAGCTCCAGCTCGACGTCACCGAACACGCCGCTGAACGCACTCAGCACATACGCGCCAAAGCCCAGGCCGAGGGAATAGGGGGTCACGCTGCGCACGCGCTTGACAAGCAACGAGACGACCAGCCCGATGCATAGAAAGAAGAGCTCGAGGACCAAGAGGGCAGCCAGCAGCAGAGCCAAGGTGCGCGGCTCATACGTGTGCTCACCGCGGGCCATCTCGATCGCGACAAGGCTGCTCAGCCCCACGACCAGACTGGTGACGAGCAGGCTGATGACGGCGGCCAGCAGCTTGCTGGTCAGGATCTGTGGACGGCTGACCGGCCTGGTCAACAGGAAATCGGCAGTCAGTTCACTCTCCTCGATCGAGACAAGCCCAAAGCCATAGTTGCCGGCCTGGATCGCCAGACAGAGTTGGGCAAAGAGATAGATGATGCTGAAGAAACCCAACACGGTGGACAGATCCACTTCATCCATCCCGAAGGCGGCCCGCAGCTCCTGCGGGAAGTTTTCCATCATGTCGTTCACCCGGGCAGCCTGGTCGGCGAACGCCGAGTAGAAAGAGAAGAAGACGACGACCATAGCCATCAGTGCCAGCGACCAGATCAGCACCGACCTCAGCCGGGCGCGGAGTTCGTGTCGAAAGATGTTCGCGTTCATGCTATCTGCCTATTCATAGTAGTGCATGAAGATCTCTTCGAGCGTCGGCTCCTCGATGGTCACATCGGTGACCTGGAGCCCGCTGATTGTCCGCACTATCGCGTTGATATCGCCCTTGAAGAAGAAACGCACCGTGCCGTTCTCGGTCTGCAGATTGGTGACGCCCGGCAGATCAAAGGAAGCCGGGGCGAGCCCCTCAGCCGTGATGGTCACCTTCTTGTAGTTGTTCTGCTGCAGCGTGCGGATATCGGAGGTCTCGACGATGCGACCCTCGCGGATGATGCCCACACGGGTGCACAGACGCTGTACCTCGCCCAGGATGTGCGAAGAGAAGAAGACGGTCACACCACGGGCATTCTCCTCACGGATCAGGTCGAAGAATCTGCGTTGCATCAGCGGGTCGAGGCCGCTGGTCGGCTCATCGAGGAAGAGCAGCTTGGGGCTGTGCAGGAGCCCCTGAACAATGCCGACTTTCTTCTTGTTGCCATATGAGAGGTCGCTGATGCGGCGGTTCATCTCCAACTCCATCGCCGCCGATAACTCGTGCATCCGGCGGGTGCAGTCATGGTCGTAGAAGCTAGCGGAATACTTGAGCAGGTCAATAACCTTCATGCCTTCGTAGTAGTAGACTTCCGAAGGGAGGTAACCGATATCGCGGCGGATCTCCGGACCCTGAGTGGTCACGTCCTTGCCGAAAACTCGCGCAGTTCCACTTGTTGGGTGGATAAGCGATAGGAGGAGGCGGATCGTAGTCGACTTACCGGCACCGTTGGGGCCGATAAATCCAAAGATCTCCCCTTCTTCCACGGTGAAGGAGACATCCACAATCCCACGGGCTTTCCCATAGTACTTGGTCAGGCTAGCAACGTCGATGGTGCTCATAGAAGGTGCTCCTTTGCATACGCTGGCGCTGGTCCAAAAGGGGTTATCGAAGGAGCCAGTGGCTCCAGAGCTCCAGTCAGGCCGAAGGCGCAATCCCTTAGCCTAGCCCGGCATTGCAGTCTGTCAAGATGACGAAGGGCGCCTTGCCGTTCCGCCTCCCGCGTTCAGCGGTCGCTCAGAACAGCCCGGTACACACCCAACGTGGTTTCTGCCGTCTTGCGCCAACTGAACGTCGCTGCCCGCGCACGTCCGGCGTCACGCAAAGACTGACACAGCACCGGATCCTCTGCGATGCGCGCACATGCGTCCGCGATCGAGACGGGATCATCCGGGTCCACAAGCAACCCTGCCCCAGCGACGACCTCAGGAAGGCTCGCGCGGTCTGCAACGACCGCTGGCGTGCCGCACTGCATAGCCTCGAGCGCCGGCAGCCCGAACCCTTCATAGAACGACGGCATCGCAAGCAGCAGCGCCCCATTGTAGAGCGCCACCAACTCATCCATTCCCGGGTTCTCGACGAAGTGCACCCACGGCGCCAGCCCCAGCGCCCCGATCCGGGCATGGACCTCGTCATAGAGCCAGCCCGGACGCCCGGCAATGACGAGGTGCAACATCAGGCCCCGTCCGTGGAGCAGCGAGAGCGCCTCCAGCAGCCCCGGCAGGTTCTTCCGGGGCTCCCAGACCCCCACAAAGAGCAGATACCCCGCCTGCAGACCGTATTGGCTCAGCACGGGTTGGATCTCATCCTCGGGCAGTGTTCGGAACTGCTCGTCGGCGGCAAGGTGTGCCACCACGACCCGCTCCGGGGCGACACCCAACAACGCCTGGAGATCGCGTTGCGTTGCATGGGAATCGACAAGGATCGCGTCGGCCTCATGCACTGCCCACGCAATCTGGCCATTGTAGTAGCGCCGTGCGTCCGCCGTCAGGTAATCGGGATAGTGCAGGAAGTTGAGGTCATGGACCGTAATGACCCGCCGTCGCGTCCCCCAGGCCGGAGGGATGAAATCCGTGGTATGCAGAAGATCGAGGCCCAATGGAGCAAGCTCAGTGCCGAGTAGCCAGCGCTCTGCACGGTGGTGCGGCGGCGTCCAGGACTTCCACGTGCGCGCTCCGGGAAGCTCCATCGTGTCTGGGTCCTTGCGGTGCGATATCAGGACCAGCTTTTCAGGGAGATCCAGCTCAGCAAGCGCGCGAGCAAGTCGCCGCGCATAGCGGGAGATGCCACCCGGCGCGTAGGCATGGAGCCGTAGATCCAGACCAATCCGTGCCGCCCGGTTGCTCATCGACAGGCCTCACATCCACGGCGGTCCTGTGAGCTTTGCTCCCTGGCAGAGTCCCTACTCGACACAGACAGCCCACGAGTCGCAGCTGGCAACAAACTAGTATCCACGCGACAGGTCAACAACGTTCCTCAGCGCCTCGCCACGCAGGAAGCGCTCCAGATTGTCGAGGAAGAGCTCAGCCTCGCGCCGTTTGAAATGGGGTGTGGACCAGGAGTTATGCGGTGTGATCAGCACATTGGGCAGGTCCCAAAGCGGTGACGTAGCAGGGAGCGGTTCCTCTTCGAAAACATCCAGCGTCGCGCCACCGATCCAACCCTGAACGAGCGCATCGACCAGGGCAGCCTGGTCGACGATCGCACCACGCGCAATGTTGATCAACCAGGCGTCGCGGCGCATCTGACGTAATGCCCTGGCATCGATCAGGTCGTGCGTTTCGGGCGTCAGCGGGACGGCAATCACCACGAAGTCCGACG
>JAXDDP010000026.1:0-6142 GCA_034676785.1 Anaerolineae bacterium | reverse complement strand
ATAGGCCCCGGCAGCGTGCATGGTCGCGCGCCAGGCGACCATGGGCGACATCGAGGCATAGGCACCGCTGTCGACCGAAAGCGCGACCCGGGCAGCTCGCAGGGTGCCATCGCTGTCAGCCCCAAGGACGATGTGGCTCCGCATGGCCTGGCGCTTGTAAGACGCCGCCATCGATTCGGGACGAGTGAGCACCAACCTGACCGGGCGTCCGGCCAACAGCGCCAGCTTTGCAGCTTGCGCCGCGGTCTGGTAGACCCCATCATCCTTGCCCCCAAAAGCACCCCCAACCGGGGGCTGGATCACACGGACCTGGTCGGTCTCAAGACCGAGCACGCGTGCCGCCGTGTCGCGCGCGATGTGCGGGCTCTGACAGTTGGCATAGATCGTCACGCCCTCCGAAGGCTCCGGAATCGCCAACGCGCCCTCGGTCTCCAGATACGCGTGCTCCTGGTGAGGAAGCTCGTAGGTCGCCTCGAAGAGGACCGGCACGCTCTCCAGCAGCGGCCCCGGGTCTGCGTTGCGAACCAGATGCGTGGCGCACAGATTGCCCTGGCCCGTGGGCGAGGCCTCGGGGATCAACGGTGCACCGCCGTCAAGCGCCTGACCCATATCCCCAATGACGGGCAGGGGCTCATACACAACGCGGATCGCCTCCAGGGCGGCCTGAGCGGCCTCGGGGGTATCGGCAGCCACGGCAGCAACGGGATCGCCGACGTAACGCACCTTGTGGTAGGCCAGGATATAGGCGTCGCGAACGGGATAGCCGAAGGCGCCGTCCTCCACGAAGTCGCGATGCGTGATCGCGGCCCTCACACCGGGAATCGCCAGCGCCGGAGCCACATCGAGCGCGACGATGCGCGCATGGGGCAGCGGGCTGCGCAAGACCCTGGCAAAGAGCATCCCGGGAACGGTCATATCTCCCACATAGCGGGCACGCCCCATCACCTTCTCGACGCCATCGATGTTCTGGATCGACGGATTGCCAACGTAGGTACGGTCCGCGTCAGCCCGCGGCGACGCAGCCTTACGCGGGGCCGCATGAGAGTTCGTTGTCGTCATTTTGTCTGCTCCCCCGCGGAACGCTGCGCGGCCGTCGCCTCGATCGCGTCGACGATCTGGACGTACCCGGTGCAACGGCACAGAACGCCGTTGATCGCGCTCCGGATTTGTGCGCGGGTTGGGGCCAGATTGCGTCGCAACAGCGCCTCACCCGCCAGAACCATCGCCGGGGTGCAATAGCCGCACTGCACCGCGCCATGCTCGAGGAAGGCCACCTGCAGATCGTTGGGACCGCCGTCAGGCCCATGGATGCCCTCGATGGTCGTGACGTGGCGCCCGGCGACGTCGGCTGCCTTTGTGCGACAGGAGCGGGTCAGGGCATCGTCGACCAGGACCGAGCACATGCCGCAGGTGCCCGATTCGCACCCGCGCTTGGTGCCGGTGAGTCCCATGCGGTCTCTCAGAAGATCGAGGAGAAGCAGGTCGTCGGGGAGATCGTCAAGGCGGATCTCCTCACCATTGAGCGTGAAAGCAAGGTGCATCAGGGCCTCCGGGAGGATTCGGCAGGGTGTGTCGCACGGTAGTGGCGCAGGTAGCGCTTTCCGTAGGGATCACGATCGGTGAGAAAGTCGATCGCGCGCACCTCCTCGATCAGCAGCGGTGTGCGCGGGTTCACCAGCGCGGAGTCCAGCCCCCAGGGAGCTGCAGCCAGCAGGTAAGCCAGGGCAATGTGGGAGCGCGTGGGCATCCCGTGCCCTGCATTGCTGATGCCCAGTGTCGTCGCAACTCCCAACTCGTCGTGGAAGCGCCGGAGCGTCTCCAGCGATACGGCCATCGAAGCGGGCTCCGCAGCAGGCGCCAAGCAAATGGCATCCATCACGACGTCGTCCCGGGGGATCCCATAGGCTGAGGCGCGCTCAAGAATCACGCCGGCCTCAGCCACACGGCCAGCCACATCGCGGGGCAGCCCATGGTCGTCGCCGATGGGCATCCCGATGATCGCAGCCCCGAATTCCGCTGCAACCGGCAACAACACTTCCAGGACGTGGGCCTCCGCGGTGACCGAGTTGATCAGTGCCTTGTAAGGTCGCAGCGCTGCCAGAACAGCACGCAAGGCGTCCACATTGCGCGAGTCAAGCGAGATGGGACACCCAATAGCGTCGTGGACCGCGACCGCAATCTGCGGCAGGAGCGCAGCCTCGTCAACATCGTCACACGATATCATGATGTCGACCATGTCGATCCCGGACGTATGGCCCACCCTCGCAAGTCCCACCATGCGCGCGACGATATCCTGATCGGATGCAGCACCGAGCTGTGCCATCGTCCGGCGATCCAGACGGAGAGCATCGCTGATCAGCACGAGCGGATAGCCCGGGCCGATGTGCAGTGGCCCATTACGTGACGTGAGTATGGTCATTGTCTGCCTAGATGGGTCCCCCGAAGCGGCCAATGCCGAAACGCCAGTACAGAATCAGAACGGCGATCAGCACCCCTGCCAATGCTACCAACAGGGCAACGTCGCCAGGACGCAGGCGCGACTCATGCAGATAGGTACGACTGGAACTGCCGGAAAATGCCTTGGACTGCAGAACCACGTCCAGCATCTGTGACTTCACGATGACGCCCAGAATCAACGGGACAGCCAGCCTGGCATAGACACGCGCACGTCTGACCAGTCCCATGCTCTCCGGTGCCAGTCCGCGCAGCCGCTGAGCTTCGGTGATGGCCTGGATATCGGCGAACAGGAGCGGGAAGAAGCGCAGAGTCGATGCCAGTACAAATGCGATCTTATACGGGATCCGGATTTTGACCATCCCCAGCACCAAAGCGTCGACATCGGTCGTGAATACCAGCAATGGGACAAGCAGCGTCATCGTCACCATCTTAAAAATGACGTTGAGGCCATAGGCCATCCCCTCAACCGACACAGCGGCACCACCGACCAGCCAGACAGATTCAGGGATGGTCAGCCAAGGCGTCAGCGTCGGCTGGCCGGTGCGCATACGAATGATCTCATCCGCAAAGAACCCCTGCGTGATCAGGATCACAAAGGCAAAGGGTACAAGAAGGGAGAGCGAGTTTCGAAGATACGTGAGCCGCACGCCGGAGGCAAGACAGGCCAGCAAAGCGGAAAAGGCCAGCAGCCCACCGAGCAGAGGGCTCTCCCAGACGAAGGCAACGATCGTGACGACAACGACAAGCGCCAATTTCGGGCGGACATCCAAGCGACCGAAGGGCGAGGTACGCGCCATCTGCGACGCCCGTGTCGTCAGCTCTACGAAGCTCATCACAAGCTCCTGACTCCGGCAAGGACACTGGCTACCTCGGAGGGCGTAAGCAGCGGGCAGGGGCGCTCCACCCCTGCAGGCCCAGCCAAAGCCCTGGCGAGCAGCACCGCCTGTGGCGGTACGAGGTGTGTCAACGCCAGCAGATCAGCAGCGTGGTAGGCCTCGCGGGTGGGCGCATCAAGCAGCACGGTGCCCTCGCCCATCACAATCACCCGCTGCGCAACATCAGCCATCAGATAGAGGTGGTGAGTAACGACGATCATCGTCTTGCCCTGTTCATGGAGCCGCCGGCTGACGTCGAGGATGGCCTGCGCGCCGCGGTAGTCCTGGCCCGTCGTCGGCTCATCGAAGACGATGACCTCCGGCGCCATGGCGAGGATCGCCGCGACGACGACCCGCGCCCGATCGCCCCGTGGAAGGGCTAACGGATGGCGATCGCGCACGTCGCTCAGCCCCATCGCAGCCAGGCTCTCGTCTACAGCTGCACGAACCTGCCGCTCCGAGAGTCCGAGATGGCGCAGAGCAAATCCCACCTCCTCTTCCACCGTAGCAGTGAAAATCTGATGATCCGGATTCTGGGCTACGTAACCGATGCGTCGAGCGAGATCGCTCACCTTCAGCGTGCGCGTATCGGTGCCCGCCAGCAGCACCTGGCCCTGAGCAGGCCGCAACAGGCCCAGGAAGTGTTTGACCAACGTGCTCTTGCCCGCGCCATTCTGGCCCACGAGAAGGACGTATTCACCCGCATGGAGGTCCAGCGTGATGCCCTTGAGTGCCTCCGGACCGTCGCGGTAGGTGTAGTGCAGGTCACGTACGGAGAGCAGCGGGGCCCCGCCCGTGCCGGGCGACGCAGGGCCAGGGATCCCCTCAGGGCAAGCGCCTTGCTGACCCGTTGGTTGCCTCGAGAGGTCCCGTACCAGGGCTATCCCTTCTTCCAGCCGGACCGGGATCCTAGGCACAGAGAGCCCCTTGCCTCGAGCCAGCGCAAAGGTCTCCGCCACCTGCGGTGCACGCAGATGGAGCTGCGCGAGACGCACACCGTCGGCATAGACCTCATCGGGCGGGCCGACCTGAACGATCTCACCACGGTCGAGCACCGCGATGCGATCGGCAAATTCGGCCATCTCCTCGGCGGCGTGGCTGGCCATCACGACCGTAAGGCCCAACGTGCGATTGAGCTCGCGAACCGTGGCGAAGACTTCCTGGGTGCCCACGGGGTCCAGCTGCGAGGTCGGCTCGTCAAGCACCAGTAGATCGGGGCACAGCGCCAGGGCTGAAGCGATCGCCAGGCGCTGCTTCTCTCCGCCCGAAAGCGTATGCGGGGGGCGCTTCTCAGTCCCCTCGAGGCGGACAGCCTCAAGGGCCCACGCGATGCGCTTCAGGATCTCGTCGCGGGGCACACAGAGGTTCTCGAGAGCAAACGCAATCTCGTTCTCGACCGACGTCGCCGTGATCTGAGTCTCAGGGTCCTCAAAGACAACGGCAACGTGTCGGGCAAGCCGGCTGATAGGGTGATCGAGGGAATCGAGCCCAGCCACGGTGGCGCGCCCAAAGAAACGCCCCCCATAGAACTGTGGCACGACGCCGTTCAAGGCAAGACAGAGCGTGGTCTTACCCGCGCCGGTCGGCCCGATCAGGCCAAGGAATTCGCCCCGGCGGATCTCGAGCGAGATATTGCTTAACGCAGGCCGGTCCGAGTGCGGGTAGAGATAGGAGACCCTGTCGAGAACGGCAACCGGTGGGGGGGCCCCTTGAACGCTCCGCTCCGACACACGACCTGCAGGACAGGGAGAACCCAGGGGTGTCACCTGTCCGCTTCGGACCGACACGAGTCCAGGCTCAATAGGTGGCGTGGTCCGGCTTGACAATGCTGATCGCGCGGAGGCCCGCAATCACACCCGTACCGATGACCATGCCCATGAGGCAGCGAAAGAGGTTCTCCACGGGGATAATCGGGATCAGGGTCAGCCACACTTCCTCGGGCCAATTGTACATGAAGTACGTAATCGCACCGGAATTGACGTGCGTCAGCCCGGAGATCATCCACGTCCCGAAGAAGAGGCCCGTAGCGACCTTACCAAGGTTGGGGCTCTGGATCCAGCGCGCAAAGAGTCGCCGCGTGGGCAAAGCAAAGAGCACGATACCCGACCAGTCGAGGAAGGTCGCCCCAATCGCGGGCCAGAGGCCCACGCCATTCTGGACAACGGCCCGTCCGGCGTAGAGCAGATAGGCAATCACGAAGAGCACGGTCAGCGGAATCCACCAGTGCCGGCGCCGGCCCTTCGCATCCATCGATCCGGCAGCAAAGCTTCCGATAGCGGCACCCCAGACGGAGACAAAGGGCACGCCCGCCGTGTGCGGCGCGATCAGAACGCCCACAAGCCGGCCAATGCCTGAGGCCACGCCACCCGCCACAGGGCCGAGAAGCCAGCCAACGAGACCATAGATACCCTCAGACATCTCGATACTCCCACCGGAGCCAAGAAGCAGAGAGAAGGGGATGAATGAGAGGACGGCAACGACAGCCGCCAGTACGACAACGAGCGCAATCGACGTACCGTCGAGCGTCGCTCCTCCAAGGCGCCTGACCTCGCGCTCCTCACCCATGGGTATCTGGGACATCGTCGACCTCCCGAGACCGGATGCTATCACCTCGTGTCAAACGAGCAGTTTACCCCGTTCTCAGGAAGAGGGTACTGCGGTAGGGGCGTTCCTTACCCTACGTCGGGGAACCGACGATGGCGGCAATCTCCTCGGCGTTGATGACCTCGTGCTCTTGCAGTGTGTCCGCGATCGCGTCCAGTGCCTCACGATGCTGCTTGAGGAATTGGAGGGCGTTCCGCTGAGCGCCT
>JAXDDP010000020.1:0-7064 GCA_034676785.1 Anaerolineae bacterium | reverse complement strand
GCCACCCCAGTAGAAGGCAGAGAAGCGATCCGACCAGGTCGATCACGCGCTTTGCAGCCAGCTCACCACGGCTGAACGCGATCTCCTGGATTTCGATCAAGGGCAACCCACCAAGGTCACCAACTTCAACTCGGCTGAGGCTGAGCTGGAACAGGTCTGGCACCAGGCGTGCTTTGACGTCGCGGCGAGCACACGCCCGCAGGACGCCCAGGATGCGGCGGTGGTAGTTCCACGGCAAGGTGATGATAACCTCATCCACCTCCTGCGTATCGATGACCTCAGAGAGATTATCAACCGACCCAAAGCCGCAGAAACGCCCGATCTTCCCCTCTCCCTTATCAGGATTGTCATCGACATACCCGACAATCTCATACCCCAGGTCTGGCCGTGCAACCACCGTGCGCATCACGCGGCGCCCGACCTCTCCCGCCCCGACGATGACCACCCGCTTGACTCCAATCCCCCGGCGGCGCTGCCCGGACTGGACCACCATCGTGATCGCCCGGTTCAGCGATATCAGGAGCACCATGAAGACACCGCTCTCGAAAAGCAGTAAGCGCGAGTACACCAGGGGTCGGAAGGCAAAAGACCAGGCGAATGCCACGATCATCGTGCCAACAACGGCATTGGTGATGTGGAAGACGTGGTCAATCCACGTGCGTCCGCGCCATCTCTGGTATGACTTGGAGACCCAGAGCACAGCTGGAATGACGAGCGAGAACAGGGCATTGAGAGGTAGGTAGGCGCGCAACGGCGCGTCATACGCAATGTCCAGGAACCACTGGAGCCGGTAGCGGAGAAGATAGGCCAGGACCATCGCCAGGTTGATCGCAGCCACATCGCCAAGGATGATCCACCATAGCGTGTGATCCCTTCGCGAAGTTCTCATGGAGCGAATCTCCCCTGCGCAGCCTGCCGGTAGACCTCTGCAGTCTTCTGGGCAGCCGTTGTCCAGGAGAAGCCCATCGCATGCTCGAGGCCGCGACGGCGAAGGCGTGTTCGCAGATCGCCATCGGACAGTACCTCGTGAATCGCCTTGGCAATCGCCTGCTCATCGTCGGGCTGGACTAACACAGCACCCTCTCCACCGGCTTCGGGCAGCGACGTTGTCGACGACGTAATCGTAGGAGTGCCACAGGCCAGAGCCTCAAGAACAGGCATGCCGAATCCCTCGTAGATAGACACATAGGCAAAGACATCGGCCGCATTATACCAGAGGGCCTGCTCGCCCGAGGCGACGAAGCCCGGGAAGTGCACCCGGCCTGACAAACCCAGCCTCTCAACCTCGCGAAGGATGTCCTGGTAAAACCAACCCTGTGCACCAGCAAGAACGAGGTGCACATTGGGATCCTTGAGGAGGGCAAACGCCCGGATCAGGCGAATGAGGTTCTTGCGTGGCTCCAGGGTGCCCAGGAACAGCACGAAACGCTCGGGCAGCTGCATTCGCCGCCGGAACTCCGAAACAGTCACCTCGTCGATCGGATGAAAGCGTGGCGCCACACCGTGGTGGACCACGACAACCCGCTCCGAAGGCACACCCAGCAACTGCGTCACCTCCCGTGCCGTGAACGCCGAGACCGCGATCACCGCGGCCGCACGCCGGCACGATGGCCCGGTCAACGTCCGCAAGTAGAGCCGGTTCCCCGTCCTGAACATCTCGGGATAGCGCAGGAAGCTCAGGTCGTGGACCGTGACGACGGTCGGACAACGGGTTGCCAAAGGTCCAACGAATGCCGGGGCGTGAAGTACATCAGCTCCCGACTTGCGCAACGCCACCGGGAGCACCACCTGTTCCCACAGGATGCGCGCCCACGGCCGGTGTGTCGCAAACCGGGAACGCACGACCGCGATACTGCCGCCCTCGATCTGCACCCCACGTCCAAGGTGGGCCTGCATCCGGATACCATAATCGCCGGCGCCGAACTCGGCGAGGAGGCTGGCGATGTAGACGGAGATCCCGGCGCTGCGGTAGGAAGCGTCGCCCGACAGCAGATGGCCATTGAACTGAACGAGAGGATAGCGCGCGCTCATCTCACACCCATTATAGCCACCTGGAGTGCTTCTGGCAAAGGTAGGGTAGCGTCCGTCGACTTGCCAGGCGATAGGAGGGCGGTAGAATCGAGCTATGGGACCGACCAAGGAGTCACTTCCGGCAGGTGATACTGTGTCAGCCAGCACCGCGCACAAGGCCGCCCACGCCATCGTTAGCGGGTTCGTCCAGGGCGTCGGCTTCCGCTACTTCGCACGCGCGAGCGCCCTCCGAACCGGCGTCGTGGGATGGGTCCGCAATGCCGACGACGGTACGGTCGAGGTCTATGCGGAAGGCACCGAGGATCGCCTCAGGCAGTTCATCCAGGCGCTCCACCGCGGCCCCAACTACAGCCAGGTCAGCGATGTGACTGTGACGTGGCAGGCTGCCTCGGGTCACTTCCGCGGCTTCCACATCCGGGACTGAGATGTTCAAAAAGACCGAAAGCATCGCCTGGTTCGTGATGATGGCTTCCTTCTTCACCTGCATCGCGCTCGCGGTCGGCGTGCCCCTTGGTGTGCGACGCTACGTGCTCACGTCGATGCGCCCTATGGTCGTCGTCTTGCAGCGGCGAGAGGGCATCGTGACACAACGCGCATCGACAACCAGTGCGTCCATTGTGGTGGACGATGAGGTTGAGATCAACCCCAGGAGCCGTGTCCAGGGCAGTAGCGATGCTGACGCATTGCTGCTCTTCTACCACCCAGACCGGCTCGATGCTCCCATTGCGACGATCCAGCTCTATGGCGATGCTGACCTGGTCGTCGAGGATGCTGGCACGCCCAGGTTTGCGGCTAGCCAGCTCCCGCACCATATCGAGCTCCAGGTGAACCAGGCACCCAACATGCAGCCATCGCTCTTCGGGAATGATCGGAACGTCGAGCTTCTGGTCGATACGCCGCAGGGCGCAGTGAAGTTCGACGAAGGCGCCTTCAGACTCGAGGTCAATGCACAGCAGACGACCCTGATCGTGAATGCAGGACGCGCCTCGGTATTGGACCCGGAAACGGGTGGCTCTCTCGTGCTTGTCCCGCTCCAGCGCACGCAGATCACCGCAGCCGGATTGGGCGTGATCTACGTGGGGGCCCGCGACCTGCTCAGTAGCCGCAACGGGGATTTCGAGGAACCCCTCGATGGAACGTGGACGGTCTACCAGGACTGGTTTGACCCACAGGAGGACGGAGGGTCGGTTATCCAGACTCAGTTGGGCGACGACCAGCGCGTCGTGAGCTTCGAGCGCGCCGGAGAAAGCCATGCCGAAACGGGCATTCGCCTGCTCATCGACCAGGACCTGCGCGAGGTCACGTCATTGCGCGTGCGGGCGCGCGTTCGCATCAGCACACAGACGCTCCCGGTCTGCGGCTCGGTGGGCACGGAGTGCCCAATCATGATCCGGATCTTCTACCTTGATCAGGAGAGTGGCAGCGGTCGCGAGTGGCTGCAGGGCTTTTACACGCGCGACGGAGCAGACAGACCCTACTGCCTGGTATGTCGCGACTGGCGACCTGAGCACATCAAGATTCCCCAGGACACGTGGTACGACTACGAGTCCCCCGATCTGTTGCCGCTGTTCGCCGAGCAAGGCATGCGTCCGGCTGCGTTGCAGTCGATCGAAATCTACGCGTCGGGATGGACCTACGGCTCGGCAATCGACGATATCGCCATCCTCGTCGGCGACTGACTGCGGCATCTCACCACGGAGGTAACACCATCACCACCCCGCCAGACCATCGCGCCATCTATCCTATTGGCAAACTGCCGCAGGCGGACCTTGTCCGCCTCCTGAACCACGCACTGCCCATCCCCGATCCGCGGGTCATCTTTGGCCCTGGGTTGGGCCGAGATGCCGCCGTGATCGACTTTGGTGACCGCTACCTGGTGACGAAGACGGATCCGATTACCTTCGCCACGGACGAGATCGGCTGGTACGTGGTCCATATCAACGCCAATGATGTCGCATGTCTGGGCGCCCAACCTCGCTGGTTCATCGTGACGCTGCTCCTGCCGGAGGGCGAGACCGACCTTGGTATCGTCGAGGCTATCTTCGAGCAGGTGAGCACGGCCAGCCATGAACTCGGCGTCAGCGTTGTTGGAGGGCACACGGAGATCACCCACGGCATCGACCGGCCCATTGCGGTCGGCGCGATGTTCGGCGAGGTGGCGCCTGACGCCCTGGTGCGCTCCGATGGCGCTCGTGCTGGCGATACCCTGATCCTGACCAAGGGCATCGCCGTTGAGGGCACCGCGATCCTTGCCCGTGAGCTGGCCCCCCAGCTTGCTGGGCGGCTCGATCCCGCCATGATCCAACGGGCCGCCGGCTTTCTTCACGATCCTGGTCTGAGCGTCGTGCGAGATGCGCGGATTGCCACAGGCGCTGGCGAGGTCCACGCAATGCACGACCCCACCGAGGGAGGTGTTGCCACGGGAATCCACGAATTGACGGCGGCAGCCGGGCTGGGCGCCATCATCGAGGCGGAGGCGCTGCCCATCTTCCCTGAGACCCAGGCTCTTTGTGATGCGCTCGGACTCGATCCACTGGGCATCATCGCCTCTGGTTCACTGCTGCTCTCGGTTTCTGCAGACGATGCCGCTTCGATCGTGGCAGCACTGAAGGAGGCCGGGGTCGCGGCAGCCGCGATCGGCACGGTCCACGATAAGCCAGGGGTGTACCTACGCACCGGGTCCGGGGTGTCGCCCATGCGGCAGTTTCCCCGGGACGAGATCGCGCGGCTGTTCGAGGGCAATCGCCCCGACGGCGACTGACCACTATGCCCACCAGGCAGCCACCCTATCCCAACGTCACGATTCCGCCCGACCGCGCTGACGGGTCTAGCTCATTCGTCCACCGGGCATTGATCCTCACTGCCCGGATAGGCAGATGGCCGTCCCCGGTGCTGCTCCCGGTATTATTGGCTCTCATGGCCCTGGCTTCGTGGCCGTGGGGGACCCTGCGTGGCGCTGTGGCACTCGCCTATGCCTGCCTCACAGCCGGTGATTGGCTGCTGTTAGCGTTGCTTCCACGCGCCGCACGCTCCTGGGGCCCGGTCACGCCCTCGCTCCTGGGCCTGGCACTCGTGAGGTTCCTGCTCTTCCTGAGTATCGGCCTTCTGGGCCAGAGCGCGGGTCACGGCGCCACCGCTGTCATGCTCAATCTCGCACTGACTGCAGTTGCCGCCTATGCGACCTGGGTGGAGCCCTTCCACATCACGCTGACGCACCAGACGCTGACACACCCTGCCCTGAAGGCCACGCCTCCGGTCCGCGCGCTCCACATCTCGGACATCCATTTCGAGGGGCAGTCGCCGCGCGAGAGACGTCTCATCGAACAGGTTCGAACCCAACAACCCGACCTTGTCTTCCTGACGGGCGATTACCTCAACCTCTCTTCGGTGTATGACCCTGTGGCGCAGGATGGAGCGCGCCATCTCCTTGCGCAGTTCGAAGCGCGGCAGGGCATCTTCGCCGTGACCGGCAGCCCCCCCGTGGACGTCCCCAGCGTCGTGCCCGGCATCTTTGACGGGCTGCCCATCCGCTGGCTCGACGACGAGGCCGTGCCCGTAGCAATCCACGGGACTCGCTTCTGGGTGCTGGGCGTCCGGCACACATATGACGAACCCCGCGACATCCAGGCGCTCACGCGGCTGGTCGCCTCCACACCGCAGGACAGTGTGCGCATCCTCCTCTATCACACGCCCGACTTGATGCCGGTCGCAGCCTCACTGGGCATCGATCTCTACCTGTGTGGCCACACGCACGGCGGCCAGATTCGGCTACCGCTCTATGGCGCGCTGGCCACCAGCTCCCGCTGGGGAAAACGCTACGAGCACGGACGCTATCGCGAGGGGCGGACCACCCTCTACGTATCGCGTGGCCTCGGTGTTGAGGGCCTCGGCGCCCCTCGCGCACGCTTCCTCGCTCCCCCCGAGATCATCGCCTGGCGCATCGGCCCAGGCAAGTAGCATCTGCCCCTGCCCTCCAGAGCTATCCTATAGGGTCGGCGCGGACGCGAGTCTCTTCCCTTCGCAAAGTTTCGCCGATCGGAATCGGGGCACCTTGCGAAGGGTTCTGGAGTGCCCCCTCGCAAGGACCGATCCCGCGCATCCCATTGCCGCGTGCTGGCACCAAATGCGGTCGTCCCGCTCTATGCTGCCATTGACGTGAGCCCACTCCGCGGTAGCATGGGTTGGCGACACACGTTGGATGCTTGAGTGGGCCGGGTGGTCGCGTCCTTGCAGCGCAAGCTCAAGGACGAGGAAAGTCCGGACTCCCCAGGGTACGATGCCGGGTAACCCCCGGGCGGGGCGACCCGCGGACAGGGCCACAGAGACATACCGCGAGCCACGGGGGGCGACTCCTGTGGCCGTAAGGGTGAAAAGGTGGTGTAAGAGACCACCGGCGTGCCGGGTAACCGGCACGGCCAGGCAACCCCCATCGGGAGCAAGGCCAAGCAGAAGGAAAGGCCATTGGCCGGGGCGCGACCCGTGCCCTCCGGCGCGCGAGGCCCAGCCTCGCACGCGGGCAACCTTCGGGTAGGCTGCTGGAGAGAGCGGGAGACCGTTCTCCTAGATAGATGATCGCCACGCGGGTGGGGAAACCCGTCCGCGGACAGAATCCGGCTTATAGGCCCACTCAAGCTTCGCACACCTTGCATCTGGTGCCGGGGACTGCAGCAAGCCCCGGCACCGCCCTTTCTTGCGCGTTGCACTATGTGAGAACTGTGGTATGATGCTCGATCGACGGACTTTCTGCCCCTGGCCAAGGTCAAGGGCAATCCCATGGGAAGGAGATATACCCGTCTTGAATACGCGTAACTATGAGATGATGTTTGTCGTCGGCGCTGATCTGGGCGAAGAGCAACTTGATGCTCTTCTGCAACGCATTCAGCGCTACCTGGAGACCGCTCAGGCTGAGGTTCTCAACACCAAGAGCTGGGGCCTGCGAAGGCTGGCCTATACGCTCAAGGGACAACGCGAGGGCCGCTACTACCTGGCCCAGTTCGCCGCCCCCACCCAGACCGTCAATGACCTTGACCGCA
>JAXDDP010000016.1:0-23529 GCA_034676785.1 Anaerolineae bacterium | reverse complement strand
AAACACATTTGCGGCGCCACCATCGACCCAGATCATCATCGGAAACGGGACCGATCGCAGCGATGCAGGTATAATGATGTCGCAGCGCCCCGCCTGACGGGTGCACGCAATGGACCGGGAGAAGGCCTCCCCAGCGCAGATGCCGTAGGGGGCGCCAACCAATGCACAATGATCGACACACACGTTCACTTGCAGCATCCAGACTATGCCGACGATCGTCAGGCTACCCTCGCACGCGCCGTTTCGGCTGGCGTAACTGGGCTCATCGTTCCAGGAACCACGCTCGAGGACAGCGTCACCGCCTTAAGGCTTGCGACCGATACTGACCTCCGTCAGACGTGCGCCATCTACGCAGCGGTAGGCATTCACCCGACCGAGGCTGATCTTCTCGATGCTGTGACGGTTGATGCGCTAGCCTCACTGTCAGCCTCCGACAGAGTTGTGGCCATAGGCGAGGTCGGGCTCGACTACTACTGGCCTGGAGTTGCCACCCGGACTTGGCGGTGTGCCAATCCCGATGTGCAACGCCAGGCATTTGTTACGCAGCTCGCACTGGCCAGTGATCTGCGCCTTCCGGTCGTCATACACGACCGCGAGGCCCACCGTGACACGATCGACCTTGTGCGGTCCTGGAAACACCGCGATCCAGCGGCTGAGGGAGTCTTCCATGCGTACGCCGGGGGCACTGACTACCTTCACGAGATCCTCTCCCTGGGCTTTTACGTTGGCGTTGATGGCCCAGTGACCTACAAGCGCACCAGCGCCCTTCATCAGCTCGTGCGCGAAGTGCCAATCGACAGGCTGTTGCTCGAGACCGATGGGCCTTTCCTGACACCAGTCCCCCATCGCGGGAAGCGCAATGAGCCCGCCTATCTAGCTCACGTTGCAGAACGCGTTGCCGATCTCAGAGGCCTCTCCAGGCAGGACGTGGAAGCTGCGACGACCGAAAACGCACAGCGGCTATTCCCCCGAATGTGACCGGAAGGTTGAACTTCGCCAGTGTGGTATAATGCCACACTTAGACACATGAACGCCCGACGAGCCACGACTGAGCTTCAGTACCCCACGCTGCTGCGGAGAGAGCTGGAGGCAACCCAAACGTTGTTGGTCTCCGCTTGTGGCGGCATTCCTCTTCCGGTGCGTTCGGCGGTCGAAAGGCTCGTCAACCGTGGTGGGAAGCGGCTCCGCCCTGCCGTCGTGCTGCTGATAGCCCATCTGACTCAGGCTGATCTCGAGGTTGCACTCTTGGCAGCAGCCGGGGTCGAGATGCTCCATACGGCAACGCTGATTCACGATGACGTCATCGACAACGCGTTGGTGCGTCGTGGCGTCCCCACCCTCAACGCTCAGTTGCCGCTGACTGCAGCCGTTCTGGCCGGTGACATCGCCTTCTCACAAGCGGCAAGGCTGATCGCGCGCACTGGGATACCACCAGTCGTCGAACACTTCTCAGCAACGCTCGAGACCATCTGTCTTGGCGAGCTCGATCAGATGTTCAGGGACGATGGCTGCCTGCTGTCGCAGGAGGCTTACTTCGAGCGCATCTTCGCCAAGACAGCTTCGCTGTTTGCCCTCTGCGCTCAGATTGGCCCCCTATTGGTGCAGGCACCCCCGGAGGACATCGAGGGAGCAGAGCAGTTCGGAAGGTTGTTGGGCGAGGCATTCCAGATCACCGACGACGTTCTCGATCTACTGGGCGACAGTCAGACGACGGGCAAGCCTGTCGGAGTGGACCTACGTCAGGGACTCGCTACGCTCCCCGTCATCCTGTATGCGGAGGATCATCCCGATGACCCCCGTCTGTCTGAGGTTCTTGGCGGGACTGCGGAGGAACCTCAGATCAGGAGGCTCCTAGCAGACCTGGTGGAGTCCGGGGCAACCGACAGGGCGATGCGGGCCGCGCAGGCTCGCGCAGCGGAAGCACTCACCTTGCTGCAAGCGTATCCTCGATCCACTCACCGGTGTGCGCTCGAGGAGCTTGTCCAGTTCGCGGTTGACCGGATCAGTTAGGCGTAACCATGCCGCCTGTGCTGTCTGTAGTTATCGTCAGCTGGAACGTCCGTGATCTCCTTAGGCGCGCGCTCTCGTCAATCCGCGGCTCCTGGCCGGCCACTGCTGTCCCCGAGCTCATCGTTGTCGACAACGCGTCTCAGGACGGTTCAGCAGAAATGGTGCGTTCGGAGTACCCCGAAGTTCGCCTTATCGCCAACGACGAGAACCGCGGTTTCACGGGAGGCAACAACCAGGGCATTGGCTTTGCGACGGGTGACTACGTTCTTCTTCTGAACCCCGACACTGAGATCGTCGAGGATGCCCTGGCAACGATGGTAGCCTACCTACAGGAGCACGGAGACGTTGGCTTGGTCGGTCCCAAGCTTCTGGACCCCGACGGCTCACCGCAATCATCGCGGCGTCGCTTCCCCGACCTATCGGTTCTCTTCCTCGAGAGCACCTGGCTCGAATCACTGCTCCCACGCCGGCATCTCCAACGCTACTATGTCGACGATGTCTCGGACTCTGTAGTACAGGATGTCGATTGGGTGACAGGCGCGGCCATGATGGTACGCAGACAGGTCATCGAGTCCGTGGGTCGCCTGGACGAGAGCTTCTTCATGTACTCAGAGGAGTTGGACTGGTGTCGGCGAATCAAGTCATCGGGTTGGCGCATTGTGTACCTGCCTACAGCCCGGGTCATCCACTACGGGGGCAAGAGCAGCGATCAGGTGGTTGCGGCGCGACACATCTACTTCCAGTCAAGCAAGGTCCGCTACACCAGCAAGCACCACGGGCGGATGATTGCAGAAGTGCTTCGCATCTGGCTACTGGGGCAGTACGTGTGGCAGAGCATCCTTGAAGCGCTCAAATGGGTCGTAGGACACCATCGCGCTCTCCGCAGAGAGCGCCTTCACGCCTACTCAGAAGTTCTACGGAGTGGGCTCAGACGGTCACACCAGGAGCGCGATGGATAGCTTCGCAAGAAGGCTGAGAACAGCCCCAAAATGGGCTCGGCTGGTAGCCCTGGCAGCCATCCTGTTAGCCCTCGGCTATGGCTGTCGCACCTCAGTACCTGACGATATGACATTCAGCGGCGACGAGGCATATGCCTGGGTAACGCGGCAATGCGAGATCGGGTACCGTATACCCGGCACTGAAGCGCACCGTCAGGCTGGGGATCTTATTGTCTCCACGCTCGAGCAACTGGGCTGGGAAGTCCAGACGCAGGAGTTCCCTTACATGGGCGTCACAGTTCGCAACATCCTCGCCTGGAAGGGATCAGGGCCGGCGGTGCTGCTGGGAGCCCACTACGACACGCGCCCTCAAGCTGACAGGGAGGACCCGGCCGTTCCGGTGATGGGAGCCAACGATGGCGCAAGCGGGGTCGCCGTGCTTCTCGAGCTGGCACGCGTCCTCGACACGGAGACCAGCGGCAAACAGGTCTACCTCGCTTTCTTCGATGCGGAGGACAGTGGTAACCTCGATGGCTGGGATTGGATCGTTGGGGCAACGTATATGGCTGCGAACTGGGGCAATAGCGGTGAGGCACCCCTTCAGGCCATGATTCTCGTCGACATGGTTGGTGACGCCGACCTACAAGCCTACTATGAGAACAACTCCGACGCCACATTGAGCGCGGAGATCTGGGAAGTCGCTGAGTCACTGGGCTACGGTGAGCAGTTCATCAAAGAGGTGCGACACAGCCTGATCGACGACCACATCCCGTTCGTTCGCCTCGGAGTCCCATCGATCGACATCATCGACTTCGACTATCCTTACTGGCACACCACCCAGGACACCCCGGACAAGGTCTCAGCAAGCAGCCTTGCCGCTGTCGGTCGAACCCTTGAGGACTGGCTGGAACCCTAGTTCCGCATCTCCATATCCAGCCAGTTGGGTCCCACCTCAACGTCGACTTTGAGGGGGACAAGAAGCTCGAATGCATCCTCCATCGCCTCACGGACAAGGTGCTCTGCCACGTCGACCTCGCGCTCGGGTACCTCGAGAACAACCTCATCGTGCACTTGGAGCAGCATTCGCGTCGCGACCCGGGTCTGAGCAAGCATTCGGTGCATGCGGATCATGGCCAGCTTGATGATATCCGCCGCACTGCCCTGAATCGGCGTATTGATGGCCATGCGTGCACTCGTCTGACGATCGCGCCCGAGCCCGCTGCCACCCGCAAGTTCAGGGAAGTAGCGCCGGCGCCTCAGGAGCGTCTCGACGTAGCCTTGTGCCGCCGCCTCGTTTTGCACCTGATCCATGTAGGCGCGCACCCCCGGAAAGCGCTCGAAATACCTGTCGATGAAAGACTGCGCCTGGTCGACGGGCACGCCAATCTGACGTGCTAGCCCAAAGGCTCCTTGCCCGTAGATCAGGCCAAAGTTCACTGCTTTGGCGATGTTGCGCATAGCGTAGGTAACGTCGGACAGAGCAACGCCGTAGACCGCCGCAGCCGTAGTCGCGTGGATGTCCTCTCCTCGAGCAAAGGCGTCCAACAGGCCGCCGTCCTTGGACATGTGAGCCATCACACGCAGCTCTACCTGCGAGTAATCCGCCCCCATGAGAAGGTGCCCTTCCTGAGCAACGAACGCACGCCGTATGCGGCGCCCCTCATCCGTTCTGATCGGGATGTTCTGTAGATTCGGGTTATTCGAGGAGATGCGACCTGTGACGGTACCCGCAGGGTTGTAGGTCGTATGGACTCGACCTGTAGTCGGGTTCACGAGTGTCGGCAAGGTGTCGACATACGTTGACTTCAGCTTAGTCAGCTCGCGGTACGTCAGTAGATCGTCAACAATAGGATGGACTCCGCGAAGCGACTCGAGAACGTCGGCTCGCGTTGAGTAGTGCCCCGACTTGGTCTTGCGGGCGCCCTGGGTCGGAAGGCTCAGCCGCTCAAAGAGGATCTCTGATAGCTGCTGGGTCGAGTTGATGTTGAACTGCTCGCCAGCCTGTTGGTAGATACTGGATTCCAGGGAACTGAGCCGAGCAGATAGCTCATTCGACAGCTCCCCTAACCATGCCACGTCAAGCTCGATCCCGGCAAGCTCCATATCGACAAGCACCGGGAGGAGCGGCATCTCCAGGTCTCGGAAAAGGTCATACTGCTCGCGATCGCGCAATTCGGGTTCCAGCATCTCTGCAAGGCGCATCGTCATATCGGCGTCGGCACAAGCATAGGGTACGACCTTGGCCAGCGGAACGGTATCCATCGTGCTCTGGCCTTTCCCTTGGCCGATAAGCTCCTCGATCTCGGTCATCTTGATGCCCAGCCGCGTCCACGCCTGGTTCTTCAGACCTAACGGTGCATCCGGGTTCAGGACCCACTCAGCGATCATAGTATCGAATAGCGGGCCACGTACCGTCAGGCCAGCCCGTGCCAAGACTTTCAGATCATACTTGAGGTTATGGCCCAGCTTGGTTATGCTGTCGTCTCTCAGCAGTTCACCCAAGCTAGCGACGATGGCTCCTATTGACAACGTGGGCTCACCCGGTGGCGCCATAGTCGGAATGTACCACGCCTCGCCCGCCCGGTCTGTGAGCGATATTCCGACCAAGCTCGCCACCGTCGCATCGACTCCGGTGGTCTCTGTATCCAGCGCTAGACTACCGCCCTCCGCGATCCTTCGGGCGAGCGCCTGGAGGTGGTCCATCTCCGTCACCGAGTCATACTTACCCAGAGACGGAGGAGCAGACTGCGTCCCTTCCGCCCCATCAAACAGGCTAAGCTGGGCGCCGGTAGGGGTGCTCAACCCAGCAGATGGCAGGCGCTCAACCATCGACCGGAATCCCAGCTGTTGCAGAAGGTCCAACAGGCGTGCATGGTCGTAGCCGCGATCCGAGCGGGCCGTACCAAGATCCAGCGTGACCGGCGCGTCGCGCACGATCTTGCCCAACTCTCTGCTAAGGTACGCATCGTCGCGACCTTCGGTTAGCGCCCTCTGGTACCGTGCCGGGAACTCTGCAAGGTGCTCGTAGACACCATCCAGATCGGCATGCTCCTGAAGCATCTGGGTGGCGCCCTTCTCGCCTACCCCCTTCACTCCCGGGATATTGTCTGAGGTATCGCCGATCAACGCCTTTAGGTCGATAAGCTGCTCGGGCTCCAGGCCGTACTTCTCGCGGACGACCTCGGGCGTATAGCGCAATGTGTCCGAAAAACGTCTCCCGGATGTCAGGACCGTGATGTGCTCATCGACCAACTGTAGTGCGTCGCGATCGCCTGTCACGATAACGACCGACAGCCCCTCCTCCTCTGCACGCCGAGACAGAGTGCCCAAGAGATCATCAGCCTCATAGTCATCGAGCTCCACGATCGGGATGCCAAAGGCGTCGACGATCTGCCGGATTCGGCCCATCTGACCACGCATCTCCTCTGGCATACGTTCGCGGTGGGCCTTGTAACCAGCATAGCGTTGGACACGAAAGGACGGCCCTTTGTCAAATGTGACGATTGTGTAGTCTGGCTTCTCCTCCTCGAGGACCGTCAGCAGCATCATCGTGAAACCGTAGGACGCGTTGGTCAACTCACCTGAAGGAGCCCGCAGATCCGGAGGAAGGGCATGGAAAGCTCGGTAGGCAAGGGAGTGTCCATCGACCAGCATCAGTTTCTCTCGTGACATGGCAGCTCCGCTCAGACTCTAGAGAACGAAAACGGGATGGGGGTGAGTCCCCATCCCATTCTAGCATAGTTGGCCTGGCTAACGAACGACAATCATCGCTTCGCGATGATCAGGCCCGACGGCGTGGTAGGCTCCTGGGTGACAGGGCGCTCTGGCGACTCCGACCCCTGCGCTGGCTCCGCAACCGCAGGGGCGGGAGCGATCTGCTGGGCCCGGGCCTGGATCTTGGAGACTCGGGCAGCCGCTTCATCCTGACCCTGAGCCACCAGAGACTCTTGTAGCGCCTCCAAGAACTGCAGGAAGGCTGGGGTCAGCAGTCCCCGTATCGAGTTGAGCTGCTTGTCGAGCTGTTCATCTGATGGAGCCGCCATCAACCTGCGTGTGAGGGCGATCTCCGGCGGCATGGTGCTCTCCATCACCTCATTCACGGCACGTGAGATGCGATTGAGGTCGCCCAATGCACCCTCATCGCCAGCCTTCTGGGCTTCGTTTATCTGGGCTCCCAGCACAGTGAAGAAGAGGTCATCGAGCTCTGAGAGGTGGCTGTTGGCCATTTTCCGCGGGTCATCTGTCGCCATCAGTCGCTGTAGTAGCAGTGCTCGATCGCGCAGTTCACCCTCGCCACGCTTCGCCAGTTCGTCACGTTGGTCAAGGATAGATCGTCGGAGAGTCTGCAGCTTCTGTTGGGCCTCCGTACTCGTCGCTTCTTCGATGTGCTGATTGAGCGCCTGGAAGAAGGCATAGTCCATAAACTGAATCCCGGATCCGACCAGCATCTGCACGGTCTCAGCATCCGGAGCCTCGATCAGAGCATTCAGCAGCGATTCGCGCGTCGGGTCCTCGGCGAAGCTGCGCACGATCGTCGAACGTCGCGCCAGCTGCCGCCCCGTCTCAGTCTCACCCACAAGGTACTCGTGGAGGGCCTCAACCTTCTCTGTTTCCGCAGTCTGTTGTCCGCTCGAAGTAACGACCTGCAGCACATACTCTACAAAAGCAAACAGGCCGATGTCCACCAGCGACTCACGTTCTGCAACCATGTTGGGCCACGACTCCTGTGGCGCCTCCAACAGCGCGGCAACAAACTCGCGCTGCTCTTGGCTCCGAGCCATCTCATCCTCGCTGATACCCTCGATCTCGAACAGACGCTTCACGAGCGACTCAACGCTGATGAAAGTCTCGGGCTGGAGAAGATACCCCTTGCGCTCCTCCATCGGCATCGCATCCATCAGCTGGCGGGTCAGCCGGCCCGCAGCCTTCTGACGCTCGACCTCGCTCGGGCCCGAGTCGATGGGCAGGTATAGCAGAGCTACCTCGTTGTCAGGGTCATGGTAGATGAATGGCAGGTTGAGCGCTCCCCCCGTACCGCACGAGGGACAGACCGCTACATTCACCGAGCCGCCAAGGACTCGACTCTTGGCGGATGGATCGACGCGGACATCCAGTATCTGCTCTATCGGCGCCTGAAACCTCGTTCCACACGAGGGGCAACTCACGGTTGCTGCATAACGTGGCGGCATTCACACACTCCTTTGCTCATTCTGAGAACACGCATCTCGATGCGTCCTATGCTCTGGCTATCAACGTCAGCCGAACACGATGCGAGGTGACATTATACCAGACTCTCATCGCGCCAAATCGCCAGGCTCGTCTCTCGGGGTACCGCGAAGTAGAAAGTCGATCCTCGGCCCGGTGTGCTGACGACCCAACAACGTCCGCCGTGAGCCTCGACGATGGCACGTGTCAGATAGAGGCCCAGCCCGGTGCCAGCAACGGCACGCGTCTCGGGCCCCTCAACTCGGTGGAAGCGGTCAAAGATGCGCTCTTGTTCGTCAAACGGGATTCCCACGCCCTCATCGTGAACCGAGACCACGATTTCTGCGGGGGTAGCACGACCATGAACGATCACCTTGCCACCCTTGGGTGAGTACTTGATGGCGTTGGAGACCAGGTTGTCGAGCACCTGTTCCAGCCGCTGAGAATCGCCAAGCACGGTGGGGAAATCTGGCGGAAATTCCAGGAGCAACTGGTGTCGATTGCTCCTTAGGCGATAGCGATCGACCACGCGTTCAGCAAGGTACTCCAGATCTACATCATCGACATCACGGAACGGCAGCCCGCCAGCTTGCAGCCGCGAGGCGTCAAGAAGATCGTCGACAAGCCGCGCAAGCCTATCTGCTTCCTGGGTAATGTCAGTAAGCATGTCCTCGACAACCGCCATATCGCGGCGCGCTTCTGGGCGCCGCAGAGTCTCCGCGTATCCCTTGATGATGGCGACCGGCGTCTTCAGTTCGTGGGAGACAACCGAGATGAACGTATCCTTGAGGGTGTCCGCCTCGCGGAATCGGGTGATATCGCGTGCCGTGCCGATGATGTTGAGCAACTGCCCTCCCCGGGCAACGAGCGGGGCATACGTGATCGCTAACGAGACAACGCTCCCATTGTGGCGGCGCAGTTCACCTTCGACGTAGAGCGTACGCCCCTCCTCGGAAAGCAACGCTTGAGCCACCGCCTCATCCAAACTCAGTCGAGACGTGCGTCGAGTCCAGGTGATCACCTCGTTGTGGTGACGCCCTACTGCGTCTGCAGCAGGCCAGCCAGTCAGCGTCACCAGAGCCCGGTTGAAGCGTTCGATCCGAAGATCCGGCCTGAGCACCATAATGCCATCAGCGCTGGAGTCCAGAAGGGCATCCAGTCGCCGGCGTTCTGTCTCTGCGGCTTCGTAGAGTCGTGCGTTGTGAACGGCGATAGCCGCGTAGTCAGCGAAACTGGCCAGAATCTGGCGGTCGTCAGGCGAGAAACGTAGACTCTGGGAGCGGAAAATGAGGATCATGCCCAACAGCTGTTCATCGACCAACATCGGCAGAGCCACAACGTTGCGAAGCAACAAACCCGTCGAATCAGCAACCTTAGCCAATCTCTCTGCGAGATCCGGCATCGTGAAGTCCTCGACGTGCTGAACCGCGGGCACATTCTCAACCAGGATCCTGAAGGAGTCCACGAGCGCCGGCGGCAGTCCATAGCTCGCAACGAAACTGAAACCCGATCCATCTGCGTTGGCCAGCGCGATCAGACCCGACTCCCCTGCTAGCATATCCACTGAGGCCTGGAGAATCAGCCTCAAGACCCCCCGTATGTTGAGTCGCGACACCATAGCTCGCGCGATGCCGAGGAGGTGGTCGCGCTGCCTAATACGAAAGTCAACAAATTCCAGAGCCATCAGCAACACCTATCGCTATGGAACTGCGCTCCACACTTGGCCAGCAGAGACTCAACCCGTGAAGAACGTGAATCCCTCAGCCATTTGCAGAGCTAACCTACTGACCATCTGAGGGAAGAGACCCAACCCAAGCGCAGCGGCCATCAGCACCACAATTAGCGCTAGGACCACCGGGTCTTCAACGATGACAGGCCTCGCACCCTTGGCCTGCGACGGGGCCAGAAGTACACGCACCACATTGACCAACCCCATCATAACGCCAGCACTGCCCACGAGTCCGAGGACTGCCTGGAATAGGTTGGCCTGGGCAAGCAGACGATAGAGGCCCCAACGCGCATAGAAGCCGAGGGAGAGTGGAAAGCCAGCCAAAGCCACACCACCCAGCACAAAGGCCAGCGTTCGCCACGGAACAGACCAAGCCGCACTCTGAAGGCTGTCGAGCCGGTCACTACCGTGCCCTATCCGCCGAAGTCCATCCAGGCCCAGCGTCATCAGCCCCAGGGCCAATGGGCGCGCCATAAGCATCAGGATTGTCAATGCGAGCCCGGCGACTTGACGTGACCCCAACGCCACAAAGAGCGCACCATTGTCAACAAGCGTCGCATAGCCAACCATACGGCCCAGCCTAACCTGCGAGGCAGCCAAAAGCCCTCCGACAACCATCATAATCAGGCCAACGACGGTGAGAATCGTGGAAAACGATGCCTGTTGGCTCAGCCAGCGATATGACTCAAGATACGCCAGCAACAGGAACCACACGGTCCCCAGGTTCGCAGTGAAGATGTAGGTCACAACGGGTGGCGCCCCTTCCTCTGCCACCGTAGAGAGCCACGCCTGGAATGGTACCGCCCCTAAGAGCACGGCAAGTGACAAACCCAGCAGAGCGGTGGCCGTCTGCAAGAGGCCCTGATCGCTCGGAAAAACCGCGAACTGCTCAAGCAGCAACTGGGCAACCATCAGTCCCGGGAGGGCAAGTGAAGCATAGACCAGGTACTGAAGCCCCCCCTTGGGCGAACCCCCATAGGCATCCCCGTCTGTTGTTGTGATCGGCTCATGGAGAGGGAAAATCATGATCAGTGCCGCGATCTCAACCAGCAGTGCGGCGTAGACGACCTGCGAAACCATCAGCGCAGCCGAGAGCATAGCCATAGCTGCAAGGCCAGCGGGGAAGAAGTTGGAATGCGGCATCAGACGCCACGCAACAATAAACAACAGCGCAGATGTAATGCCAATGAAGACCAGGGGCAGTCGATCCACATCCTGGATCACCAACTGACGCCCCAGTATGACAAGCGGCTGCCCAAGCGTTACTGACAGCGGTCCCAGGGTCACAGGGCTATCAGAAGGACCTAGGGCCACAAGCGCCGCGATGCCACCCGCCCCCAGGGCAGCCAACCAGGCCATCAGGTCGGTCCAACGCCTGAGCACCTGCAGGAGAGCCGCCATACCCAGCAAGGCGCTCACGATGAAGAGCGGTCCGCTGACACTCACGGCGACGCCTCCGTAACGGTCAGATACGAAGCCACCAACCCAACCAACAGGCTGACCACCACCATCAGTCCACTCACAAGGAGGCCGGGATCTTGGGCAAGGTAGAAGATCTCGAGAGCAGCCAGGAGGTTCAGCACTCCCACGCCGACAATCCCGGGGTCCTCCTCCTCAGTCCCGAAGAACAGCAGAGCTAACACCAGAAGGAGGAAGCACGCGAGCCCGAGATCAGCCGAGACGTACGGGAGTGAGAAGCGTTGTGTGGCAAACCATGCGATTGCCGTTGCGGTGATAAGCGCAAGAATGCGAAACGGCAGATTGGCAGCCCAACGCACCATTTTCGCGGCGCTGCGCCCGGCCTCCTGACGTCGTACCCGGGCACTCACCAGCAGTGCCCCACTGATCAGCCATCCGACTAGCACCTTCATAAGCGCCATCTCGGGTCGCGTATCGAAAACGCGCACAAACAGCACCCCCACGAAGGCATACTGCACGAGAAGCGCCAAAAACCGTACACGCCAGGCGCTGATTAGATAGATCACCGCGCCGGCCGCGAATATGCCCCACGCGGCGGGGAGCGAGATCAGCCCCGATAGCTTGCTGAGCCATGTCACCAACGGGTTCATCGGCTACCTATAACCAAGAGGGCCAGGAGGAGAATGAGGACGGACCAGAGCACAGAGGCACTTCCCTCGACGACATCAGCGGTCACGCGGAGGACGCCAAGCGCGTTCTCTGCGCCCTGCCACGTGGCCCGATACAGCCACGTCAGGTCAAACAGCTCTACCCATGGGCGCGCCTTACTCCAGCTCAGCCTGACGGACTCTCCCCAGCGTGCGAGCGCGGCACCGACTAGAACCGCTCCCAGCCAGAGAGCGAGGGCCAGGCTCACCACTGGGAAGAAAGGCGTGCGCACTGAGGCAACGACCAGTGGTCCCGCCAGAAGCGCCCACCCAGCAACCCGAGGACCCACGAGACGGACCGCGACAGCATCCTCGTCGCCGCCAGGCGAGCGCGACTGCATCCCCCTGAGAAGCGCTGCCACGACCAGGACAAGGCCGACAAGGTAGATAACCCGTACGACCAAGTCGGTGCTGTCTGACAGAATGCCCACGGTGCTACCAACGAGTGGAGAGGGAGGTGCACCTATCAACGTAAGCACCGCATACAGCGTTGGCAACGCCAGAATGGTCGCTGAACCACGGCGAGGTCTCGAGACCATGAGCAATGCCGACGCCGCGACCCAACTACCCGTTCCGATCACAAGAAGGTCGGGGCGCGAAGATGCCAGAGCGCCTGTCACGTTGGCCAATAGCACCCCGTACGCTGCCGATAGCACCGCTCTGCGTCCCTGATGACTTAGCGCCTTTATCCCTGACCACAACACGGAGATGCAGCCCCAACCAATGACCCATGCGGGGGCACCAACGCCGCCAGGGAGCGAGGCCAACCGGTAGAGAAGCGCTACACCCATCACCGGGCCAAGAGCACTGACCAGCGCGAGTGGGCTCGAAGCCCGCGGCGTGGCCACGTGACCAACCTGGAAAGGGTAGAAACCAACCCGAACCAACCCTGCCACATAGAGAAGTGCCAGAATCGGTGAGGATGGACGCGCAAGCCACCAGAGCCCAGTATCGCCCGAACGCAGCATGAAGAGCGAAGCGACCCACAGCACGAGCGAGGCCGCCCCATTCAGAGCCGTCGCCCAGATGACCCGCTCCTCATCTGCACCCGAAACCAGCCGCACCACACACCAGGTCACGTCGAACACTGCCCACATCGTCAGCAACATCAACAGTGATCCTGACGAGAGTCCCAGCCAGATGACTGTCAGGGCAATGGCAAGGAGCATACCAGTGAGGGGTAGATCGGCCCTGCGCTCAGACACCGTCAACCACAAGACGCCAGCACCGGACGCGAGAACAAGCAGCACACACCACCACAAAGCGGGATAGATGTCCAGCACGAGGAGGCCGCCGGCAACACGTCCAGGACCCCATACAGAGAGTACCCAGCGGGCAGTCGTTGGCGACAGAGCCCACACCAGAGCAATCGCGGTAACCCAGACCGCGGAGAGTGGTTTGCGCCATGCACGGAGTCGAGAGACTGCGCTCGCGCCCAACAGCAGCAGCCCTCCCCCCGATCCGAGGTAGAGAAGAAGCGGGTAGTAGTAACTCATCGCAGTCCCAGAGGGTGATTCTAGCATAGAAGGCACCTGCGACAAGCTGAGGAGTCAGCGCCGCCACAACAACAGTGTCAGAGGCGCATCATAGACCCTGTAGCTCTCGTCGAGGCGTGGCAGGCGCACCGCCCACCGTGTGCCACACATTTGCGCCACCGTGAGGTCCGTACTGAGCCCCGCGTCCTGAAGCGGATGGTCACCAAACGCCACGGGACCAATGCGCGGGCATCGGGTGAAGACCTCACTGTTCCTTTCGCGGAGGGCGCCCTGGTACCACTTGAGCGTCTCCGGATACCTGAAAGCCAACGGAACAAGGGCCGCGTAGCCACGGCGGCTCGCAATCACGATGACGTCCGCCTGAGCTGATAGCTCAGCAAGAGCCGTCGTTTTCTGCGGCGACTCCTCGTCATAGACAGGGGCCAGTCGCTGCACAAACCGCGATACATCCCCTTCGGGCAACGGGACCGGCAGAGGATGGTCCCACGCCTCAATACCGATGACCGAGCCCTCACCAAGCGACGCATATAGACGTTGTGAGGCCACAACCCAAGGATGCGGTTGCCTATAGACACCGAATTGGGCAAGGCCTGCGATGGACGTCGTGAGTACCGTCAGGCCTGCTATTAGAACGCTGGCACGCTTCCGTCGCCTGCGAAGGCCTCTGATGCTATAGGCGGCCCACCCAGTCCAGACCGGGTAAATCGGCAGTAGATAGCGAGGGAATTTCGCACTCATGCTTCCCACGACGAGGAGGTAGATAAAGGCCCATCCCCACGCGGGGACAGCGATGGCCCGTCTGAAACCGCCGAGTTGCTTGATCGCGGCCAGCAAACCCGCGGCTCCCAGCAATGTCGCAGGCACGCCCAATCCCCAGAGGGCCATCTGGGTCACAGGGTAGATGAAGGGAAGCGTGCCCGCAAACTGCAGCGTGTATGGTAGGTCATAGCTCCCCACCCCCATCAGGCTCTGAAGCAACGGTCCACGCCAGCACAGGCGTGGCGTCAGCAGTGACCACGGAGACGCGACCAGGAAGGCACTTACAGCGCCAACGCCCAGCCGTTCCATACATCGGCGCATTCGCTCTCCCCTGGAGTCACGCCCAGCTCGCCCACGGGCCCACAGTGTGGTCAGCACGGGGAGGAACACGATCACCAGGTTCAGTTTGCAGGCCACGGCGAGCCCGCCCAAGGCCCCTGCAGTTCCCCAGCGCCGCCGCTGTGCCGCGAGAATAGCTCCGCTGGCGAGCGCCATACCGAGCGGGTCAACCGTATAGAAGTGCGACTGCTGAACCAGGAGTGGCGAAAACGACGCCATGGTCATGGCCAGAATGCGACCCAAGCCGCCGGCGAGCTGTCGGCCCAAGCAACCAGCAACAGCAACACCGACAACGCCGATCAACCCAGACAGAAGTCGTGCAGGATAGAGAGGGTCACGTCCCGGTGCAGCTCGGACCAGTAACTGGGCTAGCGTGATGGGAAGGTGCCCGTACGGAAAGTCAGGGGCGAGGGCGCAGACGTTGGCCCCCAGGGGAGCCGAGGCTGCAACACCCAGAACATAGCGTTCGTCTGGATGGGCGGCGATCCCGCCGTCCCAATCCGGGGCAGACAGGCGCAATAAAGCAGCAACCAGAACCAACAAGATTCTGGTTACCTGACTGGTTGCGGCACTTCTCCAGCCGCGCCGAAGTCGCCAACCTATCACCGAACTCCCTCTCGAACTCCTGCCCCGCCGCACACCATCTCGTAGTTGACAGTATGGCCACTCGCGTATATAATATCGCTGTTATTCTCTACGAAGTGAGCCGAGGTTGATATGGTACGAGATTCAATGTACAGCAGGACGCGTGTGATGCCAGCCGGTGGTCCGGCACTCGTCCCATGTCGTAGTGCGCCTCGGAGAAGGTTAGAGTAGTCTAACTAAACACAAAACGGCCGTGGCGACTGCGCTCCCCACGGCCGTTTTTCTTTGTCCAAATGCGTGACCAGGCCGTGGGAGACCCACGGCCTGGTTATTTTTCTAGGGGAATCCGGAACTGCTATGCGCTTGGAGGAAGAGATGATCAAGAAGAAGAGCGGATTAGGAACAGATGATGCTCAGCCCGAGTTTGAGTTCCTGGCATCTGTCCCGGATGTACCAGGGCTCGCATTTCGCGGATTTCGCGGTAACGAGGACTTCTCGGCTATGCACACGGTCATCGAGGCAAGCAAGAAGGTCGACGGCCGTGAACAGTCGGAGTCTCTCGAAGACCTGCTGCGCAACTATGCGCACCTGACAAATTCGGATCCGGCAATGGATATGGTGTTCGCCCAGATCGAGGGCAACGTCGTTGGATATGGACGGGTATGGTGGAGGAAAGACGCCGAAGGGGCATTCATCTATGGCCATCTGGCCTTTCTCACACCTCCCTGGCGTGGGATGGGGATTCGGGAAGCAATGGTACGACACAACGAGGCCCGGTTGCGTGCGATCGCTGCAGAGCACCCGGTTGGCACACCGAAGGCCTTTGAGTCCTGGGTAACCGAACGCGAGAGGGACTGGACGACGGTACTCGAGAATGAGGGCTATACAGCCGTTCGCTACAGCTTTGAGATGGTGCGGCCCACCCTGCACGAGGTACCAGACGCGCCGATGCCTGAAGGACTTGAGGTACGGCCTGTGCGCCCCGAGCAGCACGCTACCATCTGGGCCGCGGCTCGCGAGGCCTTCAGGGATCACTGGGGCTTCTCCGAGGATGAATGGGACTCAGAACTGGCTTCATGGCGGGAGAGTCCCACCTACGTCCCCGACTACTGGCAAGTGGCTTGGGATGGCGACCAGATCGCCGGTATGGTTCTGAACTTCATAGACACAGCGGAGAACAAGGACAACCATCGCTTACGAGGCTATACGGAGACCATCTGTGTACGCCGTCCGTGGCGCAGACGTGGGCTGGCGCGGGCCCTGATAGCTCGCAGCCTTGGCATGCTCAGGGAGTTGGGCATGACTGAAGCGGCTCTGGGTGTGGATGCAGACAATCCAAATGGGGCGCTCCAGCTCTACGAAAGTATGGGTTACCAGGTAGTGAGCCGTCAGACATGCTACCGGAAACCTCTACACGAACCCCTTCCAACGAAGAGATCGCATTCGACATGAGAATCAGACTGGAACACACAGACGAGAGACTGGATCGGATCTGTCATTTGATCGAGGAGACGAGTCGAACTGACAGGAATGGGCAGAGCGTACGCGAGCTGGTGGCCATCGATGAGGACCGTCTTTCGTGGTTCTACATCGCCCCAGGATCGGAGCTCTCACCCCTCGCCCAGTCCCTGCTCGTATCGGCGTGCGAGCTACTCGGGCCGGGCTACTGGGCTGTCCTGCAGGCTCATGGGGTAGATGCAGGCGCTCTCCTGGGAAAGTGCCGATGGCACATTCGCGAGAGCTACGCCGACTCAGCAGAGAGCCCCTTCAGCATCGACGTTCACATCGTCGAGGGGGACTAAGCACAGACAGTGGCGGCAACTGGTCAGGGCCGGTCGCCGCCACTGTACTCGATTGCTGGCGGGACGTTACACTGTGAAGACACCATCACGATAGAGGAGACCCTGATGTGGTCTGAGCTCGGAGGGACTGATTCCGATGAGACGGAGAGGGTTGGTGACACCAATCCGAAGGAGATCATCAATCGTCAGTAGCCCCAACGACGACAGCGTGTTCATGCACAACAACATCGTGGCAGCCGAACCCACGAGGCACTGCTTGTCAGGGTTGAAGAGACGCCCCGTCGGCTCCAGAATCGCACGGTTACCCATCACCTGGTATTCGCCGGCGGGAAGCCCAGCGACTGGCGCCGCATCGCTCACAACGATGAGCCGGTCCACGCCCACGGCCCTCACAACGACCTTGAGAACAGGTACCGGTAGATGGTGTCCGTCCGAAATAACCATCACTGCGTACCGTTCATCCGCCAGTCCTGCCCAGATAGGGTTCACGTGCCGCGCGAGTTGGTTGGGAAGTCCGTTGCCCAGGTGGGTCAAAGCAGTGGCCCCAGCCGTATATGCGCGGTCCAGGTCGTCGCACCAGAATAGGGAGTGGCCCACGGAAACAACAACGCCGCGATGGCGGGCCTGACGCACGAGGTGATCAATCCCCGGGAGTTCAGCCGCGACGGTGACCAGAGTGACCCGCCCCGCTCCCAAATCGAGAAGTTCCTCCAATAAGCGGAGGTCGGGTCTGCAGACGTGCTCTGGGTCGTGAGCGCCGACGGCCCCGGGGACAGAAGAGATGAACGGGCCCTCCAGGTGGAGGCCCAGGACCCGCCCCGCGAACTCCTCGCGCCGCATCACCCTGATGAGCAATGGGATATTGCGCCGGTACACTGAAGGCGGACTCGTGATGATCGTGGGAAGGAAGGCCGCAGTACCACTCGTGAGAACGGCGTGGAAGGCCTCGCGGACCTGCTCTTCCGTGAGCTCGAAGTCCGAGAAGTCAATGCCCATGAAACCATTGACCTGCAGGTCAACAAAGCCGGGGACGCGGATCGCACCATCTTGCTCACGGGTGTGCATCGGCATCCTCTGCGTTCCTGCTCCGACCCGTGAGCAAAGATGCCGCCGGAGCATCCAGGTACAGATCGCAGCGTGGATGCTGTTGCAGGATCGATGACGGCACGGCGTTCGTCACCGGCCCTTCCACCGCTTTCTGCACAGCCAGGGCTTTCCGAGCATCAGGCACTGTGCACACGACAGCCTCGCTTCGCATGATCTGGCGTATGCTCATCGAGATAGCCTGCCGTGGCACCGTGTCTAGCGTAGGGAACCAACCCTCACCGAGCTGTTGCCGCCTACACGCTTCGTCCAGGTCGACGACGATATAGGGTTCCTCGGTTTCGAAATCTGCAGGAGGGTCGTTGAAAGCCAGATGGCCATTCTCACCAATCCCAATGCACGCAACGTCCACCTTACAGCCTTGAAGAAGCCGACCCAGTCTTGCACACTCCATCCAGGGGTCGGGCTTTTCGCCGTTGACAAAGTGGAACGCCCGGAGATCGCGTGCCGGCTCTACAAACCGCTCGCGAAGATAGCGCCGGAAACTGGCGGGATGCGCCTCTGACAGCCCGATGTACTCATCAAGGTGATAGCCCGTGACCCTCGACCAGTCCACATCAAGGGTCACCAGATGCTCAAGCATCTCGAACTGACTCGCGCCCGTGGCAAGGATCAAGTTCGCGTCTCCACGCCGGTTGATCGCTTCAGATATCAGTGAGGCAGCTTGTTGTGCAGCTGCCTCCGCCATCGCCTTCTTCTGAGGGAAGATATGTAGTTCCATGCCGCCTCCTAGCCTCTGCACACCCTGCCGGACGCCGATCCGGTGGCGCCCTGTGATCGGGTGTTTGCGATAAGTTACCACGATCGATGCAACCGCGCAAAACCTAGTTGCGTAGTTTTCTTCGCAAGCCTATAATGGGCGTGTTGTAGATGCTGTGCCCATCGAGGAAGCACAGCGCGCGATCCCCGCACACCGGTCAACTGGAGGTCTCGTATGGCTGATGAGGAACGCATCGTCGATGTTCTGTCCAAAGTCCCATTGTTCAAGGATCTGAAGCAGCGCCAGCTCGCCAGCTTGGCGCGGATCTTCGTGGAGCGGCAGTGTGCCGCCGGTGAAGTCATCGTCCCTCAGGGACGCGATGGCTACGGCTTCTTCGTGGTCGCATCAGGCGCCGCGAAGGCGGTACGCCAGCGCAGCGATGGGTCGGAAGTCGTGGTCAACACGTTCGGCCCCTCGGATTTCTTCGGAGAGCTCGCCCTGCTGGATGATGGACCTCGTACGGCCACGGTTGTCGCGACAGAACCAACCCAATGTCTGATCCTGCCACGGGTGAATTTCCTTGGCGCTCTGAGGCGCGATGGGGATATGGCCGTGCAGATCCTGACCGAACTCACAAGGAGGTTCCGCACGGCGCTCGACGCTGCCTGACTCCTTTCTGTTTCCGCGACCGCGCCCGTGGCGCCGATCTGGATGGCTGCCACGGGCTCTATACCCTCCCCCACGTGCGGGGTCGAACCGAACGAATTAGCGACGCAGACTATTCGTGATGCTCACCTGCCCAGAGTGCGGCTTCGATAACCTAAGCCACGCCCATTATTGTGGTATGTGCGGGGCGCGCCTTGTCAAGGTGTGCCCCACGTGTGCTGCACCCAATCCACAGACATACCGCTACTGCAATCGTTGTGGTGTGGCGTTGCCTATGACGGCGTACCAGGCACCTCCACTTCGCACGGAGCTTCCCGCGAATGGTCCCGAGAGCAGTGCTGTTCGGCCGCAGAATCCGGATCTCTACAATGGCGATTCGGTTGGTGACCTGACGCCGTTGACAGGGGAGCGACGCGTCGCCACAGTGATCCTCGCGGACGTTCAAGGCTCTACGGAGCTCTTCGAGAAAGTCGGGACCGAGTCGTGGGTGGCGTTGATGAACCGCGTCTTCCGCGTGCTGGAAGCGGAGATATACCGCTTTGGCGGAAGGGTCGATCAGTTCCGCGGCGACGGCCTCGTCGCTTTCTTCGGAACGACCGTAGCTCACGAGGACGATCCCGAGCGCGCAGTCCTTGCTGCTATGGCGATGCAGCGCGCGATCGCCGCCTGGGCCCAGGATTTGCACGAGCAGGAGAACATCCATCTCTCGCTCCGCGTCGGAGTAAACACCGGGGAAGTGATTGTTGCCAGCGTGGGAGATCAGCGGACCTACAGCGAGGATACTGCGATGGGAGGGGCAATCGCGCTGGCGGCCCGCATGGAGCAGGCTGCCGAGCCGGGAACTGTTCTGGTCAGCGCGAACACTTACCGCCTGGCCGAAGCCCAATTCGATTGGCAGCCCCTGGGCGAGATCACGGTCAAGGGCATCGGCAAGCCAGTCAGTGTGTACCGCCCCCTGGCCCCGCGGATGTCAGCTGAGCGCGGGCGTCCCTACGAAGTCGCAGTGCCCATCGTCGGACGTGAAGAAGAGCTGCGCACCATCATCAACTGCGTTGACGACCTGTTGAACGGGCGTGGCGGAGCACTCATTGTGGTGGGCGAGCATGGTATGGGCAAATCGCTCTTGGTCGAGGAAGCACGCCGGCACTTCACAAGACGCGAAGCGCTTCTCGCTGAGGTCGAGACTCTGGCGCCTCGCACCTTGTCCGACGCCGGTATGGCACCTTCCGAGCGCATCGGTAGTAGCAGGATTCGTGAGGTCCGCGGACGGGCCAGGTCCTACGATCAGGCGCAACCTTACGGTGTCTGGCAGGACCTGCTGCGGAGCTGGTTGGGCATCCGCGGCGAGGAGCCTGGCGAGAGCGCCAAGGAGCGTCTGCGCGAACTCACGGAGAGCCTCTGGGGTCCCGAGGCGGCCAACTTCTACCCGGAGCTGGTGCGGTTCCTTGGATTACCCCCGGATCCTGCCCATACTGAGCAGTCCCAACACTTGGATGCCGAGGGAATGCGACAGCGCCTCTTTGTTGCCATCAAGAGCTGGGTGGAGCACCTGGCAGAGCTTGGACCGCTCATTATCAGTCTGAGCGATATGCACTGGTGCGACGCGACATCCCTCGACCTGCTGAGGTACTGCTTGCCGCTCTGTGACTACGCTGATCTGCTCTGGATCTTCGTTTTCCGGCCGGAGCGCCACTCGCCCATCTGGGAGTTCTGGCACTATGTTGAAACCGAGTATCCTCACCGCCTCACCACTCTCTCACTCGAGGCACTCAACGCCGAGCGCAGCCGCGAGCTGATCGAACAGATGATCGGCAAAGACGTGCTTCCAGCCGAGATGGAATCCCTGGTCATCCAGAAGGCTGAGGGTAACCCCTTCTATGTTCAGGAGCTGGTTCGCTCACTCATCGCGAGTGGCGTTCTCGTTCGCGATTCGGCGCCGGGCCCTGATGGCGAGCAGCGCACAACCTGGCGCGTGACACAGGCTGTGACGAGCCTCAGCCTGCCAGACAGCCTGCAAGGCCTCCTGATGGCAAGAATCGACCGGTTAGGGCACGCCGAGCAACTGGTACTGCAGCGGGCTGCCGTCATCGGGACGACCTTCTGGTCACGCGTGTTAAGCGCGATCAGTCCGGACATCCCCGATCTTCGGGACCACCTCACAGCATTACAGAGATCACAGCTCATTGCTGAGCGTGGCCGCGGCCCGGACTTGGGTGTGGAGTACATGTTCGAATCCAAACTCGTTCGCGATGCTGCCTATGACAGCCTCTTGAGCCCGCAGCGCAGTGCACTGCACCTGGCTATCGCCGAGTGCCTCGAGACCGAGTGCGGCAAGGAGGTGCTGGGGGTCAATCAAGAGCTGTACCTTGGGGCTCTCGCATACCACTACGAAAGGGCCAAGCGAACCGACAAGGAGTTGACCTACACGCTGTTGAATGCGGAGCACGCCCAAGCGATCTTCGCCAATGCAGAGGCCTGCCAGCACTATACGCATGCACTGGCCCTTCTGGATCGGATCAAGACAGACCGAGCCATCCACATACAGCACGATGAATGGCTGAGGCAGCGTTTCCGGATCTTGATGGGACGGCGCAAGATCCACTATTTGCTGGCTCAGTTCGACCGAATGAAGAGGGACGCCAAGGAGCTTCTGACGCTTGTCCGTGAGCTTCGAGATGAACCGGAGATGTTGATTGACGCGCTCCTCCAACAGCCCGGTGTGGGCGACTACCAGAACCAACTGGAGATCGAGGCTGGGATTCCCCTGGCGCAGGAAGCCCTTGCGCTATCACGTGAAGTTGGCGACCGTGGGCGCGAGCTGCAGAGTCTGATCAGCATGGTTAACCAGCGGCTCATCCTCAGTGATCCATCTTGGCAACCCCTAGCAGAGGAAGCCCTGGAGCTGGCACGCGAATCGGGTGAGCACTACTTTGAGGCTCGACTCCTGGTAGGTCTGGGCGGCATCTATGCCTTCGGCGACCAACCCGAACGTGGCATGGAGTACGTCGAGGCTGCGGCAGCACTTGCGATGAGCCAGGGCATGGAAGACAGAGTGGTGCAGATGGCGCTGCTGAACCTGCTTGGCCTGGAGTTCGAACGCAATGGCGACTACCTCAGGCTTCTTACCGAATATCAGCAGGAGCGGCTCCATGCAAGTCGCGAGATCGGGCATCGGCCCATGGAGAGTCAGGCCCTTCAGGCATGCGGGCGGATCACTGGCATCTACCTCGGGGACCACGCCGCGGCACTTGACACTCTGGACGCATGCCAATCCATCCTGGAGGGCTCACCGGACATCATCTATTCGCTGTTCCACGTCGCCCAAATCGAGATTGCCCAGGCCGACCTCGAGGGAGCACATGAGACCCTCAAGAGGATCGACAGCCTGAATGCTGTGATTCAGGACCGGGGCCAGGCCTCGCTTCTGCTCGTAAAGGTTATGCTGTGCAATGCCGAGGGTGTGCGCGCGGCCACAAAATCGGACGCCGATGGTGTTGTCAGTTGCCTCACGGAGGTCTTGGAGCTGTGCTCTGATGTTGTCAGCCTGGCCAACACCAGCACCCTTGTGTCGCGTCAGTACGAGATGGCGGCCCACTGCCAAGCAACAGTGGCTCATCTCGGGCTTGCGCAATCCATCCCTGGCGAAGCAGAAACGCACCTCACCGCGGCATTGACCTCTGCAGAACAAGCCCACGCCATCTATCAGACATTCGGCTTCGCCCAAATCGTGGAATGCGTGAGCGAGGAGGTGCTGCTCCGCTACAGCCAGGCCCTGGCAGCCAATCAGCAGCACGATCTGGCTCTGCGCTACTTGCGCCGCGCCTACGATGAGATGATGCGCAAGTACGCATTCATCCCAACGGACAGCCACTTCAGGCGGACCTACCTGGAGCAGATTCCGCTGCATCGCGAGATCCGGGCAGCCTACTCCTCGCGCATCGGGTCGCTCCTCGCAGATGCAGGCCAAGGCTGGCCCCAAACGGAGCCTGCCGTTCTTCCCTAGGATCCGAAGGAGATTTCACACAGAAGCGGGGGGGGGGGGGGCGGGGCGCCGCGGCCCAGCAAGAGAA
>JAXDDP010000009.1:0-11749 GCA_034676785.1 Anaerolineae bacterium | reverse complement strand
ACCTGCGGTCGCCGCAGACACCTCGAGGAGGTCTCACGTGAACGGAATCGGCATCACGAAGTTCGCGACGAACCCGGTGACGGATAAGCTGCGCAGTGGGCAGCCGAGCGTGGGCTCGTGGCTCTCGCTCTGTTCTCCGGTCGTTGCCGAGAGCATGGCGTTGGTCGGGTGGGACTGGCTGGTCGTGGACGTGGAGCACAGCCCGGTCGGCTTCGATACGATGGTCCAGTGTTTTCGCGCGATCCAGTTGGGGGGCGCGGTGCCGATGGCACGCGTACCCTGGAACGACACGATCTGGATACAGCGCACGCTTGATGCCGGAGCCCTCGGCCTTGTTATCCCGATGATCAACTCCGTGGAAGAGGCCGAATCAGCGGTCGCCAACACGCGTTACGCAACGCATGGCATCCGCAGTTGGGCCAGCAGCCGCGTGGCTCCCTACATCGATGATGACTACCAGACCTGGACCGAGGATAACCTGGCGATCATGGTGATGATCGAGACGGTGGAGGCGGTCGAGCACGTCGAGGCGATTCTCTCGGTCGAGGGCGTTGTGGGTGGGTTCATCGGGCCGGCAGACCTGGCGCTATCGATGGGGACCAAGGACACGGGGCCGGGGACGGAGCATGAGGCCGCGATGTTGGAGGTACTCCGGGCAGCCAAGAAGGTCGGCAAGGCGGCTGGTAAGTACTGTTTCAGTGGTGCCGAGGTTTCGATGCGCATCCGTCAGGGATTCCAGTTTCTGGGGTGCGCCAGCGATGGCGCGTTTCTGAGCGCTGCCGCCCGCGAGGAGTATGCCGCGATTGAACACACAGAGTGACCCGTTTATGATGGACCGCACCCCTAGGCCAGCCAGGACGTCGTGGGCTCCTATACGGGTGCTCAGCTAAGCGGATGTCTGGGGTTCGTAGGTATGACTTTAGCCGTTCTGGTGCCTCAGCGGGCACGCCCAGCAGACTGGGCGGTCACAGAACCGCTAAACTGGCACCTACGAACCAACTTGCCTGACCACTAGAATAGGGAAGGAGCAATTGTGGAGACAAGGATACTGGGACGTACCGGTCTTCAGGTCACCGTGATGGGCATCGGTGCTGGCGGACCGAGCAGGATCGGTCAGAGCGCCGGGAAGAGCGACGCAGAGTCTATTGCCATCGTCCGCGAGGCGCTGGACGCCGGCGTTACCTTCATCGATACGGCAGAAGCGTATCGGACGGAGGCGATTGTCGGTGAGGCCGTGCGGGGACGGGACCGTGGCAGCTATGTTGTGTCCACGAAGAAGAGTACCGGCAGGCAGATCACACGGGCTGACGTGCGCCAGAGCCTCGAAGCGAGCCTCAAGCGGTTACATATGGACTATGTCGACATCTACCATCTGCACGGGGTGATCCTGGAAGACTATGAGTACCTGGCGGCGGAGATCGTGCCTGAGATGCTCAGTCTTCGCGATGAGGGGAAGATTCGCTTTCTTGGGATCACCGAGCGCTGGAATGATGACCCGGGGCACGCGATGGCCCAGCGCGCGCTACAGGACGACATCTGGGATGTGATGATGGTGGGCTTCAACCTGCTCAACCAATCCGCCCGGGAGCGTGTCTTCAGGCAGACCATCGCGAAGAACATCGGCGTGCTCGTGATGTTCGCTGTCCGCCGCGCATTGAGCCAATCCGCGAAGCTGGTCGAGGTGCTGGACACGCTTATAGCCCGTGGGCAACTCGATCCGGCAGATGTCGATAGGAGCGATCCGCTTGGCTTCCTGGTGCGGGACGGGCATGCCGCAAGTCTGCCCGATGCTGCCTACCGGTTCTGCCGCGAGGAGCCTGGCACACACGTGATCCTTTCGGGCACCGGAAGTCTTGACCATCTCAGGGAAAACATCGCGTCGTTCCACCGCCCTCCGTTGTCGCAGGGCATCCGGCAACGGCTCGTGGAGATCTTTGCGCACTCGGACTCAGTGACAGGACAATAGGGATATGCTAACCTCTTTCTATCCTGGTGCCCTGTGGCCTGATACCAGCGGGACCCACATCAACGCCCACGGCGGCGGTGTCCTGTACCATGAGGGCACCTACTATTGGTTCGGCGAGCACAAGATCGAGGGCCGTGCCGGGAATAGGGCGCTGGTCGGCGTGCACTGCTATGCATCGCGGGACCTCTACAACTGGGAGGACCAGGGGATCGCCCTGCACGTCTCCCATGATCCGGAGAGCGACATCACACGGGGGTGTGTCATCGAGCGCCCCAAGGTGATCTATAACGCCACGACCGGCACCTTCGTGATGTGGTTTCACCTTGAGCTCAAGGGGCAGGGCTATCGTGCTGCTCGCAGCGGCATCGCGGTCAGCGATCGAGTGACGGGCCCCTACACCTTCCTCCAGTCGTTCCGCCCTAACGCCGGTGTGTGGCCCGTGAATGCCACACCTGCGCAGAAGGTGGCGATCGATCCAGCTTCTGTTGAGCGTGCGTTCAACGGCAGCTTTACCGAGGACATCGACCAGGTCAACCTTCTGGGACGGGATTTCGCCGGTGGTCAGATGGCGCGGGACATGACGCTGTTTGTTGATGACGATGGCAGGGCCTACCATCTCCACGCATCCGAAGAGAACAGCACGCTGCACATCTCGCAGCTCACGGAGGATTATCTGGCACCGGTGGGGAAGTACATACGGGTATTCCCAAAGCGCTATATGGAAGCTCCGGCGATCTGTAAGCGGAAGGGGAGGTACTATTTCATTGGATCGGACTGCACGGGTTGGGCACCGAACGCTGCGCGCAGTGCCGTAGCTGACTCGATCTGGGGGCCCTGGACGGAGCAGGGCAACCCGTGCGTCGGTGAGGGACGTGACACCACCTTTGGGGGACAGAGCACATTCATCCTGCCCGTGGTCGGGAAGCGCGATGCCTATATCGCGATGTTCGACCTATGGCGCCCGGAAAACGCGATCGATGGGCGCTACATGTGGCTTCCTATGCGGTTCACCGATATGGGCTTCGAGCTCCATTATCTGCCCGAGTGGGATCTGGGTATCTTCGACTGATGTAGCCAGACCTTCGTGCTTTGCAGAAAGCTCAGTGGTCTTTTCGGACGACAGGGAGGGCGTGTATGCCTCGGGAATTCACCCTCAGGGTCAACGGTGGTGAGCACCACGTATGGGCCGAGCCGGAGACACCCCTGATCTATGTGCTCCGCAACGATCTGGGCCTGAAGAGCGCCAAGTTGGGCTGTGGCCTGGGTCAGTGCGGGGCATGCAAGGTGCTGGTCGATGGGCGTGCGGTTCACGCGTGCCAGCTCCCGGTTCAGGACGTCGGTGGGCGCGAGATCACGACGCTCGAAGGGCTGGGAACGCCCGAGCACCTTCACCCTGTGCAGCAGGCCTTCATAGATGAGGACGTGGTCCAGTGCGGCTTCTGCGTCTCCGGGATGATTGTCACTGCCAAGGCCTTGCTCGACCGGAATCCTCACCCCACAGATGCCGAAATTCGCTCGGAATTGAGCGGCGACCTCTGCCGTTGTGGCACTTACGACCGGGTGTTGCGTGCTGTGCGCCGGGCGGCAGGTGACCCCAGGCCCTCGCCGCCCTTTGAGCTGCGGTCCGCCAGCGACCTGGCTGGTCCTGAAGGGCGAGCTCTGCCGCGCCCGCTTGTCCAGACGCCCGACCTCGATGCCTGGGTACGCGTCAACACCAATGGCACGATTACGTTGTTCACCGGCAAGGTGGAGCTTGGACAGGATCTTCGAACCTCTGTCGCGATGATCGGTGCTGACGAACTGGACGTCTCCCTCGACCGCATTCGCGTGGTGACAGCCGACACGGCTCAGACGCCTGATGAAGGCTATACGGTGAGTAGCATGTCTCTGGAGACATCGGGCAACGCCATCCGTTACGCCACCGCCGAGGTCCGGCGGCTTGCGCTCGATGTGGCCTATGAGGAGCTCGAGGCGCCGCGCGATCGACTCACGATCGTCGATGGGACCATCGCGGACCCCGTATCCGGGCGAAGCGTCACCTATTGGAGTCTCTTCGGTGGGAAGCGCTTCGGTACCAAGGTGTCGGGTATCGCACAGCCCAAGCGCCCGGAGTCCTATGTAACGGTAGGGCGCCCGAGACAGCGGCTCGATCTGGTCGGTAAGGTGACCGGGGCGCCGACCTTCGTCCACGATCTTGACCTGCCAGGTATGGTCCACGGACGGGTTGTGCGCCCGCCCAACTACGCTGCAAGGCTGGTCTCGGTCGATGCCGAAGCCATCCGCCGGCTGCCGGGTGTCCTGGGTGTCGTTCGTGATGGCAGCTTCCTTGGCGTCGTCGCAGAGCGTGAAGAGCAAGCCGTGGTCGCCATGGAGGCGTTGCGGCGTTCGGCGGTCTGGGAGCCGGGGGCACCTCTGCCACCGCAAGAGTCGCTCTACGGGTCGATGCTCCAGCACGCTGAACAAGCATTCCTTGTCGTGGATGGGACGCCGCAGGTCGGCCCGGTCCCGCCCTTTGAGCCCCCATCGGGAGCGGCGCGGACATTGGAAGCTACCTATACCCGTCCCTATCACATGCACGCCTCGTTGGGGCCTTCGGCGGCGGTAGCGCAGTGGACCGATGGCAAGCTGACCGTCTGGTCGCACAGTCAGGGGCCCTTCCCGTTGCGGGCGGAGTTGGCTCTTGTGTTGCAGACGAGCCAGGACGACATTCACGTCATCCACATGGATGGGCCCGGCTGCTATGGGCACAACGGCGCCGACGATGCCGCGCTCGATGCGGCGCTGCTGGCTCGCGCTGTTGCGGGGCGGCCCGTTTCGCTCAAGTGGATGCGAGCCGACGAGCATGCCTGGGAGCCCTATGGGGCTGCCACCGTGATCAGGATGCACGCAAGCCTCGATGCCGGGGGTGAGGTCCTCGCCTGGTCTCATGATGTCTGGGGTTACAGCCACTCATCGCGCTCGCATGGCGTCGCCGGAACTTCTGGCCTGCTTGCAGCCTGGCATCTGGCGTCACCGCTTGAGCCACCGGAAGCGCGCCCGATGCTGGGCCCCGAATCGGGCACGCACCGAAATGCGACGCCGCTCTATGCCTTCCCCGGGCAGCGGATCGTTGCGCACTTCATTCCGGACAGTCCTCTGCGTGTATCGGCGCTGAGAGGACTGGGGGCCTATGCCAATGTTTTCGCCATCGAATCGTTTGTCGACGAGTTGGCATACGCTGCGGGTACCGATCCCTTCGACTTCCGGCTACGCTATCTTGGGAATACGCGGGCACGGGCTGTCGTTGAGGCCGCACAGGAGAAAGCTGGTCCCCGAGTCGATGGCCTTGGGCGTGGGCTGGCGTTCTCGCAGTATAAGAATCGCCAGGGCTTCGTTGCCGTCGTTGTCGATCTGGCTGTCGACGTGACCAGCGGTGCTATTCGCCTCATGCACGCCATCGTTACGGCGGACGTGGGTCAGATCGTCAACCCACTGGGATTGAGCGCGCAGCTCGAGGGTGCATTCCTGCAATCAGCGAGTTGGACGCTCAAGGAGCAGGTGACCTTCGATGCGGATGGGATCACGAGTACCGATTGGCGTACCTACCCGATCCTGCGCTTCCGCGAGGCACCTACCATCGAGACGGTGCTTCTGAACAGGCCTGGACAACCCTACCTGGGCATTGGTGAAGGCGCCCAGGGGCCGGTGGCTGCGGCAATTGCGAATGCTGTCTTCGACGCTGCTGGCATTCGTCTTCGTGAGATCCCCTTCACACCGGATCGCGTCAAGTCCGCCCGACAAGAGAGCGGCGTTGGCCCTCGCCCCAGGTGAGGGTGAGAGCCACCAGGACCAACAGGATGCCTATGGAACTGACAGCGGAAGAGCGCCGGTGGTTGGACGGAGGCGGCGGTCCGGCGCTCAAACGGGCGATGGAGATCGTAGTCGCTTTGGGCACCATCTATGGTGCTCAGAACCTGATACCCGTTGAAAGTGTGCAGATCTCCGGCGTCTCGTACCGCAACATCGGCGATGCGGGATTGCGCTTCCTTCGTCAGTGGGCTGACGAGGGCGCACAGGTTCGCGTGCCCACGACGCTCAATCCAACGGCGATGGACATGGCGCGCTGGGAGGAACAGGGTTTCTCCACCGACTTTGCTGACAAGCAGCGCCAGGTGGTCGACGCTTTTGCACAAATGGGCGTTGGTGAGGGCACACCGCTTCCAACTTGCACTCCCTACCTCATCGGCAACCGGCCCGCGCAGGGGACGCATGTGGCCTGGGCCGAGTCCTCGGCCGTCGTATTTGCCAACAGCGTGCTCGGTGCACGGACCAATCGCGAAGGTGGTCCAGGCGCGATCGCGGCGGCACTCACCGGTCGCACCGGTGCGTATGGCCTGCACCGAGCGGAGAACCGCCTGGCGACGCTCTGCGTCGAGGTCCGCGCGGGGCTTGACACCATCTCCGATTACAGCGCGCTGGGCGCGATCGTGGGGCGCCAGACGGGGCAAGCTGTGCCCTATCTTGTTGGCCTGCCTCTTGATGCAGCCGCCCCGCTGCTCGAGGAGAAGCTGAAAGCGCTGGGAGCGGCGATGGCGGCGACCGGGGCAGTCGGGCTCTTCCACGTGGCCGAGGTCACTCCCGAGGCGCGGGCGGGGCCAATGCTGGCCCCCACATACGAGAAGCTCGTGATCGATGACGTGGTCCCTGGCTATGCGAGCTTGAGCGACGATGTCGAATCCATCGACCTGGTCTGGATAGGATGTCCCCATGCTTCCCTGCGGGAAATCGCGCTGGTGGCTGAGGCGCTGAGGGACCGCATGGTGCAGGTCCCGCTATGGGTGACATGTGCACGCCCTGTGCGCGCGATTGCCGTTGAGCAAGGCCTTGTTAGCCTCATTGAAGCTGCTGGCGGTAGGGTATTCACAGATGCCTGTATGGGGATCGCTCCTCTGCGCGACCTGGGATTCGGTACGGTGGCGACACCGTCGGCTAAAGGGGCGTTCTACCTGCGTAACCTGGCGCACGTAGCGACGCGGTTTGCGCCGCTGGAGGCGTGTATCGCGGCTGCAGTGGCAGGAGATCGCTGACAGGCGACAGGGGAGAGAGACCTCATGAGCAGTGGCGAGTCGATGACGTTCATTGGACGTCTGATCAAGATGGGAGTTGTCGAGGGAGAGGCGTTGGTCTCAGCGGAACCGATCGGTTTCTTGGGGGGCGTCGATGGATCGACGGGCGTGGTGACCGAACGTGGGCATCCGCTTGAGGGCCAGTGCGTGGCAGGCAAGGTTCTGGTCTTCCCCTCGGGCAAAGGGAGCACCGTTGGATCGTACGTGCTCTACCAGCTTGCTACCGCGGGCCTCGCCCCAGCAGCTATCGTCAATGCGGAGAGCGAACCTATCGTCGCCGTTGGGGCGATCATCAGCGATATCCCCATGGTGGACAGAGTGCCAGTCGGAGCGATCCACACCGGCGACCACGTGCGTATTGAGGGCGACCGAGTTATTGTTCGGGGGAAGCGAAGTGGGTGTACCTCCAGTGAGGGATGAGGGCCGGAGACTTCAAGCGGTATGACTTCACCTGCACGTCTCCGGTCCTCTTCCTGATGACTTGTCCCTATCCTGTGGTGGATCCTTACTCCAAACGCCACACCCGTAGATTGTCGAGGCAGATGCGGGCGTTGCCCTGGTCGTAGGTTGAGCCACCCAATCCGATGCGTCCGGTCGGGAAGTGATCGCTCGCCACCGAGGCCTGTAGTACCCCATTGATGAACACTGAGAACATCCCGTCCATGCGCTCGATGCTCAGGTAGTTCCAGCCGTCGGGGTAGATGTTCTTGGACTCCGTCCACCCCACGAGGCTGTCCTGCCATTCATCGTTCATAAGCAGGAAGAGGGCATAGGTCTGGTCATAGGGCGATACCTCGAACCAGTAGAGATTGTCACCGTCGGGCCCGAACCCCACACCGCACGATGAGTCATTATCCTCTTGCGCCTTGCAGGCCACTTCGGCCACGAACTGGTCTGGGCGGAAGGGCTCATACCACTCCCAGGCGGTCAGTTGGTCAGCGGTGATGTCGATGCAGAACTCGCCGCCCGCCGGGGCATTGTAGACAACCCCCTCAGATGACGAATCTCCCCAGCTGTTTCGGTTGTCCGTGAAGTCATCTTCGAAGCGCAATACGGCGTTGGACGGAAGATCGGCCTTGCCCACGACGTTCCAGTAGTAATAACCGTCCATCGAGACGTTGTAGACCGTCTCGATGATCTCGCCATCCTCGTTCTCGACCTGCATATCGTATGCGCCGGCTGCTAGACCCTCGAGCGTGAAAGTCTCATCGGGGCCGATGGTGCCTCCCTCGAGTACGTCGTCGCCCCACGTCTCGCTCTCCACCGATGAAACGAAGAGGTGAGCGATGACCCTTTCGCCACCATTGTAGACCTCCAACATCAGGGCCTGTTCTTCGATTACCTGGGTTACGCTGCCGACGATCTCTAACCCCCAGATTGTTTGAATTGGGTTATCGTCGGCATCCCGCGCCTGTACGTCGTAGACACCGTCGTCGATGCCGGTCAGCGTGTAGCTGCTTCCTGCAGGGATTGTGTCTCCACCGAGTCGGTCGTCGCCCCAGTCTTCAGCATCTGAGGGGGACACGAAAAGGTACCAGATGTCGGTGCCAGAATCGTTGACGATCTGGAGTTCCGTGCCCTTGGCCACAGGCGTCGCGGTGGGCAGCGCCGTCGGCTTCGGCGTGGATGTCGCCGGCGGTGCCTCAGGCTTGCTTGTCGCGGTGGCTACGATTGGCGCAGGCGTGTTGGTGGGCGAAGGCGTGGGCGTGCTCTCGATGAGGCTGCACGACAGGCTCAGAAGCACGAGGCAGATGACCAGCCAGAAAACCCTGGAACGTGCGATATCCGGTGGGGCGAACTTCGATCGTGCGAGCATGACAGGCTCCTTTCCTGGCCGGCAGTCCTGATCTGTTGTACAGCTGGTGACACCGCCCATATCCAAACATTATCGCTCAGGTTGCGACTGTGCCAAGGTGAGCGCGTTGGCTTCTTTCTGGGCCCAATCGTACAACCCCAGGGGAAATCGTCCGTGCAGGGGTGAGATGCGCGTGCCTACCCGGACGGCCTGCATCAGGACCCAGGTGTAGGGCAGGCTGATGGTCGTCAAGCGGGTGGCCATACGCAGATCGGCAACCCCACCGGCGTCCCACCCGCCCAAGATGCCGGTCAGGAAGCCATAGAGCAGAAGACCGATCAAGAAGACGCCGGCGGTGCTCCAACCCACAGCTTCCCACGTGACGGGCGACCAGGAAGCGAGGATCAGGCGGAGGAGTTGGTAGAGGATCAGGGCTCCCGCCGCGGGAACGATGAGAGCTTGCCAGACATAGATCCGCACCTTGACCAGTGAGCGTTCGGCAAAGATACGCACCCATCCAGCCCTGATCAGCAGCCCGGCACCCCAGGCCACAAGGACACCCGGCATACCCCATTGGGGGATGAGCACTAAGCCACCGCCAATACGCACTACCTGTTCGATGAAGGCAGCCACAGCGATCAGACCGGGCCGGCCGGCTGCCTCGAGCATCCGCTCGGGGAGCCAGGCGGTCCATTGCAGTGCCCCCCACGCCAACATAGCCATCAGCCAGGGTCCCAGGTCAGCATAGCGCGCGGCAATCGGCGTCATGAGCACCCGTTCCCCGATCGCAGCCAGTGCAGCAAACAGGAAGAAACTGAACCAGCCCCCGTAACGGATTCCCTGGCTCGCGGTGTAGCGCATCAGCGTTTGGTAATTCAAAGCCCGGGCTTCTGAGAGCGCCGGCAGGATCGCCCGATAGAGCCCCGAGAGCAGTATCTCGAAGCCAGCGACGACCATCAGCACGAGCTGCCAGCTATCCTGCGAGAGACCAGACGGCGTGAGTTCGACGCGAAGAACCTCAGTCTGTAGCACGTAGCCCACAAGCGGACTTGCAGCGCCAAGCGCCCAGGGGATTCCGAATGTGAGCGCCTCTCTGGCGGTTTCGTTGTCGAACGTAGGCAGGAAGAGCGCGCTCAGCGAACGTCCCCGTCGTACGTGGAGATAAGCTCCCAGCAGGAAGGTTAGCGTTTCGGCTGCGAGGATGCCTACAGCCAGGGCGACGTTACCGGCAAGTCCTGAACCAATCTCTGGACTCCCGGTACCCCATGGGACGATGAGCCGCAACGCCATTGCCTGTAACCATGGGACGCTGATCGCCGTGAGTAGCGTCAGACTCTGCTGGTAGTCGCAACGCTGGTGCGCAGCGAATGTGACACGAAAGATGTCGAGAAACCCCGGTATCTGGAGCACGGCACGTGCCAGGATACCATACGTGAGATGTGCTTGTCCCAGCGCGGGGAGCGCTGTAGCCGAGATGATGCAGATCACGCCGACTTGCGCTGCGCCACTGAGCAACTGCCACCATACGTAGAACTGGAGGTGGCGAGCGGCGCGTTGGGGGAAGTGGATGTGGTAGGCGCTGTAGTGACGTATTGCGGCGGTGGCGGTGCCCGCATCGAGCAAGATCCAGAGGATCACGGTCCAGTTTGTGACGGATTCCCAGATCTGGAGCCCCTGAGAGTCGCGGAAGAGCACCTCGGGCAAGAGGTGGACACGATATGCGATGAGGGGCAACAGGAGTATGAGGCTGAACGGGAGAGATGTGAGAAACCCCGTGAGAGGCCGGTGGAAGCCCGCGGTCCGCCAGGCCTCGAGCAGTGAGGGGCGTGCTACAAGTGCTGTGATCTGCCGCCAAGCATCGGCAAGGCCGCGCCTGAGGTAAAGGCGGCGGCGGGCTACGTAGTAGACGATGCTTGCACTGACCATCAGCCCTACGCCCGCGCCGATGAGCGCCAACCGTCCAGAATGGTGGGGCGTCGGCGAATGTGGATAGTCCACAAACGGGAGCGTTCGACCTGTCGCGGCGGCATCAGAGATGAGATGGTAGACCAGGTAGTCGAAGTAGGCCCAACTAAGCCAATCCGCATTCGAGGGATGGGCGAACCACCCACCGACAATGAGCACCTGAGTTTGCTCTCGCCCACGCACGCGCTGGATGATGCCCTGATCCGCTCCGGCAGTAACGATGGGGCGCAGCAGGTTGGGGTTGTTGACAAGCGTTCGCGCGTGAATCGCGGGCGCAGATCTCCAGGCGACAGCGGGCTGGATCGGGTCCTCGACGAGCGCTGTCTGCACGGCCTCCGGGCCAGCGGCCTGTGCCAGCCCAAAGGCGCTCACACCGAGCAGGGCGCGCAGGTCCTCAGCGGTCTGGGGAAAGGCCGAACCGCAGAAGAGCACGAGCCCCACACGCCCCTGTTGGATCTCTGCGCCGAATGCTCTCAGTGAATCCTGCAGCGGCGCGTTGTTGATGACGATGACCTGTGCCAGGTCTGGCTGGTCGACACGGACCAGGAGGGGTGTAGCAAGGGCAATCGCCTCGGCGATGGCATCTTCCGGGCCCACATAGTAGACGCCAACCGTGGTTGGGGCTGCCTGCGCGCTCACGCGTGCTCCCGGTATGGTCAGGGTCACGGTAAGCAGAGCGGCGATCGCAAGCTGGCGCAGCGATCTCAGCCACAGGGTGAGCGCTGATGCTCCGGCGCCCGCCGTTCTCACGGCGCTCGCCGTTCCGACGGCGCATGGCCGCTCTCTCACGTGGGCTCGCTCCATTATGCTGGCGGACCGGTTTCCGCGTCCTCTCTTGGGCGTAGCGGCGGGAGATCCTCAGGTCTTTCGAGGCCGAACTGCTGCAGGAACTCGAACGTGGTCGCATAGAGGATCGGG
>JAXDDP010000007.1:0-34236 GCA_034676785.1 Anaerolineae bacterium | reverse complement strand
TCACCAGCGCTGATGGTACTTGGGGGGTAGCCCCCTGGGAGAGTAGGTCGTTGCCAAGAAGCTCTTTTTTTGTCTGCTGTACCCCCAGCGGCCCCCTCCAGGGCCGCTTCTTCGTCTCTCATGGACGGCCTGAATCTGTCCCACCTCGCACTTTCCTCGCATCTTCTCTCCAGTCCACTCAACAAGCATACTGATTGTTGAATCACGGGTCAACATTGTTAAGTCTGGATCTTGACTATTCTGATATCCATCGTAGAATGAAAATGGATATCCGTTGATCGATCAGGAGGCCCGACCGTGTACCCGATGCCAGGAAGATGTCCCGTCTGCGGTGATGAGCTCTATGTTGAGCGTCTCGTGTGTGCGCAATGTGGCACTTCGATCCAGGGCACATTCCTTCCTCAGCGGCTGTCACGCCTTACGAGCGAGCAACTGGACTTTGTCGAGCTATTCCTGCGCTCTGAGGGTAAGCTGAACCGAGTTCAGGAAGAACTGAGGCTTTCGTACCCCACGGTGCGCAACCGGCTGCACGATGTGATGCGCGCGATGGGGTATGAGGTCGGCGAATCCGATGTGGACGACGTTCGAACTCAATCAGTACTGGATCGCCTTGCAGCTGGCGAGACAACCGTCGACGAGGCCTTGCGGTTGCTAACGAGATAGCGTAACCGTCGAGGTTGGACTGCATTGGCGGGCAATCAGTGCGCTAAGGAGGGTGCAATGCCTGCACATGATCTGGGGGCTAGAACGCGAGAGAAGATTGAGCAGAAAATGCACGATGCTGTGCGCAGACTGGAGGAGCTATCGAAAGACGAAGCCCTGCAGGTTGACCGCGAAGAGGTGGGCCGGGAACTGCAACAGGTAGAGGCGGAGCTTGCTGCTTTGACCGGTGAGGAGACTGGTGCCGCGTCTGGAGCCCGGGAACGTCTGGAAGCGCGTCGTGAGCGCCTTTTGGCGAGATTGGAGCGGCTAGAACTCAAATCTGAGTTGCTTCGCGAGCGACGTGACCGACTCACCGAATCCCTTGAGGAGATGCGGCAGCGCCTCACAGAGTCGCTTGCTGACCTTGGCCCACGTGTCTCCTCGGCTGTCAGCGCTGCTGTTGGCGGTCTTACCTCTGAAGCACAGACCTCCTCAGGGCAATCGCGCCGGATGGTTGATGAGCGCCGTAAGATCCTTGAGATGGTTGAGAAGGGCACGATAAGTGCTCAGCAAGCTGGGCAGCTTCTGGACGCGCTTCGCGATCAGGAGGAGACGGAGCGCAGGTCCCGACGTAAGCCTCGCTGGGTTCGTATCCGCGTCACAGATCCTCACGATATGGTCCGCGTGAATTTGACACTCCCTGTTGGACTTGTTCGCGCCGGATTGCGTGCCGGAGGCAGCATAGCCGGCGTAGAGGGACTTGATACTGCAGGGCTTGAGGACATGCTTGATCGCGGAGAACTGGGTCATCTCTTGGATATCCGAGATAGCGACAAAGGCGAGCGTGTTGAGATTTTCGTGGAATGATTAACGGTGACTATACCCTTCCTTAACCCATCTGGCACGGTGCTCTATTGATTTGGTCCTGGCACTGCCCTAACATGGAGAGCGATAGCACACCCCACACGTAAGGGGATCCGCCATTTGACTGGAGCTGGTTCCTGGTCCGGGATGGGGATTTCCAGAGGAGAGCGTGCTATGCCGCTCTCCTTTTCGTTTGTGGGGGATAGCTGGGACAAAGCGAGCGACCGACTACCGACCCATTCCGTATTTGCTCTGGTATTATGGATAGAAATGGGTTATAATTGGAGGCATCGCAAGCTGTGAGCACGACAGGATCAGGGAGGTGTGCGATGGTAGCAACTAAGGTGTTCGGACGGGTCTTCCTCACGTTTGCCGTCGTGTCAGTATTCCTGACATCACCGTTGTTTCAGCCAGTGGCGCTCGCATCGGGCGCGCGAGAAACCCCCGTCATTGTTCAAGGATCTGCGACTGGAGCAGCAGAAGCTGCGGTCCTTGCTGTGGGTGGCTGGGTCGAGTCGGACATCTCGACAATAGGCGCTGTAGTCGCCCGGATCCCCGAAGGTCGACTCGGCGATCTTAGTGCGGATGGGCGCGTGATTCGCGTGACGCCCGATAGGCCTGTCGAGTTAGCTGACGCAGAGGACTCCGGCGATTCCGCGGGTGGGCCGGTGGACGTGGAGTTTGCCGCGCCTGCAGGCATTGAAGAGGTCTGGGCTACCGGAAATCGTGGCGCCGGCGTTACTGTCGCGATCGTTGACACTGGGGTGGATCCTCGCCTGCCCGAGTTACGCACGGATCCGCCTGGTCGAGCCAATCGTTTCCTGGCGTACTACGATGCCATTGCTGATAGGCTTTATGAACATCCCCACCTCCTTAAGTCGCCCGGTGACCCAAACGGGCATGGCAGCCACGTTGCGGGTATTATCGCCAACGGGTCATATGAGGCCAGTGATGGCCAGTACCGTGGTGTCGCTCCATCAGCAAACATTGTCGCCGTCCGGGTGCTGAATGAGGATGGCGTCGGCTCATACAGTGACGTACTTCGGGGGATTCAGTGGGCCATCGAGCACCGGGAAGAGTACGGCATTCGAGTCATGAACATCTCGATGTACGCGATTCCTGTTGCGCCTTACTGGGCAGACCCCTACAGCCTCATCGTGATGGCGGCTTGGCAGGCTGGCATCACGGTTGTTGCCAGCGCGGGCAATACGGGTCCAGCACCGATGAGCATTGGTGTCCCTGGTAATACGCCCTACGTCATCACGGTAGGAGCCTTCACCGACCATCGCACGCCGAGTGAATTCGGCGACGACTACATTCCCGAGTTCTCCGCTGCAGGTCCCACGCTGGACGCATTTGTCAAACCCGATGTTGTTGCGCCGGGAGCTCACATCGTGTCTCTGATGCGCCCCAACACGACACTCCGTGACGTTCAGAGCGACAATTCCGTCAATGGACGGTACTTCGAGATGTCGGGCAGTTCGATGTCCACGGCCGTGGTGTCCGGGATTGCCGCGCTTGTGTTGAGTGAGCACGATGATCTCAGCCCTGATCAGGTCAAGTACCGGATCACCCAGACGGCGCGCCCACAGCTTGCCGAGATCGATGGTCGGGCAACAGCGGCCTATAGCATCTGGCAGCAGGGCGCCGGACGAGTCTGGGCCGCCGATGCAGTTCTCGCCAATCTTGAAGGGGCGGCGAACCAGGGACTCGACATCACAGCCGACCTGAACGGCGATCAGCATTACCAGGGATGGACGACCTACAATCCCGAGTCCGGCACCTTCGAAATTGTCGGTGGAGGGTTCAACGGAATCATCGACGACTACACGGTCTGGGATGGCAGCTTCGACAGCTGGGCAGATGGCTGGGCAGATGGGGACAACAACTGGGCAGGTAGTTTCGATAGCTGGGCCGATAGCTTCGACAGCTGGGCCGATAGCTTTGATAGCTGGGCCGAAAGTTTCGATAGCTGGGCGGATGCAGTTACCTTCTCCGACTCTTTTGACAGTTGGGCGGATAGTTTCGATAGTTGGGCAGACAGCTTCGATAGCTGGGCAGACGGCAGTGACACTGGTGACTTCTGTGAGGCCTGGGTCGGCAGTTTCGACAGCTGGGCAGACAGCTATGTCGGCTGGGTCGTCGGGATGGAGTTGATGACTGATGGCCTCTCTGCCTGGACAGGCGGTTTCAGCAACTGGGAGGGCGGCTATCTGACTTGGGGCACCAGCTTCGACAGCTGGGCGGATAGCTTCGACAGTTGGGCCGATGGTTTCGGTTACTGGGCGACTGTATGTAGTTCCGACACAGATAGCTTTGACAGCTGGGCCGACGACTTTCGCAGGTGGGTGGCTGATCCCAACGGTACCAGTGAGCCGAGCAGCTTCGATAGTTGGGCTGACAGCTTTGACAGTTGGGCCGATAGCTTCGATAGCTGGGCTGACAGCTTCGACAGCTGGGCCGACAGCTTTGACAGTTGGGCCGATAGCTTCGACAGTTGGGCTGATAGCACGGCAGCGGAGACACGGCCGGTGTTGTGTGAGGGCTGGATCGACAGCTTCGATAGCTGGGCCGACAGCTTCGATAGTTGGGCTGATAGTTTCGATAGCTGGGCTGATGGCACGCCGAGTCTTGCTGGATACATGCCAACCTGGGCTGGCGGCTACACTGGCTGGCCCGATGGGTGGGAGGGCCTGACCCAGTCGGGCTACCAGACAGCGTACGTTGATCCTGGATTCGAGGAGAGCTTTGCTAACACAACGCAGACCATAACGAACACGCCAGAGGTCACCATCAACCTCTGGGTAGATCTGGACTAGAACTCCACAATTGGTCCACAGAGAGGGGGAAGCCGATCAAAGGCTTCCCTCTCTTGTATGGCTGGCGGTTATCGCCTTGTCGAGACCGTTCAGGAACTGAGTGGTCCGGACAAGGTCCGCAGAGGCACCCAAGCTATTGAAGATCTCCGCGGCCTCCACAAGTTCCTTACGTGCCCTGGCGATCTCGTCGGCTCGAAGCCAGGCCTGCGCGCACCAGTAGCCTGTGCGTGCGATCTCAGCCGGCGACCGGTTTGCGCTGAAGATGACCTTAGCGCGCTCGAAGTGTTGCACGGCCTGTTCGACCTGACCTCGCATAAGGGTCAGCCGACCCACCAGTTGATGGTACCGTCCCCATTCAGGCGACTCACCATCCTCGACGCCAGTCCCCTCCCTAAGCACGGCGTAGTTGCGCTCACTCCAGTCCGCTGCGTGTTCGATGTTACCTTGCTCGAGATGCAGCATGCCGCGCAGCCAGTATGCGTCGATGACATTGGGATTGGCGCTGACGCCGACTTGTGCATAGAGGGATATTGCCGTGTCGACGAATGTCTCTGCTTGATCCAGTTCGCCTTTGCGCAGGAACAGGCGCCCGAGGTTCATGTTGGCCTGAGCCCGCTCGTAGGTGTTGGCAATGTGTTGAGCAATATCATAGCTGCGCCTGAGGCACTCTTCAGCTTTTTCCCATTCACCGAGGTCGGTGTAGACGCCTCCCATGTTCGTGAGTGTCATGGCCTCGCCTTCAATGTCGCCAATCGTGCGCATGGCCTCGAGGCAACGGACATAGGTCTGAAGAGCGCCCTGCCAGTCTCCGCCGTCACGTTTGAGGATGCCCAAGTTATTGGACGAACGGGCAACACCCAACACGTCCCCAAGCCTCTCTCTGATGTCAAGAGAACGTTGAACAACCTCAACGGCTTTCTGCCATTCTCCCCGGCTGAAGTAGACTGCGCCCAGTCGATTCAGAATCGAGGCGAGCACATCGTAATCATCCGTGCGTTCGACCAGCCCTGCAGCGCGGATCAGCAGCGCCTGTGCAGCCGACAGATCCCCGCCGCGGAGGGTAAGCCATCCCAGCGCATTGTAGATCTCCGCCTCGATGGATGGCGCCTGCTCGCCGCTGCGCTCTACCTCCTCGGCTGCCGTCCTGAGCCAACTCTCAGCCTTGTCGCGGTTGCCCAACTTGTCCCACGCCCGGCCAATCTTCAGCATGACCTCGGCACGCACTGTCGGTGGTGCGAGTGGTTGCTCTTCAAGCGCAGCCGTATAGAAGCTGATGGCGTCCTCATTTTCGCCTACGTGCTGTTGGACGTCGCCCAGGCCAACGGCAGCCTGCCAGCGCGCACTCGCTGCATCCTCAACGTGCTGTGACAACTGCAACGCCCGGCTGTAGAAATCGATGGCGGATCGATTGGCGAACCTGCGTTGTGCTCGAATACCGGACTGCAGGGTGTAGATCAGTGCCTTGTCCCGCTGTCGCGACCGGTCATAGTGCAACGCGAGGACCTCGGTGTGGGGATCCAGGTCACTTGAGTAGAGGCTCTCGATGCTCTCCGCGACCGTTCGGTGAAGGTCGGGCCTCTCGTTCCTCAGGATGCTGAGGTAGACCGTTTCCTGGGTCAGAATGTGGCGGAAGGCATAGGCGCTCGGGCTGGCAAGTGGACGTCGCTCGAGCAGGTCAAGTTCTTCGAGCCGCTCAAGCATCGGGTTGATTGCCTCAATCCGGCGTAACCGGTACTCGACATCCCCCAGAAGTGTGGCATCGAACTGCAGCCCGATGACTGCTGCGTCCTGCAGGAGATGACGCAGATTCTCCGGAAGCCGGTCGATTCGCGCCAGCATCAGCCCGCGGAGTGACGTGGGGAACTCGAGGGCCTCGAGAGCGACTGTCGAAACGGCACGCCATCGCTCGTCATGCAGCTCGACAAGCGCCTGCTCGATGAGCATCCGGACAAACTCCTCGACGTAGAAGGGATTCCCTTCCGCCCTTGTAAGGATGATCTCGACGGTCGCCTCGGGAAAGCCATCGAGGTCGAGGAGAGTCGCTAGCAGCTGCCGGCTGTCATCTTCCGATAGTGGAGCGAGCGCGATGTAGAGACCATCTGTGGCTACCATAGCTGGAAGGTCCACTGTCAGCTGTGGTTCCGGCCGCGCCATAACGCAGATGAGCACTGGCATGTCTGAGATCTGGCCTACCAATGACTGCAGCATTGCCTGTGACAGGTCATCAGCCCAATGGAAGTCATCCAGAATGAGCAACAGAGGCGTCTGCCGAGCCTCGCTCGCAAGCCACTCGCGGACAGCCAACGTCGTTAGCTGGCTGATGCGCTCAGGCGGCAGATGCTCCCAGGCTGTATCATCGTCGGAGCTCACGGGAAGACCGAGGACTCGTCGTATGAAGGGGCGAAGCGGATCGCTGACGTGCTGGTGCCACCCATTGGGCACATCATAGCCATCGATGGCATCCTGCAGCAGCGAGCGGAATACACCGTACCCAGTTCCCTGAGCGTACGGAAGGCCTCTTCCGTGCCAGACGGTGACTGCATCTGTAGCGCTAGCTTTTATCCACTCCTGCACAAGGCGCGACTTTCCCAGGCCGGCCTCTCCCGTGACAGCAATGAGGCGACCACGGTGGTCGGCGAGGAAAGAGCCGAGAAGCTGGGTCAGGTCGCCCAGTTCCCGGTTGCGCCCCAGAAACGCCCCAGTCATACCAGGCATCCCTCGGGTAGCTGCCGTCGATTCCCAAGAGCTGGCGACCTCGTAGACTTCCATAGGGAGGTCCATACCCTTAACCGGGAGTCTCTTGACGGCCTCGTAGTCGAAGAGCGCTTGTGTCTGGTCATGGACGCTTGCGCTTACGAGAATATGGCCAGGCGTGGCGAGTGACTCCAGTCGTGCAGCCAGGTTGACGGTATCGCCGATTACCGTGTAGGACGACTGCTCTGCAGTGCTGAGAACACCGGCGATGACCGGGCCTCGGTTGATCCCGATTCGTACCTGGCTGGATGCACCCAACTGGGCTTGAGCCAGTGGGGCGAACTCGGCAGCAGCCTGCTGAATATCCAGTGCTGCCCGGACAGCCATCTCAGCATCGTTCTCCTGTGCGGCGGGAGCTCCGAAGACTGCCATCAGCCCATCACCCGTGAATTTGTCGACCATGCCACCATAGCGATGGACGCAAGCAGCCAGTCGTGACAGGAGGTCCGAGATGAGACCGAAGATCAGTTCCGCGTCAAGTGATAATGAGAGCCGCGTGAAGCCCACCGCATCGACAAACACAACCGTCACATCGCGCCGCTCACCGCGGAGTTGCTCCTGGTTCTCGATGATTCTATCGGCGATCGCAGGTGGTATGAAGCGCCGCAGCCGCGAAATGATAGCATCCCTTGACGCAAGAGCTGATGCGGTACGTGCACTGTTAGGGTCAGGCATTTCACCAGCGACAGGAAGTGGCGCGTGGCACCGCGTGCAGTGTGTCAGACCGTTGGCAATGGGTTGACCGCATTGGTGACAGAACATCGTTTACGCTCGTTTCCCTCGATCTTTGCGCGGTGTTTGGTGCTGTAGATTGTCGATGGGACATCCGTAGCCAAGCACTCAGCTGCTCGACACGGAAACCCATTCTAGCACAGAGGTCGTCCACGCGCTACTCGGCAGTCGAGCTGGTTTGGAGTCGCGACCGCAAGTGGTATAATCCCACAGGTGGGAAGGGGAGGCTAGAAGGCGTGGATCTGTTTCAGGCTTATCCGCAGTTGGCGGAAACCGAGTCACCAGCGTTGCGAGGGCGTCTCCTGCGACTGATCAGCGTTGCTGGTTTCGTCTACGATGAGACGAGCTACTACTTCGAGCTTGGTCAGTCGCGCTTCTGGGGACGTCTGGCATCGGGAGGAGCGTCTATTGGGGTCGGAACGGCCAAGATTCAGCCGGATGGGTCGTTCCCACTTCACCACGGACTGATTCGCCATATCCGGAAGGCTTGGCGATTCGAGGCGGTTCTCCATCCAGCGAGCTACGCCTATGTCCTTGATGAGTCTGGCGGAACCCACGTGGTGTCGGACGTGACAGTGAGTACTCCGCACTTCTTTGTTCTGACTCCACCGCGGCTGGGAGGCGGCGAAGTCCCCGATGCACTGGTACAGGCGGTATACCTCTTGCCGTCCCGTCGCGTGGGGCCGAGCCCCGACGCGGTCAGTCTCCTGCGGGTGGACCGTTCGGCGTTGACCGATTTCCTTTCTGTTGACGTGTGGCGAGTGCGTGATGCGCTTGCCCAGCCTTGGGCCGAGTTGCTCACAGCGGACACACTGCCCGACGACGCGTATCTGCAACCAGTGCTGGCGCTCCGAGGGCTGCGTAGGCTGGTGGAGGCGGGTGTCATTCCCGGGAAGTCTAGTGATCCGGCGCTTGCCTCGCTGCGTCAGGGTCTGACGGAAGGGTAGCGCGATGGCGAACGCGATTACGCTAGCTCGACTGCCGTTGTTGGTTGTCATCATTGGTCTCCTATACCAGCCGGAGAGCAGTTCCCGTTTTGTCGCGGCAGGACTTGTCGTCCTGCTGATTCTGATGGACACACTTGATGGTGTCGTTGCCAGAGCGCTTCGTCAGGAGTCGCTCATCGGGAGCGTTCTCGACATTGCAGCTGACCGGACCGTTGAGCTGCTACTGTGGGTTGTCTACGCGGATCTGAACCTCATCCCGATAGCCATCCCGTTGTTGGTGATTGGCCGCGGCGTATTTGTCGATGCCCTGCGTTCCGTTGCCCCTGCGCGGGGGTTGACTCCGTTTGGGCTGATGCGGTCGCGATTGGGTAAGTTCCTCGTGAAGTCGCCTTGGCTGCGGACTCCGTACGGGATTGCGAAAGCAGTTGCTTTCTGTCTCCTGGCTGTCCAGCACGGGCTTCAGGTTGGAGGGGGAGAGTACCTGGAGTCCGTCACCGCTGCTGCGCAGGCGGCTGCGTGGGTGGCCGTGATGCTGTGTGTGGTGAGAGCGATTCCCGTGTTGGTTGAAGGTCCGCACTCGCTGCTGCAGCCTCTGACTCTGACAGAGGACGCCCAATAGGCTCTTCGCGGCTCTCACCTGGTGGCGCCGACAAGAACGCCCGAAGGCATCCGACTGCGTCTGCGGTGAACATACAACGATGACAAGGTCCAAGCAGTCCCTTTTTCAGCGCTCCCTGCCAACGCGTCTGATGTACGGGCTGGGGAAGGTTACGCCTCCAGCCATGGCAGGAGGCGTCGTCTGGGGTATCACCCAGGCCCTCCTTGCGTGGAAGCCGGCCAACTACTACGGGGCGTTGGACAACCTCTCGCACGTACTGCCGCCAGAGTCGACCCAGGAGGACCGCGTTCGGGCTGTGCGCAGGTTGTTCTATTACTCCACTCTTAGCTACTATCATCTGTTCCACAATGCCGGTAGGGGCGCGCTACAGCCCGAGGACTTTAGCCCCTCCGTTGAGATGTCCGCGGAGGTCCGTGGCTATCTGGAGAGTGCAGCGGCCACCGGACGGGGACTCCTGGTCTTGGGATCGCACTCGTCAAACTTTGACCTCTGCGGGATAGCCTTCGCCCACTACGCGCCGCTGCCGGTACAGGCCCTGTCGCTGGCTGACCCTCCGCCAGGTTACCAGATCATCAACGATCTTCGATCCAGGGCGCGTGGGACGCTGACGCCGATCACCCCGCAAACGCTCCGCGAGGCGATCGAGCGGCTTCGAGGTGGCGGCATCGTGCTGACGGGTGTGGACCGTCCCGTCCCAGGAGCGAACTCGCCGGTCACTTTCTTCGGACAGCCGGCTTGCCTACCTACCGGCTACATCCGTATCCCGCTGATCACTGACTGTCTGGTCATGACGATCTCCTTTGTCTGGAACGGCACCTCCTATCGCATCCTGGCCAATCCCCCTATGGAGATGGAACGTACAGGCGATCGTGAGCGTGACGCTGAGGTGAACGTGCAGCGCGTTCTAGCCCAAGTCGAGGGCTTCGTTCGGGCGACTCCTGACCAGTGGATGGTCTTCCTGCCGGTTTGGGACAACTCATGCCAAAACTGAAGAAGATCGAGTTGCAGGGTTTCAAGTCATTCGCGGACCCTGCCGCCTTCACGTTTCCGACCGGCATCACCGCCGTCGTGGGGCCGAACGGGAGCGGTAAGAGCAATGTTACTGACGCGATCCGCTGGGTTCTCGGTGAGCAGCGCCTGACCGCCATTCGTGGCCGAACTGGGGAGGATATGATCTTCGCCGGGAGTGGTAAGCGGTCACGGTCTGGTATGGCGCGGGCCGCCATCGTCTTCGACAACAGCAGCGGGTGGCTCCCCGTAGATTTCGCTGAAGTCATCGTTGAGCGACGGGCTTACCGTGACGGAACCAGCGACTATATGCTGAACGGCTCGCGGGTCCGACTGATGGATCTTCGTGACCTACTTGATCGAGCAGGCCTGGGTCGTGATGCCTATCTCGTGATCGGCCAGGGCCTTGTTGACCAAATCCTGTCTCTTCGTCCACAGGAGCGACTGGCGCTGTTTGAGCAGGCCGCGGGCATCACTCCGTACAGGACTCGACGCGAGGATGCGATAGCGCGCCTTGATGAGACGAAGCGCAATCTTCAGCGTGTCTATGACATCGTCGGTGAAGTCGAACCACGGCTGCGGCGCCTGCAGAGGCAGGCTGCCAGAGTGGAGGAACACGCTCGGCTGCAGCACGAGCTGTCAGAGACCTTGCTGATCTGGTACGGCTACCGCTGGGGACGAGGGCTCTATGATCTCGATCAGGCGCGCCAACGGCTTGCCTACCACGAGGATCGTGTGCTTGCCGTGCTGGAAGAGGCCGACGATCTGGGCCAACAGGTTCTGGCCCAGAGGCACCAGATCAACGAACACCGTGAACGTCTGACCGAGCTTCATCGTGAAAGCAGTCTTCGACACACCGAAGCTGGTAACCGGCAGCGCGAACTGGCTGTGTCACGTGAACGTCAGAGACAGCTTCGCGAGCGGCTGGAAGAGACCGAGTCGAACCTCGCTCCGTTGCGTTCGGCTCTCAGCTCTGAGGATCTCGACCTCAAGTCGCTGGAAACTGAGCTGGTCTCGAGAGGCAATGAACTTGAGAGTGCACGGTCGCGACTAGCTGAGGTTAAAGAAGAGCACGAGCGGCTGGCGCAGAAGCGGCACGCAGTGCTACGCCGGCAAGCTGAGGCGCAGGCCAGAGCCTTGCAGCTTCGGCACCAGTTGGGTGACCGTGAGGTCCGCCTCGCCCAAGCGCAGGAACGAGCGGCCGACCTGGCGGTGCAGCACGACGAACTGAGCAAGGCGGTGACCGAAGGAACTGCACGACGTCGTGACCTGCAGGCTGCTGTGGAGGTCGAGCGACGCACTCTGGACGAGGCGCGAACTGCTCTGCAGCAAGCGCAGCGGGACGAGGCGAGCGCTGATCGAGAGCTTGCCGAATCGCGCACCGACGCTGACCGAGTCCAGCGACTCCTGGGACAGCATCGCGCTGAACTTCAGCGTGCCTCTGTGCGACTTGAGGCGCTTGACCGATTGCATGCTGACGGGGCAGGGATGTATGCGGGTGTCCGCGCAGTCATGCAGGCGACCGAAGCGAATGAGCTTCGTGGCTTGCCCGGGCCGGTCTCATCGCTTGTGCGAGTGCCGGCCGAACTCGAACGAGCGATTGAGGCTGCTCTGGGGGCGCAGCTCCAGGACATTGTCGCTCAGACCTGGGACGATGCTCAGAGGGCCATCAACTTCCTGAAAACGAAACGAGCGGGTCGGGCGACTTTCCTACCTCTGGACACGTTGCGCCCATCGTCGCCCCTCGATCTATCGAAGCGCGATGGCATCCTGGGTGTCGCCGCTGACCTCGTTGAATGTGATGATACCTACCGCCCCGCGGTTTCTTTGCTGTTGGGGAGGACCGCGGTCGCTGATAGTCTCGAGGCAGCGCGTCGTCTGCTCCGCGATCTCCGTGGCAGTTTTAGCATCGTCACACTCGCCGGTGAGATCGTTCGGTCGAGTGGCTCTGTCACCGGGGGTGAAGGTCGTGAAGCTCAAGGACCTGGCCTCTTGTCACGTGAGCGCGAACGGCGTGAGCTCAGAGAGCAGGCCCGGAATCTAGGACAGACTGTGGCCGAGGATGAGACGATGCTTGTGACAGCTGAGTCTCGGGTGCGTGCTCTGGCTGATGCCCGCGAGGCGTGCCTGGACCGGCGTCGCCTGGCTGACGGTCTTGTGAGGGAGCGCGACCGTGTGCTGGATCTGGCTGTCCGCCAACTCGAGCGTGCGATTCAGGACTCGCAATGGCAGCAAACGCAGCTCCAGAAGCTTTCCGAAGAGCGCGATCGCATCCATGCGCAAGTCGAACGATTGGCCGCTACGCATGCACAGGTCCAGAGCGATCTGGAGGCAAGCGACCAGCTGCTGGCTCAGCTTTCCGTTGAGCTAGCGTCCATCAGCGACGATGATGTGTCGAGCTATCTCGCGGAGAGGCGCACCGAAGTCGCGGTCCTGGAGCAGGAACTAGAGAGTCGCAGGGTGTACGTCGAGAGTCGACAGCGGGAAGTGCATCGACTCAGGCGACAGATCTCGGAACAGGAGCAGCGGCTTCATACGCTGGACGCAGAGTCAACGCAACTGAGCGCTACCCTTGAGACGTTGGCAACGGCCTACGATGAGGCACGCCGTGAAGCTGAGCAGCTTGCTGCCCAGATTGTTCCACTCGAGGGTCAGCTAGCTGAGCTCGAGGCATCCCTTGAGGCTCAGGCTGAGCGCGAGCAGAGCCTTCGCCGCGCGGTACGGGAGGCAGAACAACGCCTGGCGCAAGCCGAGGTTGATGCCAACCGTCGTGAGGATCAGGTTCAAGCGCTCAAGCGTGAGATTGAGGAGACGCTCGGAATCGTGATCAGCAACCTGCCCGATTCCATCGCCACCCAGCAACCCTTGCCCCTGGGCGACATCGTATGCCCGTTGCCAACCGTGAATGAGCTGCCCCAGGGGCTCGAGAATCAGGTGCGAGATCTGAGGACTCAAATACGCCGTCTCGAACCTGTCAACCCGGCAGCTAAAGAGGAGTACGACGAACTGGCTGAGCGTCACCGGTTCCTACGAGAGCAAATGGAGGACCTCGAGAAGGCATCCGCTCATCTGCGCGAGATCATCAATGAGCTTGATGAGATGATGGACACGATGTTTAGTACAACCTTCAAGTCCATCGCGGTGGAATTCGTTCGCGTCTTCGAGCTTCTTTTCAACGGTGGCAGTGCAAAGCTGGAGCTAGCGGAAGGTGACGACGGGCGCCCTGGAGTGGAGATACTTGCCAGACCTCCAGGCAAACGCGCTGCGAGCCTGGCGATGTTGTCGGGAGGCGAGCGCAGCCTGACGGCCGTGGCGCTCATATTTGCCGTGATGTCGATCAGTCCTACACCCTTCTGCGTTCTGGATGAGGTTGATGCGATGCTCGATGAGGCCAACGTAGGTCGGTTCCGGCGGATGCTTCGTGACCTAGCTCGTGAGACGCAGTTCATCATCATCACCCACAACCGTGGCACGGTGGAGGTCGCTGATACCATCTATGGTGTGTCCATGGGTGAAGACGGTGTCTCGTCGGTCCTGTCACTGAATCTGGAGGATCTTCCGGTCTCTGAGGTCATCTGAGCTCGTTGAGCAGGATCCGGAGTTGATGTTAGTCCTTGACCTGCAGTGGCTGTTGTTCGGAGTGCTTTTGGCCGTGGTTCTCCTGGCCGGCGGGTTACTCCTGTATGGCCGGAACTCACCAGACACGCGAGTGCATCGTTGGGGTGGGCCGTCTTCCGCCGATCGCGACGCCTTACCTTTCCTCGATGAGCTTCCAATTGGGTTGATGCTGTTGCGCGGCGAGCAGATCGTCTACGCCAACTCATCAGCACGCGCCTGCCTTGACCTCCCGAGTGATGTGCGTGAGTTGCCCACTGCTGACTGGGTCGATCTCCTGCGTGAGGATCTCGTGATGTCGCCCAAGGGAGCGGCAAATGGATCTCCGTCATCCCAAGATGGGCTGGTCCGAAGTCGTACCCTCACCTTCCCAACCTCACGCACCGTCCGGTGGTGGGTTGGTGTCCACCGTGGCCAGGAGCTGGTGGTGTTGCTTGACGTTTCTGATGAGCGTCGTGCACAGCGCGCCAGCCGCGCTCTGGTAAGCGACTTGGGACACGAACTCCGGACACCCATTGCGACGCTGCTGACGCACTTGGAGATCCTGGGGCTCGGCGACGTCGGCGATGAGATCAGGCGACAGTCGCTCTCGGTCGCAAGGGGAGAAGCTCAGCGCATGTCACGACTTGTGAATGATATGCTCGAACTCGGACGGCTCGAGGCGGCTGTGGACCTACCCTTGCGCCCTCTCGATCTGGCAGCGCTTGTGGAGGAGATCGTCTTCCAGACAACGCCGGTGGCTGATGGGCGTGGGATCTCGGTCAGAACAGGTGTAAGCTCCGGCCTACCCCTCGTCATGGGGAATGCTGATCGGCTCCGTCAGGCACTCCTGAACTTGGTTGACAACGCGCTGAAGTATTCGGGCCCTGGAGATGAGGTAACGATCGCGCTAGAGCGTGCCTCGGTGGGCGTCGCGTGCAGAGTGTGCGACACCGGGCCAGGAATCCCGCGCGAACACTTGCCTTTTGTAGTACAGCGCTTCTACCGCGCAGCGCCTGAGACTGCGGAGGGTAGCGGACTCGGCCTGACTCTCGTTCAGGAGGTGCTTCGCCGGCACGGGACTGAGCTGACGCTGGAGAGCCCGGTTTATGACGAGCGCGGAACATGCGCGACCTTCATCTTGCCACTCGCTGGCGAGGAGCAGGGGGACCGTCGATGACGGCAGGGCGTGGTAACCGTCATCCCATCCGGCGGTGGCTATGGGCGATTCTCGCCGTCGCTGTTCTGGGTGGCTACTGGCTTCTGCCGCTATCTGGACGAGTTGTTGTGATGAAGGACTCTGGCGCGGTGGGGCTATGGCCTGCTCTACAGATCTCCGAAGAGTCGCTGTTGGCCGGCGACCTCACGACTGTTACCGTGAGCGACTCGGTCCCCTGGTCTTTTGTGTCGCTGAGGGCAAATGGCATCCAGGCCTTGCAGCAGGGCGATGCGGTCGAGCGTGCTGGAACTTGGAGCTGGACGTGGACCTATGAGGTGCCCGTCGACAGGGGCTATGTGTTAACGTTCTACCGCGATTGCCATACTGGCTGTGTCGAGCGCGGTCAGTGGGCCGTTGGAGAGCCGGCTGCTCCTGGACATGTAGGTCTGCCGACGAAGCTTGGGCTGATGATGCCCAGCTTGAACCGCGACTGGCATAGCCGGAGTGGATGGGCCGTAGAGGTAACTTACGCTCGCCGGGCCGAGGACGACTACTGGGGCGTGGACGATCTTGCCGAGCGCATCGCGGCCCATCGAGACAAGGGCCTGCACATCCTCGTGCGTGTTGACTTTGATCAGAAGCAAACCCTCCCGCGCCCTGGTAACTATATCGAGCTGACCGAGTACTTGGGTTACTTACGCAGGTTAGCGCGTGACGCCCGTATGCGCGACGTCTATGGGTACATCATCGGGAGTGACATCAACGCAGCCGAGGCCATGGCATCTGCGGGGGAAGACGCCTTGACGCCGCAGTGGTATGCACGGGTCTTTGGTGGGTACGGTGAGGACGTGGTCGATACGTTCAATGCTGTACAAGTGATCAGGGAGGAGAACCCCTTCGTGCGGGTGATCGTTGGTCCGCTTCGCCCTTGGGTGGGGGACCCGGGAGGCACGCGCACTGATCTCGCGCCTTGGCTGAGCTATATGGATGATCTAGTCAGGTGCCTGGACGAGGCCGCATCTGCCAAGGGACGGTTTGGTGTGCCCATGGCGGGACCTGATGGGTTTGACCTGCAAGCCCCGGGGCGCCCGGATGCTCCCGAAATGGGCGATGTGCGGCAAGCTGACGAGCCACGTACGGACCTGAGGAGCGATCAATGGGGCGGGGCTCGGATCGGGTTCCGCGTGTACAAGGACTGGCTAGCTATCATCAACACCTACCCAACGACGCGGGGGCTGCCCGCGTACATTATCTCGACCAACACCTATGACCGCGAAGCTGGGATACCTCCTGCACAGAACTATCCGAGTGGATGGTTAGGCGCCGCCCTCGACGTTGTCAACGACGAGCCGCAGATTGCAGCCCTGGTCTGGTTTCTGGATGAGTTCCCACACAGTGACGAGTGGGACTGGTTCAGCCTCACTGAGCAATCCGGCAGGTTGGCGGACGCAGCCCGCGAGTTCGACACGTTGTTGCGATTGGAATGAGGACAGAGGCTGGGCAACGTCTCGTCAGGCAGGCGCCTGACCCAATCCGCGTGGTTCTTGTTGACGACCACCCGGCGCTGCGCGTTGGACTGCGTGTGCTCCTGGATCGCGAACCTGATATTGTCGTTGTCGGCGAAGCCGAGGATGGTGCTTCAGCCATCGAGATGAGCCTCGGTCTCCATCCGGACGTAGTCGTTCTGGACTGCCAGATGCCGCAGGTCGCCGGTGGAGCCGTGGCTGCGCGCCTATCTGAGTCCGAAATGCCGCCCCGGGTGGTCGCTCTATCTGCCTATGATGATGACAGGTACATTGCCAACATGGTGGAAGCCGGCGCTGTTGGCTACCTGCTAAAGAACGAAGCGCCTGGTCGGATTGCGGAGGCCGTACGACGAGCAGCCACCGGCGAGAGTCTCTGGACAGACGAACAGAGGGGCCGGGCGACACGGTGGCAGGAGGAGATCGCCCAAACGCGAGACAGCCTGACAGAACGCGAGCTTCAGGTCCTCACCTTGCTAGCTCAGGGGCTAAGCAATAAGGAAATCGCACAGGCGCTCGTTGTCACCGTGCGGACGGTCGACTTCCACGTAAGTAACATCCTCCACAAACTCGATGTGGTGTCCAGGGTCGAAGCGGCGGTCTGGGCCCGAGAGCACCTGACGGGTTGAGTACTGGTGATGTCTACAGTAGACACTGTCTGCTACCTCCACTAGACTGAGGGTACAACCCGCCCCGGGCGCTTACCGGCCGCGGCGGCGCGATGCATCAGGAGGTGACGATATGTCTCAGACGGTGCCTACAGTGACCCCGGACGTCGGGCCACATCAGCGCGGATCGTGGGAGGGACCTGGTGTTCTGGACCGCCTGTTCAGGGTGGCTACGGTGCTATTGGCTACCTTCGTCCTACTCGCCATTCTTTTCGTTGTAGGGCGATCGTCGGTCTACAAGATCCACGAGTATGAACGCGGACTGCACCTTCGGGGTGGGCGTTTCGTGGCAGTGGATGAGCCCGGGTGGCACATCCAGGTTCCGCTGGTCGACACGGTCATCATAGTGACTGTGAACGAGCGACTGGGCTATGTAGAGCAGGTTCCCGCCATGACCTCAGATGACGTGACGATGGATGTGTCACTGCAGTACACCTATCGCGTGACGGACCCCAAGGTCTTTGCGCTTCAGGTAGATGATCCAGAGCGCATCATATTTGAGTTCGTGCAGGGGAAACTCCGGGATGTGGTGAACTCGAAGGAGATGACCGAGGTGATGCACAGCCGGGCCGAGATGAACCGCGAGGTGATGCAGGCCTTACAGGAGAAAGCCTCGGGATATGGCGTTGAGTTTGTTACGGTGCAGATCCAGAGCGCATCGCCGCCTGAGGAAGTCGTGACAGCAATCAAGGATCGCATGGTCGCTGTGCAGCGGCAAGAGCAGGCACAGGCCGAAGCAGCCCAGCGACGGACCCTGGCGGACGCGGACTTCTATGCGGCGCAGAAGGCCGCTGAGGGCGATGCCTATGAGATCACAAAGCTTGCCCAAGCCGACGCCGAGCGAATCGCGCTTACATCGCAGGCTGAACAGGTGGCAGTGCGGGCGATGCTTGGCGCGCTCGAGGGCCGGGGGGATCTGGGAGAGGCCTACCTCCAGCTCCTGATTGCCCAGCAGCTCAAGGAGAACAGCAAGTGGATCATCAGCAGCGGGGAGGCTGGAGAAGCTATCGTACCCAGGATCGAGCTGTCGGAGACACCCTAGGGCCGGCTCGTTCATCTTGGCTGAGCGAGCGATAGGAGGTCGTCTCTATGAAACGGGGTACGCTCATTCTTCTCTTGTTAGCGTTGCTGGTCACCTGCGGCGTCAGTGTCTGGATTGTCAGGCGGGGTCTCGGACCCATAGCTCAAGGGGCGTTGGCGGAGCCGCGCATCTTTGCCTATCGTGACTGGCAGAGTGTGGGGAAGCAGGTCGACACGGGCGACGAGATTCATGTGCGGGCCAGAGGACGCTGGCTGTACACGCCGGGCCAATACCACGGACCCGAAGGGCATGCCACCTATCCGGCACCAAACACGTACCCGGTTCCAGGTGGCAACATCCCGGGCGGAGTGCTGCTGGCGCGCATTGGCGAGGACGGGCCACCCTTGCTCGTGGGGCGAAGGCGCACGATTGTGGCAGATCGCGCGGGCCTTCTCTACGTCCGCATCAACGATGATATTCTTAGTGACAATGAGGGGTATGTGACGGTGGCGCTAGAGGTCGAGAAGCCGTTGCTGCCCAGGCGGTAGCGCGTACTTGCGCCCGCCTAGGCAAGTCGCTGGCAGCCAAGGGCGGGCCGTCCTTTGGCTGCCTATCTCCAGTGTGTCGCCGCCAGAACAGAGCTACCCCTGTTTCTCGTGTGCCGCCAACTTCCCACAGTCTTGCACGCTTGCGCATCCACGCGACCTATGCTAGAATCCCCTTACAGTGTGGGTGACATGCGTCGACTGGGTAGCGCCGCCTAGTGCGTGCCAATCCCCGGTGCTGCGACCCGCACGCCCATTCCGGAGTTCACGACCGCTCCCTGCCACGAGTACGGGACAGGCCGTCGGCCGACTTTCGCGAGATGGGCTTAGTCAAGGTCGGGCAGAGTACAAGTGCCCGCATCTGATTAGGTGACCATCGCCTGAGATTCCTCATCTGGCATCTCTGCGCGAGGCTATTGACAGGCTTCCCAAGGCTTTGGGCCGGTCTTCATGATCGACCCGCGATAGCGTCGCGGTTCTTTCTATCTGTTGTGTGTTGCCCAGGAACTTGGCGCACATAACCATTGATCAGAAAGGTGCCAGCCCTATGATGGAACTCTATCGTCTTGTGCTCTCCCTCCTTCTCCTGATCTGCGCAGGCCTCGCTCTCTATTCTAGGAGCTTGGCGAAGTCAGCGTTGGCTCTAGGTGTTGGCAGCGCAGCGTTGGCTATGCTCTTTTTCAGCCTTGGGGCCCCCTATGCGGGAGGGTTCGAGCTCAGTGTTGGAGCTGGGCTCATCAGCGTCTTTTTTCTGCTCGGTATCAGCCTGACGCGTTCTAAGGTGGAGCATCCAGATGGTAGATCGTGAGAAGCTGGTCTGGGTTGTCTTGGTTGTTGTTCTCTTGTTGGGCGGGCTGCTTGTGGGAAGAGCGCTTGAACCAGCATCGGGCGTGCGTGATCAGGGTGTCCTCGAACTACCCAATGTGCGCGCTTGGCTGTGGGAGCGAAGGACTGTGGACCTGCTAGCTCAAGCCTGCTTGGTCCTGGCTGGGGCCTTTGGGGTGGCAGCGGTCCTACCAGGTCAGGACGAAGAAGCTGTCGATGTGAAACGGGCGCGCTAGGGCCGATGACACCTGACCTTTCACAGTCTGCCTCTGCCTGGTCATCAGGCTTCGGTACCCTCTTGAGCCTTGCGTTGTTTCTGCTGGGACTGGCTGGGCTTCTCAGTCGTCGCGAGGTCCTCAAGCAGCTCTTCGCCATCAAGATTATGTTACAGGGCGTTTGCCTTGCCCTGATCAATGGTGGCCTAGTGGCGGGAGATCTGCAGTTGGCGCAGGCGATGACGATTTCTGCGTTGATTGTAGAGGCTGTCGTGATGGCAGTCGGCCTTGCCCTGATCGTCAACGTCTACCGGCACTATCCTACGGGTGATGTTGACGATCTGAATCGTCTGCGGGGCTAGGGCTGATGGCTGCCGAATTGATGACGGGTCTCCTGGCAATGCCGCTTATTGGTGGTCTGCTGCTCCTCATTGCCGACCGCAGGGGTGCGAGGCGTTGGGGGTATCGTGCGGCTGTGGCGTCACTGGGTGTAGTCACCATCTGTGCGACCGGGCTCATATTCGCAGGAGACGGTGATGTCCGTATGGGCTCGTGGGTGCCCGGTGCGGGGGCTATGAGTCTGCATGCTGGTGGGGTTGGTGGGTATGCTGTGGTTGTGGTCTCGACAGCTGCGCTTGCTGCTCTGATCCGTCAGCGTGGCGAAGAACCAGCCTCGGCGGCAATTGCGATGGTGGCACTTACGGGTGCCTGCGTCGCGTTGCTGTCGGGACACTTCCTACTGCGCTACGTCGCTCTCGAGGTTGTAGCTCTGTGCGTCGCGGCTGTGCCTCTTGTGGAGAGAGGCGGTCACGAAGGGGGCCGGCGTGCTCGATTCGCATATGTCCTTCTTCGCATCGGTGATGCCGGCCTTCTGACAGCCATTCTGGTTCTGATGGATGTGAGCGGCACGCTGGACATTGGCGAAGCGCTACAGATGGCGGAGTACATGTCTGGTGGGCAACTCGCGTGGGTCGTAGCGGGCATGGCTCTTGCTGTCTGGGTAAAGGCCGGTGTCTGGCCTCTTGGCATCTGGAAGCAGGCGGGCCACGACCTCGCACCGTTCACGGGGATCTGGCTCTACGACCTACTCGTGCCCAGCCTGGGCCTCTATCTGCTTTATCGGGTGACGCCGACGATCGTTCTGAGCGGTATGCTGCGGTGGCTCTTGTTGGGGGCCGCGGCGCTGAGCACGGTTGTCGGTGGCCTACGCCTGGCGCGCCGCTGGCGCGATGTACCAACTCTTTGGGTTGGGTCCGTCCTCGGGGGCCTTGCGCTCTGCTGCGCTACTCTGGGGCATGGCGCGTGCGTGGCTGCACTACTACTAGGGGGATCGGTAATCCAGATCACCCTGGGGTTGTGGGCCGATCAATCAGCTGAGAGGACCTCCCGAATCCGCGAACTGGCGCTCCCGGTACCTGGTGCTGGACTGGAGCATTGGCTGCTTGACCGTCTCTCCTGGTTGCATACGGCTCTTGAGGATGGCCTATTCGAGTCAGGTGGTCCTCGACTGTGGCGATCACTTGGTAGTACAGCGGGTCTTGTCTACCGCACCATCGAGCAGGATGGTATGGAGCGGATGTTGCGCGTTCTGTCACGTGGGGTGATTGCCGGAGGTCACACAATGCAACATTGGCACACCGGACGGCTGAGGGCCAACACGGCCTGGGTTGTTTTGGCGCTTCTCCTCGCAGTTGCGGTGTTGGTTACTCAGGGGTGGTAGACCATGTCCTCCCCATGACAACAGAAACGAGGTGGTTGGATGAGCCCTGATGTGCTCCTGATTCTCGTACTTGCCACACCGGTGCTTGCTGCGGCATTTCTGGCCGTGTTCCGGAAGGTGGTGACGCGATCAGCCGGGATCATCGCCGTTGCCGCAGTGTTTGTGTCGCTGGTAGCCGCAGTGATGCTAGCGCCAGGGGTTGCCCAAGGGCGTTTCCCGGCCACGACGCTCGCTCTCGACCCGATGCCGCACGTCGAGCTGAGCTTGCGCCTCGACTGGGTGTCCATGCCATTCCTGTTCACAGAGATCATTGTCACACTGCTCGCCCTGATCTATGCCTGGGGCTACCACAATCGGAGCTCAAGTACGCCGCTCTTCTACGCGCTGTTGTTGCTCTTCAGTGTTGGTATGTCCGGGACCACCCTGGCCGATGATACTGTGCTCTTCTATACATTCTGGGAGTTGATGCTGGTGGCGTCGGTAGCCCTGATCCTGATATGGGGTGATGAGCCGCCAGGCGGTCCTCGACGGCAATCAGTGGCGTTGAAATACGCGATTTTCACGCACTTAGGTTCACTGCTAGTCCTCGTGGCGATGCTGGTCCTGTTCGATGCGGTGGGCTATGACAGCTTCTCAAGATTGCGTGAGGGCGTTGATTTGTCATCCCGGTTGACCTCGACGCTGATTGCGTTGTTCCTGATTGGGTTTGGTGTGAAGATGGCGGTGTTTCCGTTGCATGCGTGGCTGCCCGACGCGCATACGGTAGCCCCGATGCCGGTGACCATAATGTTGGCAGCTGCGATGCTCAGCATGGGTACCTATGGCATTCTGCGGTTTCCAATGAGCCTTTTCGGTTACTCCGCTGTGGCTCGGTTCTCGGTCCCTATGATGGTTGTCGGCGTCGTGTCAGAGATTTACGGAGCCTTGATGGCTCTCGCTGAGCGCGACATCAAACGCATCATTGCCTATTCGAGCGTCAGCCAGATGGGGTACATTCTGTTCGGGTTGGGAACGATGAACGCGGATGGGATTATCGGTGGGACGCTGCACGTCATCTATCATGCGATCGTAAAAGCGTTGCTGTTCGCGGTCGTGGGCATTGTGATCCGCAGCACGCGTCAGCGGCACCTTGATGATCTCGGGGGCCTAGGGAGAGCCTTGCCACTGGTGACAGTCTGTGCCGCGATCGGGATTCTGGCTATCGCGGGCGTGCCGCCACTGTGCATCTTTGACAGCGAGTGGATGATCTTCGCAGGTGGATTTCACACCGGCCACATCGGGCTCGCAGTGGCATCGCTCTTTGGGTCGCTCCTGACCGTCATCTATGCGCTCCGGTTCGGCGGGAAGCTGTTCCTGGGGGAGTTTCCCGAAGGGCTCACCGTTGAACGTCCGCCTCGTGCTATGGTTGTGCCAGCCGTTCTCCTGGCGGCGGCCGCGATCCTCGGTGGGCTGTTTCCGGGGCCGGTCGTCGAGTGGGTTTCCCATGAGCTCTCAGCACTGCTGGGAGGTTTGGGGTGACGGCTGAGGCGGCCCTCGGCGGAAGAGATGCCTGGGTGCTAGCTCCACTGGTGTGCCTGGTGATGGGGTCTGTGGCCGTGTACCTGGTTGGCCGGCTCGTCACCCGACGAAGCTGGGTCCTGGCAGCAGTGACTGCTGCCACCTTCGTCGCGCTGTTGTTCTGTCTGGTGGCGTTGGCCCTTGATCTGGGTCAGGCCGAACGCGCTGGTGGGTTGTCCCCCATGTGGGGCTGCGCTGATGCTGGGGGCGCGTGCCTGGAAGTGCGGCGGGGAGGTCTTCTGATGTGCAGCATCGCAGCAGGATTGGGGCTGTGCGTTGCACTCTATTCTGGGCGCTACCTGGCTCTCGATCGTCGCTATCGAACGTTCTACCCTCTCTTGCTGCTGATGGTCGCTGGGCTCACTGGGATGGTGATGGCTAGTGATCTGTTCAGTCTCTATATGTTCTGCGAACTGATGAGTGTCACTGCCTATGTATTGGTAGCGTTCCGCCGGACGACCGATACAGCAGTTGAGGCTGGCTTCAAGTACCTGGTGATGGGGACTCTGGGAACGTTGACCCTTCTATTCGGCACTGCCCTCATCTACCGTGAGACCGGTGCGTTACAGCTGGTACAAGCGATCCGAAGCCCGGGAATCTGGGCTCGTGCCGGGATCGCCTGCGTTACTGTCGGACTTGGCATCAAAAGTGCTATCGTGCCAGCACATACTTGGTTGCCCGATGCCCACGGAAGAGCTCCAAGCAGCGTTAGCGCTATGCTTTCCGGAGTAGTGATCCAGAGCGGGCTCTATGCACTCATTCACGCCAGCACCAGCCTTGGGCTGCCTGCGTCGTACCTTGGTTCAACCTTGATCATTGTCAGCTTGCTGAACATGACTGTTGGCAACGGCTTGGCCCTGGTGCAGACCAATACCAAGCGCCTGCTGGCATACTCCACGATTGCTCAGATGGGTTACGCAATGTTTGGCATCGGGGTTGGCCTAAGGTATGGAGTGGCAGAGGCTGTTCAAGCTGGCTTCTTCCTCATTCTCGGCCATGCGGCGATGAAGGCGTTGGCCTTTCTCTGTAAGGGCATCTGCCACTTCTATTGTGGGACAACACAGGTCGACGAACTGCGCGGTACATTTCGGCGCTTGCCGTTAGTCGCAATAGCCATGACAGTGGCGCTGGTGGGCCTTGCCGGGGTGCCTCCGTTGGCTGGCTTCGCCGGCAAGTGGCTAATCCTGGTCGAGGTTTTCCGCATTGGTGATTGGCTCGTCTATGTGGGCGCGGCAGTGTTCCTTCTGAACACGCTGGTCTCGTTGGGTTACTATGTTCCCATCATTGCCGCCCTCTATGCGCCGGGGGTGGAGGAACTCACAGCGGAGCCCATTCAAGTCTCCAGGTGGATGGCCATACCCGTTGTCGGTCTCACGGTGATGGTGTTGGTCATAGGGACAGTGCCTGGACCATGGCTCAGGCTGACTGAAGGAGTCCTGGGGCAGTGATGGGGAAGGGGTGATGCTGATGGACAATGTCTGGACTAGCCCTCCGATCCTGGGAGCACTAGCCCTGGGCCTGGTGTACGCGATCTATCGTGGGGCTGGAGCGCTCTCGACCAGAAGCGGGCCCCAGCCAAACAAGCACCTGCCATACACGGGCGGCGAATTGCCGAATCCACTTCCTGATACCCTGGGCTACCATTCGTTCTTCCGGCTGGCGCTTCTATTCGGCATTCTCCACGTGGCGACGCTCGTCATCTCGACGCTACCACCCGATGGCACGTCCCATCGGACGGCCGCACTTTACCTGGGTGCTGTAGCGGTGGCCGTGCTAGTGTTGACGGGGAAGGAGGAGTAGGGTGGCCTCGATTCTTCAGCGCGCCCGCGACTGGGGCTGGGCGAGAACACGTCGTGTGATTCGCTGGGCTCGGCAGAAGTCCCTCTGGGTGCTCCACTTCAACAGCGGTGGCTGCAACGGCTGCGACATTGAGATCCTGGACTTGTTAACGCCGCGCTACGATGTCGAGCGGTTGGGCATACTCAAGGAGGCCTCACCGCGTCACGCCGATGTGTTGCTCTGCACTGGGCCTGTTACGCGCCAGACGCGCGAGCGCCTGCGCCGCATCTATGAACAGATACCCGGACCCAAATGGGTTGTCGCCGTTGGCAGCTGCAGTTGCTCCGGAGGTGTGTTTCGAGGCGGGCACAATGTGATCGGCGGAGTGGACCAAGTTGTGCCTGTAGATGTCTATGTTCCAGGCTGTCCCTGTCGTCCTGAGGCCATCATTGATGGCATGGTCAAGGTTGTCGAAAGGGCGGGTACCGATGCTGACTAGTGGATCCCAGTTTCGAGACAGCGTGATCCGGACGTTGTCTGAATTGGTGGGCGAGGAGGTGTTGGCGATCTGGGAGATCCCGGTTGCGGAGACGGTCGTCGGTTTGCCAGCGGAACGGCTTGTCGAAGCCACAGCTGCTCTCCAAAACGATTTGGAGATATGGCACCTCTCAGCCATCACGGCCGACGTTGGGCCGAGCCGCCTACGAGACAGCCCCGAATCGGTGCTAAGGCTGCTCTACCATTTCTGGAAAGGGGTGCCAGTGACCCTGGCCATCGAGTTACCGCCCGGTACATCGTCAGTGGATTCGCTGACGGGCCTGATACCGGGTGCTGCCTTCTACGAGCGTGAGATTTTCGGGATGTTCGGGGTACGGTTCGGGGGCCATCCGGACCTCCGACCTCTGCTCCTGCCCGACGATTGGGATGGTCCGCCACCGATGGGACCGCGCACCACTGTGGAGCCGTCGGGTGGAGGTGCGATATGAGCAAGATCGTGGTGCCGATTGGCCCGCAACACCCTCTGCTCAAGGAGCCTCTCTCCCTGCAGCTTGTGGTTGAGGGTGAGCGAGTAATCGACAGTGCGATGCGCCTCGGGTATGTGCACCGGGGTATTGAGCGACTGTGCCAAGAGCGCACATACGTGCAGGCGATCCACCTGATTGAGCGTGTGTGCGGCATCTGCTCGCACGTGCACACGACGACATACTGCAGCGCCGTGGAGGCGCTGTCCGGGCTCGAGATTCCCCCTAGGGCTGCTTACTTGCGCGCGTTGCTGTGTGAGTTGGAGCGCATACATAGCCATCTGCTGTGGTTGGGTGTGCTGGCACGGAATATCGGGCTCGACACGATCTTCATGTACGCATGGCGCGATCGCGAGATAGTGCTTGATATGATGGAAGATCTCTCTGGAGGGCGCGTGTCCCACGCCGTGAACGTGATCGGCGGAGTGCGTATTGATGTTCAGGCAGAGCGCTACGAGGGCATGCTAGCCCGACTTGCGGATCTCGAGACTCAGATCAGGCGTCTGGTCGGCGTGGTCGAGAATGAGCGCAGCTTGGCTGCGCGCACGCGCGGGATCGGGGTTCTGACGCGGGAAGGTGCCCGGCGCTACTGCGTCGTTGGCCCGGTAGCACGCGCTTCAGGGCTCGATGTCGACCTCCGTCGCGATGACCCGCAGCGCCCGTATCCGAGTCTGGAATTCCACGTTCCTGTGCACGAAGCAGGTGATGTCTGGGCACGTACGTTGGTTCGAGTGCAAGAGGCGATCGAGAGTGTCAGTCTGTGTCGCCAGATTCTCGACCAGCTGCCCGAAGGTCCAACATCGGTCCGGGCTCCACGTCGGATGCCTGTCGGAGAGGCCGTGTCTAGGTCAGAAGCGCCGCGAGGTGAGGTCCTCTACTACGTACGCAGTGATGGTAGCGACCATCCGGCACGTGTCAAGATTCGCACACCAACGATGACAAATCTGATCACGCTGCCCTCCCAACTAGACCAAGTGACGATGGCCGACGTTTCGGTTGTCTTGTCGGGCGTCGATCTGTGCATTGCGTGCGCGGATCGATGAGTTCCTAGTTGGTGGGCGTCTTTCGGGGCGATGACGGGGAGGGGGATGGGGTGATAGTTCTCTGGCGGCTACTGGTGTTTCCGGGCTTCGCGTTTATGGCTGTATGTGGGATGGCTTTTGAATGGGTTGACAGACGCATGATCGCGCGGTTCCAAGGGCGGGTGGGTCCTCCCTGGTACCAACCACTTGCTGACTTGATCAAGCTGTTTGCGAAAGAGGATGTCGTGACGGCAGGTGGGCACGAGATTGCCGCAGCTGCATTGCCAATCGTGTCTCTGGCCGCTGTCCTGACGGCAGTTCTATACGTGCCTGTAGGCGGTGTATCGGCAGCGTCCTATGAGGGTGATCTCATTGTGGTGTTGTTCCTGTTGAGCCTACCTGCCCTGGCTTACTTCCTGGCCGGCTGGGTCTCCCCGGGCGTCTACAGCCTGATTGGGGGACACCGGTCGCTACTTCAGTATTTCTCGTATGAGGTGCCATTCATGATGGCTGTAGCAGGCCCTGCGGTGCTCGTCGGGTCGTGGCAGATCTCGGAGATTGTACAACATCAGGCGCAAACCGCGTGGATTGCACTCGTACAGCCACTTGGTTTCCTACTCGCGGTTATCGGGCTGATCGGAAAGCTCAAACGAGACCCACTCGACATCCCCAAGGCAAAATCGGAGGTCGTGGGCGGATCACTGACCGAGTACAGCGGCCGCAAGATGGCTCTGTGGCGTCTGACGATGGATATGCAGACGGTCGCCGGCATTTTCCTGCTGGTCAACCTGTTTCTCGGGGAAAGTCGGTTCTTCGAGGCTTTGCCCACATTCGCTGTATTCGCTGCGAAGGCGCTGGCGCTGTTGTTGGGGCTTTCTACTGCCAGCGCCCTCTATGCGCGACTGAGGATTGACCAGTTGGCAAGTCTGGGCTGGCGCGTGCTAGCCCCTCTCGCGTTGCTCCAGATTATGGTCACCCTGTGGGTGGGGGGTTAGGGCTGTGATTCGTGCGCTCAGATCGCTGGCCTATCTGCTTCCGCAGGTCCTGGATGCCGTCAGGCGGGGCCCAAGCACTGTAGGGTATCCCTTTGTGGCTGCGGAGATTCCTCAAGGCTACCGTGGCATTGTGCGCATTCGCGAGGATCTCTGTCGCGGATGCGGTCTGTGTGTTCGCGATTGTCCTGCTGCTGCTCTGGAACTGGAACGCGGTGAGACGCGTGGCGCCTATCGTCTGCTCTACTATCCACATCGCTGTGCTTACTGTGGGCAGTGTGAGCTGAGTTGCACCTTCGGCGCCCTTTACCACGACAATAGCTATATAGGGGGAGTGTTCTCCCTGGTGGATCTGGTGACAGTGCTCAAATCAACGTGCGCTGAATCGTGACGTCTAGTTCCTCGCCCGAATCCTCTGATAGTCCTCGAGATCCGCATAGCTTCGCAGTTGGCCACCGTCGATAGCCCACAGTGCCGTCGCGAACGCGTCGATGAAGTAACGATCGTGCACAGCGGCTATCACAGTGCCTTCGAAGGCGGCAAGCGCTTGCTCGAAGTTGGCCCGGCTGGGAATGTCGAGATGGTTGATGGGCTCATCCAGGAGCAGGAGGTTGCAGCCGCCTGCAACGAGGCGTGCCAGTACGAGTCGGGCCCGCTCACCAAAGCTCAGGCTTCCTACGGGCACGGACACCTCATCGCCAGCGAACAGGAAGTAGTGCAGGAAAGAGCGGACGTCGGTGTCGGACATCGGAGCAACACTTAGGATCGTCTCCAGTGGCGTGCTCTCCGGATCCAGTGTCTCCTGTTCCTGGGCATAGTAGCCGAGACGCACATTCGCGCCGAGTCTGAGGGTGCCCGACACGGGCGCCACTTCTCCCGCTATGGTGCGCAATAGGGTGGTCTTCCCGGCACCGTTTGGACCGATGAGCGCGATGCGCTCGCCCTGACGTAAGATCCGATCGATGCCTGAGACCAGCGCGTGACCATCGTGACCGATGGCAAGCCCGGTCATCAACAGCACGTCCTGGCCGCTCTCGGGGGTGTCTGAGAACTCAAGCTTCATATGCCAGGTGAGGCCTGGACGGTCAATGCGGCGTTCGGCCAGCTCCCGCTCGATCCTCCGTCGCTGCACGGTGGCGCGGCGAGCGATGCCCTTGGCAATCTTGCGGGGCGCGAAGTCAATGGTCCCGTGCTCGATGTTGCGTGCATAGCCTGACAATCTGCGTGCCTCTCCCGTGAGCTGAGCGATGCGCTCCTGCTGGGCAGTGTAGGCTTGCCACTGCCGTTCCTGCTCGCGTTGCCTGGCATTGAGGTAGTCCGAATATGTGCCTGGATAGGGTGTGAGCGTATGTGTCTTCTCGTCCAGATCGTAGATCCAGTTCACGGTGCGGTCGAGGAACGCACGGTCGTGGGACACGATGATCGCGGCGCCGCCGAAATCTCGCAGCCACACCTCCAACCACTCGAGGGCCTCAATGTCAAGGTGGTTGGTGGGTTCATCAAGGAGCAGCAGTTCCGGTTTGCACAGAAGCAAGCGTGCTAATCCCAATCGGGTCTTCTGACCTCCACTGAGATGCCCGACTGGGGCATCGAGCGCCAGTTGCCCGAGACCGAGGCCGGCCAATGCTGCTATGACTTCGTGTTCGGGAGGCTGTGTCTCGACGAGGCGTAGCATGCGTGCGAGTGCTTCCCCATACGCCTGGAGCGTGCGTTGGCCGCCTTCCGTAGGGCCACTGGAGTCGCTGTCCGCGGCCAGAGCCTCGGCAAGCTGAACCACCTCTGCCTCTGCCTCTGCCAGCGCACGCCGCTCGGCCCGCACGATGTCGTCCAGCGTGTCGGCATCGGCATAAGACAGGCCCTGCTCCAGATACCCGATCTCGATGCCGGGTGGATCGAGACTGAGCGAGCCTGTGTCGGGCTTTTCTCGTCCGATAAGGATGCGTAGAAGGGTCGTCTTTCCGCATCCATTCGGGCCGATGAGGCCCACGCGGTCCCCAGCGTTGACCGTGAAGGAAATTCCCTGCAGGATCAGCGCATCGCCATAGTGCTTAGTGATGTTGGAGACTTGCAGCACGATCAGGCCACCTGAGGATTGCCGGTCGGCGGACGGAGCGACAGCGAAGTCACCGGTGCCTGTCCGATCGGGTGAAGACTCATACGCAACAACATCAGGATCGCCGGTGCCTATACTGCACTAAGATAGCTAGCCCACTGATCGAGCCCTTCGTTGGGCGAGGGATATGTGCCATTGCGTCGGTATACGCGGACAACCTGAGGTAACAGGCCCGTGACAATCTCGTAGTTGATCGTCTGTGCCCAGACCGCGACCTCCTCGGCCGTGATCTCTGCGTCGCCCTGGCAGCCAATGGCGACAACCTCATCACCCACTGCGGCACTGGCGATGTCGGTCACCTCAACGACCATCTGGTCCATACAGATGCGGCCACGGATGGGAGCGCGTTGCCCGCGGACGAGGACCTGACCGCGGTTGGAGAGCAGTCGCGGGTACCCATCACCATAGCCCATCGTGACCAGGGCGGCGCGCATGGGACGCGTTGCCACGAACGTGCCACCGTAACTGATGGTCGCCCCAGGTTGCAGGTCACGGATCTTGGTTATGGTGCTTTTGAGAGTCAGCGCGCGGCGCAGCAAGAACGGGGGCTGTGTTTCGCGCGATGGCGCCATGCCATAGATGAGCAGGCCCGGCCGTACAGCGGCAAGGTGAGCCTCGGGCATCGCAACGAGGCCTGCGCTGTTGCATATGTGGGGGATGGGAATGCCGAAGCCTGCGGCATCGAGCTCCTGGAGGATCGATCGAAAACGCGCCCACTGGCGCCTGGCAAAGTCAAGGTTCGCATCGTCGGCCGATGCGAAGTGCGAAAAGAGCCCTTCGACGCGGACGTTGGGCAGGCTGGCGATCGTTCGGATGAAGTCGAGGGTTCGCTCAGGCTCAAGGCCGTACCGGCTCATACCGGTGTCGACCTTGACGTGAACGTTGACTACGTGGGTGGCGCGATCCGAGATCAGCCTCGCCGTCTCAAGATCCACCACAGTGGGCGTGATGCCATGGTGCAGGACCAGGTCTATGCCCGACGGCGGAATGTGGCCCATCAGGAGAATTGGGGCGGTCGGGATCGCTTGCCGGAGCGCAACCGCAGCCTGGATGCGGTGGACGGCGAGCTGTGATGCGCCAGCCTCCATCGCAATGCGGCCAACGGGCCGCAGCCCGTGGCCGTAGGCATTGGCCTTGACGCTGGCAATGATCTGAACATCAGGGCCGACGAAAGCCTTGATCGCTTCTACGTTGTGGGCAATCGCGTCGAGGTCGACCTCGGCCCACGTGACAACGCCTGCCGGCACGATAGTCATAGGCTAGCCGAGATCGATGGCGGAGAAGCTATCTGGCAACAACTCGCCCAGGGTCCGGATACGGTGCGCCCCGCTTTGGTTCGCGATGATGACCGGCATGTCGTCTGCGCCGAACTCACGCATTACCTGGCGGCACGCGCCGCACGGGGTACCACCGTTTTCGGTAACGACCGCCACCGCCAGGATACGCCGTGCGCCGGAGGCAATCGCAGAGGTGATCGCGACGCGCTCAGCGCAGAGTGTCAGCGGGTAGACCGCGTTCTCCACGTTGGCACCGGCGTAGATCCGACCATCATCAGCCAGGACTGCAGCGCCCACCCGGTAATGAGAATAGGGCGCGTATGCGCGGTCGTACGCGCTCATAGCTGCTTCGAGAACCGGATCGAGATCCTGGGCCGGGGAGCGTGTTACGTCTTCTGCCATAGGTCTACTCAGTATCCTTGGAACCACTGGCTTGATCCGGGGCCGGCACTTCGGGCTGGCGTGTCTCGGCACTTGGCGCTCGCGGGCGGGCGGGCACGCCGTAGACAAGGGTATGCGGGGGGACATCGTGGGTCACAACCGACCCTGCGCCAGTCTTGGCACCTTCTCCAACCTCCACGGGGGCGATGAGCAGCGTGTCGGATCCGATGAAGGCGCCGTCACCGATGATGGTTGCGTATTTTCGAACCCCGTCGAAGTTACACGTGATCGTGCCTGCTGCAACGTTTACGTGGGCGCCCACCGTTGCGTCGCCCAGGTAGCTGAAATGGCCCTGATGGGCCCCAGGGCCCAACGTCGTCTTCTTGAGCTCGGCGAAATTGCCGATATGGGCGCCGGTGCAGACGCGTGTTCCGGGCCGCAGATGACTGAGCGGGCCGATGTCACTGTCATGCGCCATCTCGGAGTGCTCGATGATTGACGCATTTACCCGGCAGCGGTCGCCGATAGTTGCCGTGTCGAGCCAGGCGTTGGGCCCGATCTGGCACGCTGCGCCCACTGTCGTGTTGCCCAGAAGGTGGGTGTTGGGTAGAATGATGGTGTCAGGGCCGATGGTGACATCCGGGCCGATGTAGGTAGCTTCCGGGTCGGTGAGAGTCACCCCCTGAAGCATCCAGTGTTCATTGATACGCTGTCGCAGCACGGCGAGTGCATCGGCGAGGTCGACGCGGGTGTTGATCCCCATTGCTTCCGTGGGATCGTCGAGCACGAGATCGGCCACCGTGAGTCCTGCGCCGGCTGCCAACTCGACCATATCGGTCAGGTATATCTCGCCTTTCTCGGCGCTGGGGCGTACCCGCGGCAGGTGGGACCAGAGGAAGTCCGCGTCATAGACGTAGATGCCGGCGTTCAGCTCGCGGATCTGTAGTTGCTCGGGCGTCGCTTCGGGTTCTTCGACCACACGCAGCACCTGGTTCTGGGGGCCGCGGAGGACACGCCCGAAGCCCTGGGAGTTCTCTCGGATGATCGTGATCATGGCCATGGCGGCGTGCCGATCCTGCTGGATCGCAACAAGGCGTTGTAGCGAGCTCAGGCGGAGCAACGGCATATCGCCGTAGAGAACGAGCACCCGGTCGGCATTGCCTTCGAGGAGCTCGCGAGCCTGAAGAACGGCGTGGCCTGTGCCCAGGCGCTGGGCCTGAAACGTGAACTGTGCACGGTTGCTGGCCCATGCGCGGAGGGGCGCATCGGTTTCCTCGCCGACTACGAGGACTGGCGGTACGTCAGATAGCTGCGCGGCGAGGTCAAGACTGTGCGCGATCATCGGCTTCTCGCCGAAATCGTGGAGGACCTTGGGCGTTGCTGACTTGAAGCGCGTGCTCTTGCCTGCGGCAAGGATCACGACAGCAAGGGTCATGGCCTGTTCCTTTCACACGAAATGGTGGAGGGATTATAGCACGGGCGCAACGGAGTGGCAAAGCCCGAGTGTGTGGTAGAATCCGTGGGATGCTAACTTATCGAGGGCTCACTGCTGTGCAACGGGCCTTGGATCACTCGCTCACTGGCGCAGCCAGGTTGACCACAGCCGGAAAACGGACAACTCCAGAACGCTTGACAGCAAGGGGGTTGTTATGCGCTGTGCTGCTGGCGGCGACGGTCGTTACTGGCGCCGTCGCCTCGGTAAGCATCACGGGGTTTCTGGTCGAGGCCGGCGACGACGAGATCTTCGTGAACTGGGAGACTGCCAGCGAGATCGGTAACTTGGGTTTTTACGTCTGGCGCAGCCAGTCGGAGACGACGGGCTACGTGAAGGTACCCCTCGATGCACCTTTTGAGCAGTTCATCCCCAGTACCGATGAGTTTGGGGTGGGTGCGCTCTACGAGTTTGTCGATGTTCAGGTGAGCCCCGGCATACGGTATTACTACAAGGTTCAGGATGTGCCGGCCAGCGGCGGCAGTACGATGGTGGGACCGGAATCGGCCATGATTCCACTTCCGGCAACGGTGCCGCCTTCGGCGACGCCAACAACCGCCGCACCGACACCCGCGCCCAATGTGCGGTTCTGGGCAGATCCGGCCCAGGTCGTTGCAGGGAGTTGCGCGACGGTGCTCTGGCAGACGGACAACGTTCAGGAAGTCTACTTCGATGGGGATGCGGTGACGGGAGAGGGTGCGCGTGCTTTCTGCCCTTGCGTCGCGGAGACGCATATCTTGCGGGTGCGGTTTCGGGATGGCCGATGGCAGGACTTCACCGTGACGATTGATGTCACCGGGACATGCGGCAGTGGCGCTGGGGAGTCTCCTCTGGTGACACCTGCAGTCACGCCCACCTCAGCGTCGACTTCCGGGCTTCCGACGGCTAGCATTCCGGGGCCTCTCCCAGTGGTGCCACAGCCGACGCCTCTTGCGAGGCCTACGCG
>JAXDDP010000118.1:0-9435 GCA_034676785.1 Anaerolineae bacterium | reverse complement strand
CACCACGGAGCCCGACATCCTGGCCTGTGACATCCTGCGTGACAACCAGCAGCGCTGGACTCTGGAAGAGGTCTTCATGACCCTGACGCGCTATTGGCACTTCGATGACCTCCCGCCGTGTCGCCTGGGCGTAGCGTACGCCATGACCATTTCGCGCTCCTGGCATATACTTTGATGGGATTCTACCTTCAGGAAACCGATGCCGCAGCAGATATCAAGACCTGGAATATGGCCCCGCCTCCACTCCCGCTGCCCGAGCGTGAACTGGCCGTCTACGCCGGACCGTATTTCGCGCTGCTGTTCCCCAGCCAGCTCGTCACGATCCTCTTGGAGCACATGGATGCCTGGCAAGCCAACCGCGAGCAACTCCTTATGGCACTCCGCCTCACCGAGGGCAATACCTAAAACCTGTGTTCCCGGGCCCTGGATCTTGACGGACGTGCGACCCAGCCTATAATGTTGTGCGGGGTCATTGTGCATCCACCGTCGCCAATCCTCACCGTAGAGCTACTTTCTGTCTGTTTGTGATGGCCTGAAGCCATACGTCCTGCATCTAGCCCAATGGTTGTCCGACGCGCATCCTAGGCCTAGGTAGCTCTGAAAGACCGACCCGCCGGAGCCAAGGTGGGAGATCCTCGGCGTCACAGCTGACAATGGGGGGCCACTGCCTTTGGTATCGGCCGGTGATGATCCGTCCCCGGAAGCGATCCAATGCAGTTCAACGTGTCCAGATCTCACAGGTAGGAGGAAGCCGTGGCGATACACCGTATACTTGCGCTGGTGGGTGCTGCTCTGTTGGTCGTGGGTTCGGTGCTACCCTGGATGTCGCTTGGGACGATTGTCGGTCCAGTTGCGGTACGCGGTATCGCCGGGCCGGGCCAGTACACCATTCTGATTGGGGGGATTCTCTTGCTGGTGGCGGTGTTGTGGAAGGGCAGGCCGGCCAAGCTCTATAGCCTGGCCGGCTTAGTGCTAGCGCTAGTCGCGTTGTTGATCACTGGCTACAACGCGATTACTACCACTATCTTCGCAGCAGACCCGCCTCTGGGGACTTTGTATGCGCGCGTCGGACTGGGGATCTATACAGTGATCATCGGCAGCGTAGTAGCAGCCTTTGGTCTATCGCGCAGGGTGGCCGTGGCGGAGCCCGGGGCCCCGGACATATCTATCGACACGACCGATGTCGCCGACGAGGAGGCAGACGCCCCGGTCTAGGGTCGTCAGCCAAGCACGTCTTCCATAGCTTAGACTCGTCCTACGCCGGTGCGGTGTCTCTGGAAAGTCTTGAGTAGAGCCAGCTCTACTACGATGCGCCAAGCAGGTTCGGCATAGGAATCGGTTAGTGCAGATACATTGTGATCGCCCTAACTCGCTTCTGCACGGGCCCATGCTGTGCAGAAGCGAGTTAGGGCGGCTCTCAAAGCCGTGGTGCTGTAATTGTAAGAATCACAGTAGCACTAGAAGTGATAGATTACACAGGGAGGCAGTGCGAGCATGGTCACCAAAAAACGTTCGTTCATAGACCGTATCCCCTTTCTGGGGCGACACACCCGGGATGAGGCACCAGCCAAGATTGATGAGTGGCTGGACTACAGAGTCTCGAAGCAGGCTATCCCGTTAGCCATTCGCGGCCTCACCACACGTCTCGTAGAGGAGCTATACCCCAAAGAGACACAGATCGTCACACTGGTGGTAGACCAGCTTCTGGATGAAGCCGATCCGCAGCCGGTGAAGGCAACAGACAGCCAGCGGATCGATGGCCTAGGGTTTGGCACGCTCGTGGATCTCGGATCAGCGAAGGCCTACACCTGGGCTGCACACATCATGCTTCAGGTCGTGGCTCTCGCCGAAACTCGGTCCTTGACGGTGGCCGAAGCAGTTCGTCTGCTGCCTACGATGCCAAGCCTATATGAGTCTCTTCTGGCCCGGGCGAAGAACGAATATGGTCTTGAGGACAAAGAGGCACGGCGCTTTATGGAAGCGACACTAGACTACATCGATCCTCACCTCCGATTCGAGCTCGGGAAGGTCGTGCCAATGGAGGAACACCGCTACTGCGAGTTCAAGAAGATTGAGAGCTCGAACCCGGTTAATAGCATCAAAGACTACGCCCAAGAGTACATTGCGGCATTCCTGAACCGGGCAGGAGGGCGGATCTACTTCGGCATCACTGACAAGGACCGGGTTGTGAGAGGTGAGCCGCTGTCGTCGCGTTGCCGCGACGAGTTGCAGCAGAAGATAGCCGGCAAACTGAGGGAACTGGTACCACCCGTTACGCCGGACTACTACCGGGTCAATTTCCATCCGGTAGTCGACGGGCAAGGAAGCCCGATACCCGATCTGGTCATCGTCGAGATCATCGTGCCCCTAGCACTGGATAGGGAAGCGACACGAACCCAAAGTGGCCGGAAGCCGATTATGGGTGATGGTCATGTGTACATGGAGAGGCCGACCTCCAGAGACAGTTGAAGACTCGATGAATCTCCAGGGTGTTAGCATAGATGAGCGAGAGCCGGATCGGCTCAGCACGCTCGATATGCCATCTCTGACTACGGTGGCGTTTATCGCTATTGTGTTCATGGCATTTCAGGGCATCGCTCCGCTCAACAGCGATTTCTACACATCAGGCGACTACTCGCCGACGACAAGTCGCCTGGTGGCGCTGGGGTCGGCTATAGCGCTGTTCTCTGTGTGCCTAAGGCTGTTTCTGACTGCGCCTGAGCGGTGGATCAAGGCGAATAGCATGCGGCCCCTTGACGAGATCGAGCCCGAGCTGGTGAAAAGTGTTACTACGGCAGCACACGCTGTGGGATTGCTTAGTTGTCCCAAGGTGCTCGTGACCGAGGCCCCTAGGGTTTCGATTCAGGCGTTCGGCACCTTCCGACGGTACTACATCGTAGTCAACCAGCAGGAACTCAATGCAGCGAAGGCACTTGGTGCTGAAGGTGCACTGGAGACAATGCTCGTCCATGAACTGGCGCACTTCAGGCATGGCGATGTATGGAAGCTGCGGCTGGCGCAGCGGGTCGTTGGCGTGTTCATGGTCTTCGCGCTGATAGTGCTGTCATACGGGGCGGCATCGCCAGCTTTGCTTCAGCTCGGGCTGAATAGTGCTCCGCGTGATTTCGGAGTGCAGGCCTCCGCCCTTCTGACCTATCCTCTGCTGATCCTGCTGCAGCTGTTGCTTCTGAAGTCGCTCAGGGATATCCGGGAGTTCCATGCCGATGCCAGGGTCGTGCAGTTCAGAGGGAGCAACGCGGTGGTCCAGGCATTGTTTATGGCTAGTCGCTTCTGGGCTCGTGGTGGTGGCGGGGCTGAGAAGAAGCAGGGCAAGCCTGGGCTGCGAGGCCTAAGGCCAGTCCTGGGCCTGACGTTCTTGGGACCGACCGGATCAGCAACCGCGCGCCTCGATGCGCTACGTGACGGCGCGGTGTTCCATCGAAGCGTCCATTGGGCCATCGTGGCTAGCGGTTTCGCGGTGGGTACGTCTTGGCTATCGGTCGGCAGCATGCTCAACCAGATCAACATCCTATTCATTGGTGGACTGCTCCTAGTCAGCACCATCTATCTGCTCCCTCGCATCGGCGAACGTGGACAGGGGAGTTTCCGCCACATTCTGCGTGCAGTAGGCTATTTCCTGCTGGGATACTACAGTTGCTGGCTGTTGGCACTCGCTGTGGTCACGACTACGTACATCGCTTCCGACACATACAGGCCACTACTTGCTGGCTCTCTGGCCTTCTACCTGATTCTGGGCGCTTCAGTTCTCCTTGACACTCTGTATGCTGCACTCGGCTTGGCGCTGACGGTGCCGGTGCTACGCTGGATCATCCAAGCAAAGAAGTCCGGATCACTGCCCTATCGGTGGGCAGTCGGCGAGGTGGCCCTTCCGGTAGCAGTTGCATCAGGCATCGTTGCACTATGCAATGTGTTACTTGATCCAAACATCTATGGACTCAAGAGCAAGATAGTCGCAGTAGCGTTACTCGCCCTGCTGATTGTTGTGGGCGCTTCCTATTTAGGGCTGATACGAGGGCGTCGGCATGCCGCGGGTCGGTGAACCCTTGAGCGAAGGATCTGGCCTTGGTCAGCAAGCCCGGGTCAAGCTTGCCCTTGGACTAGGGTGCATAGGTGCTGCTCTGGCCGTGCTCCTCTCAGCTCCAGACCGACGCCAGTTGACGGGCACATACGCCCTGATGAGCGTGATCGATCCCTATGGCCTCTTTCCCTTGCCCTGGCGGTTGCTTGTGACGATGCTGCTTCTCGCCCTAGGGATGTACGTTGTGCTGTTAGCTATCCGACCGGCTGGTACCCTGCGCATCGTGCTCTGGGCTTGGGTTGGGATCTATCTGGTCTACATCGGGTTGCTTTGGTCTGCAGGACACGCGATGGTCATCCAGAGGTTCGACTTCGGCCAACCTATGGATCTACCCTACCTGGTATTGCTAGGTCTCTTGGTAGGGATTGTGCTGCGGATTGAGTCAGACCTCGCTCTGAATGCCGATCTGCCAGGACTCGTGGTGGCAGTGGCAGCCGTGTTACTTGCCACGGCATCCGTGAGTCTCAGGGAGGTGGCAGGAGTGCCAGCAGACTCAGGTGTGGTGGTGCTAGGGTTCGCTCTCGGTGTGCCAGGTTATATCGTTGGTGCGCTAAGTATTCTCTCGTTGGCACTGAATTCCCTTCGGTTGGTGTGGAAGGAAACTTGTGAAGCCCTCGCCGGTCTCAAACATCTAGATCAGAGCCCCGGCCGTCGCAGCGCCGTGATTCTCATTGTCGCCGCTCTGATTCTGCTCCTGTCGGCCTACATTCTCACTGCGGACATCGCGTCGGCCATTTCGGCCAGCGCGGATTAGGCTGCGCAGGTGGGACCGGCACCAGCAGAAAGGCACCTCGGACTAGGGAAGCTGCAGCCTGCGCGTTGCAGTGATATGGCAAGGGGAGTCCAGACTACAGCCGGGCTTTGGGGGCCCTCCTGAAGGACGCCCTGGTTGGCGCTGGGGCTGCGGCACATGCGTGATGGTGATAGACCGACGGTCAAGACTCTAGGGACATGCGTAGCCTTCTGCGGTACACGTTGCTAGGGGCAAGGGCGGGGGCGAGGGAAGGCACTACCTCACTCGGCATTGGCTTTGGACCGCCAACTTGGCCAATGGAGCGAACGGCGCCTTCGCCTTCCGAGAACGCCCGGTGAGCGCAAACGACAAAGCCGCCTACAGAACATCGCAGGCGGCTTTTGGTACTCGGGCGAAAGCAGCCCGAAGACCGTTGCATCGAGTGGCGCACGTTGATCGGCTTCCACTACTCGTGTCCACCAGCGGGGTTAGTCACGCTAGCTGATCCCGAATCCACTCTACTCCGATTCGGGTCGGCCTGCGCTAGCATACGCACAAGTCGGGTTTCATTCGACGCTCTGGAGCTTGGTGAGGACTTTGCCGCAAGGAAGATGGCGCCGTATGAAACAAACGATACTGGTGTCCCCAGGTCTGCAGTGGAGCGCCAAACCAGATCGCTGATCCCTACTAGACGACATAGTAACGAGTAGCCAAAGGGGAGTACCATACCTATTAGCCCGGTAATGAGCCAGCGACGCTGCAATGAGCGCCCCCGGAAACTCGAGGCACCTAGCGTCACAAGAAGGAGAACCAGCCCTGCAAGAGCAGCAGGCAGAAAGAAGTAGAACCCAAACTGATGAGCGTGGTACCAAGGGCAGCGAGGTCCATCGTAGACCAGGCGCCTCATCATAGCTAGAACACGATTCTGATCTGACATCAATGGCCATAGGCCAGCCAGCGCTGCGAAAGCGCCGACCGCTGAACCGATTATGCATACGATATCATGTGAGTCGAGGAAATTCTTAGGTGCACGAGTACGGATCCGGCCTGGATCCGTAGATGGTCCGATGTCTCGGTCGCAAAAGCTGCATGCGTTTGCTTCGCCTTGGGTCTCTTCCGCGCAGTGTTGAGTATTTGTGAGTCCGCGCGAGCTGTGTCAAGCTGCTGTAGAGGCTCGGCCCTCATCCTCGACCAGCACGAGGAAATCGCTGATCTCACAGTCGAGGAATGCACACGACAGCAGGGGCTTGGCGGAGTAGCGCTTGACCTTTTTCTGTGCATACGCACTCAGCACTTTGTGCTGCGCAGCGGTTGCCCAGTAGATCTAGCCGTACGACCAGCGGCGCCCGTCGCGCAACTCCTATTTGGGCGCGCAACACACTGAAGTGGTCCCGGATCACGTCTCGCTTTCACGCAGATCTGGACCCATGCGCCCGGCTGGCACTCGAAGAAGCGGTACAACGCCCCAAGTGAGCCGACAGACTACGCACTCGGGTTGCCATGCGCGTACCGATCCAGCGTCGAGCGGGACACGCCTGTAACCCTGTGGACCTCCCACTGCGTCCAGGTGCGCCCTTCGCGCCAGCTCTTCTCCCGCAGTAGCCTGCTGTCGTTCCTTACCAGCTCCAGTCGCGCGGGATCTGGAGGAATACGTCAGACCTTGCGACGACCGCACTGGTATGGACCGAGGTGCCGTATGGCGGGGCCGTCTCGGCCGCACTCTGTCCGAGCGCCACCAGCTGCGGCAGAAGTGACAGGGCGCGGTTCGGAGGTCTTACCTCGGGTAGATGTCAGGTCGTTAGGCCAAGGTGGCGGGAGAGGAAGTCCAGGCCCAGGTCGTCTCGGTCAAACTCATGCCTGCCTGAGTGTTCATGATAAGCGAAGCGCTGGGGTATGCCGAGTTTGCTGTAGAGTGCCTCGACTATGGGGACCTGTTGGCGTGCGTAGGCGACATCCAGCAGCTCGTCGTGCTCAGCCACCTCGACGTATAGCGCGCGGGGGCAAATAAGGCCCGCGACCTCGGGGTCAAAGAACGTGTTGGCGGCGTTGCGATAGCCCCAGTCGCGCCGCCCATACCGTCGGCGGTCGTTGAAGAAGCAGGAGGAAAGGGCGGCGCGAATTCGAGTGTCGGCCGCAGCCATGTAGAGCGTGAAGAACCCGCCATACGAGAGCCCCACCATGCCGATGCGCTCAGGGTCAACCTCGTCACGGGTTACCAGATAGTCGACAACGCGCTGCAGGGCGTGGAGCTCAAAGGCTGCCAACGATCCGCCGAGTTGTCTCATCTGGCGATCCAGCTCGACGACGTCGGCAGGACGGCCAAAGCGCTCGTTCCACCTGAAGAGCTGCGGCGCGAAGACCGCTGCGCCCCGCCGAAGCGCCCGACGTGTCATGTCGTTGTAGTTCGCAGAACCGAAGAACCCGGCAGTTAGCTCCGGCGTACCAGATCCTCCGTGCTGTGATAGGATTAACGGGCGCCGTTCGCTCCCGGGCGGCACGAAGAGCAGACCGTAGAGCCAGAGGTCGGGAAAGAGCTCGATCCAGACCCGCTCGATGCGCCCTAAGTCGTCCGTTGCGACCTGGACCGTCTTGGCGGCCGGTGCATTTGCGGGCCGAGGTAATGTAAGTGGCCACCCGAGCATCGCGCGGAAGTGCTCGCGATAGGGTACAAGCGAGGCGGCGTAAGCCTCCGCCGACCGCATATCCGGGGCAAAGTAGCTAGCACGACGTGCTGCGGCTGCCTCAAACTGACGGTCGAGCCACACCTCGAACTGGCTCAGGAACTTCTCCCGGTAGGGAGCACCCGCCTCCTGGGACTCCTCGTACAGTGACATAGATGGCCTCCTGATGTGGATGATGATGTGACTGTTGAGCTACAGGTGTTGTGCCGCTGGCAGCGCCACCTCATACACCTGGGCATCACCGGTGCGATCAGAGGTGAAGATCACACGGCTACCGTCGGGCGAGAAACTAGGATGCGGGTGTGTATGCTGCGGCGCATAGGGCTTCCACTTCCCTTGCTGGTAGTCCTCATCATCATAGGGGCAGTGGTCCGTGTCCCAGTGCGCGCCGACGTTGCTTGACTGAGACAGACATAGGGTGACAGGACGGCCAGTGCCATCCAGTGGATCAAAGAGCTGCAGCCCGGTGTCAGGATAGGTTGTGTCAGCGCACATTAGGGTCCCCTGACGGTTGATGCTGGCATGCCAAGCGTTGAAGGTGCACACTTGCCGCACCGCGCCAGTGTCGATATCGACCCCGATGCAGCCACGCGGCCAGTTGGTCGTGATGATCTCGCGAGTGCCCGGGCGCCACGTCTCATGCACGATCCATTCATGCGTGGAAGTGCCGAGCGGCCTGCGTTGATAGACGAGCCGGTTGTCAGAGCCGTCCCGGCAGATAACCCAGATACGGCTGTGATAGGGACCCGCATAGCGCAGGAGCGTGTTGTCGGACGGGTGGAACTCCGGATGGCCGATCGTGTCACGCTCCAGGATGATGGAGACCGCGCCGGTCTGTGTATCGATGATACACAAGCGTGAGACATCTCCGACTTTGACCGGCACCGCCCAGTAGCGATCGTCGTGACTGACCGTAGTCGTGCCCAGAGCCGCGCCAACCATGCCGCCTTCGCGCATCGGGATGTCGCCGAAGTCGAGTAGGACCTCATGCTTCTGCGACTCGCACTCAACCCGGCACGCCTGCGTGCCCGCAGTGAAGTAGACGTAGCGGCCATCGTGCGATGGGTGCACCGAGAAGTCACTGAGGCCCTTGACCTCGGTGAGCTGAAGGAGCTTCTCCGACTGGCGCAGTTCGGCGAAGACCTCAGGGCGCCCGGTGCGGTAGGAGACGAAGATCAACCGCTGCATAGCGTCGTCCATACAGGGCAGATAGTAGAAAGGATGGTGGTGGATGCCGGGACAATTCGTGATTTGGCGAATAACAGCGCCGGTCTGCGAGTCGGCAAATGTGCAGCCTTCAGCGGGAAATAGCTGACCACGGCTCATGAAATCTCTCCTTGAATAAGCGTGAACGCGGCAGGCGAAAGCAAGGCAAACGCGTACATCCTATACGGGCAGCACAGTTAGCCGCGACGTGGGCGCGATGCGGACTGCGAGGCCGTAGGGACTGTCGACGACGTGGACGTTGGGCGTCGTGCCGGCAAGGTCGTAGTCCACAGTTGCCCACCCGCGCCGGCCATCTTCGACCCACACCTGGAAGCGGCGGACGACGATCATCGCAGGCGGGCACATCGTCTCTTCCTCGTCCCAGAAGAAGTGCAGCTTGCCACCGCGTGCGTTGCCCGCCGCCACGATGAAGTCGCGCGCGGCGTAGACCGCGGGCCGTTGCTCCGGCGTGCCGCCCAGGGCTTCCTCCATCCACTGGTTGCAGTCCGGACGCCCGCCGGAGCGGTGCCAGCCGGCATAGTCACTGATGCCGAAGAACGAGACGTAGGTCTGGAAGAGGTCGGGGAAACGGACCATGCAGGCGATGGCATTGCCACCCCCGCCGCTGTAGCCGACGATGTTGAGGTTGTGCGCGTCGATCTCGGCGGGGAAGCGCGCCACGGCAGCGAGCACGGCGTCCAGAATGTCGTGCACGT
>JAXDDP010000117.1:0-47728 GCA_034676785.1 Anaerolineae bacterium | reverse complement strand
CAAGGCGGCGATCACCGCCTCCCGATTCTCCGTGAAGATGAACCATTCCTGCTCACGTGCGTCGGTGACGCTGGTGTCTGCTGTTGGCGCTACCATGCGGTATCCTCTCATTCTGCGTTACTCGATGCCGCATTCTACTCATTTCCTAAAACCTGTGCTCCTGCTCTAGTGCCGAGTCCCTTTTGTGTTTTTGGGCAGCCGTAGTATGCTGGGGGAGCACTGGGCTGAAGAGCGCCCTTTCCATAGGAGCGTAGGGCTTCTAGTTCTTGGCGCAGCGGGGGGCGCCAGACAAGCCCGGCTCTGCTGGCTGAAGACCCAAGGCATAGGCTGCCTCTAGAGTGGCATCCGGTCTCCGGTCGACGGACAGCTCTCGACGTAGAAATCTTGAATCGTGGCAATCTCGGGCAAACCTCTGAACGGTATCGTCGCGCCTGAAGACATCCGCATCATCCTGACTCTGCGGTTGTTGATCGCCCGTGCCGCGAACAAGGACAGTCTGGCCTGGTGGGACGACGAGTCGCTCACCGCCCCGGCCCAGTACGTGCTGGGGCGAGTCTTCCCGGTGGCGCCGGGGCTGGCAGCCCGGAGCCTGGCATTGGCCTCGGCGCTGGCCCGCCATCGGGCGACCTTTGCCAAACGGGCGAACGCGCTGCACCTTTACCGGCTTGACCCTGACGGCCAGGACGCCCTCGCGGCGCAGTCGGTCCAGCTCTTGGCGATCGATGTGCCCAAGGAGCCTATTGCGTCCATCGATGCTCTTGGACAAGCCCTGCTCGACCTGCTGGGTAAGCCTTCACCCTATACTCCAGTGAGGTCTACTGAAGCCGGCGGGCTGCAGATCCAGGTGTGGCCAGCACCTGCGGGCGTCTCACCTCTCTTGCACCGTGCTCGGACCCTGGCCTGGGCTTACCTGGAAGGCGCGCCGAATGCGCCGATATTCCCTTACTGTGTGGAGTGATCGTGAATAACCCTGTAGACCCTATCTATTCGAGCCGTATCATCAAGGCGAGCGCCCTGATTCCCGACACCAAAGTCCTGCTTAGCGAGTGGGACTTGAGCCAATCGGTCGCTGACAACCTGGACCGCGCGCGGCACCAGAACATCTTTGGCAAGGCCTCGCGCAGCCGCATCGAGGACATCCTCGTGATCTTTCGCCAGCGCTACTTCGATGACGCCGACGTCGGCGCGATGCTGGTGGCCCTGGTCCAGGAAAACGCACCGGTTGGCTGGCTCGACCCGCTGCTCTACTTCTTCGCGGCCCAGAACGACCGCACGCTACGCGATGCGGTTGTGGAGGTCATCTATCCGCGGCATCGAGCCGGGTACACCGATCTCCCGCTCGAGGTCGTGTTGCGCGCCATTCGTGGTTGGGTGGCTGAGGGCAAGACGACAACGCCCTGGCAGGATGAGACGATCGAACGGGTGGCGCAAGGGGTGACTGCCACGCTGCGTGATTTCGGCGTGCTGGAGGGGACGGTCCACAAACAGATCGCCCCCGTCTACCTGCCTACCTCGGCCTTCGCCCTGATTGCCTTCTGGATGCAGCAGCGCCAACCTTCCGGCGACCTGGTTCTGCACAGCGATGATTGGCGCCTGTTCTTCCTTCCCGCGGAGGGCGTGGAACGCTTCTTCGTCGAGGCGCACCAGGAGCACCTGTTGACCTATCACGCGGCCGGGTCGATCGTGCGTATCGAGTTTCCGGCCACCAGCCTGACGGAGTATGCCCATGTCCTCCTCCAGTGACCTAAGGACCGCGACGCTGCGGGAGCGCGTCAGGGCGCTCGAAGCGGATCTCAAAGCCTCGCCGATGCGCCACTACATCTACAACGACCTGCCCTTTGCCATCTTCTGCTACGCGCCGCGCGACGAGTGGGCGATGCGCCGCGAGATCGGCCTGCTCACCACGCGGCTGGAGAAGGACACCCACCGGAAGGTGATCTCGATCTCGCTGGCCGAACTGCTGTGGCAGTCTGTCGACGAGAGCGAAGGGATAGAGGCGGTTGCCGCGCTCGAATGCCAAAGCGGCTTCGAGGCCGCCCAGCGACAGGTCCAGGATTACATGTCGGATCGCGACTGGCGACCGCTTCCCGAATTGCTGTCGGAGCGACTGGCAGCGTTGGATCCCGACCGGCATCTGGTCTTCCTGATGCGCGCAGCCGCCCTCGCGCCCAACCTATACCGGGTCTCCAAGCTGCTCGACGAGATGAAGGGGCGAACGCGCGTGCCCTGCGTGCTGTTCATGCCGGCCACGACCGAGGGCCGCGGCAGCCTCCGCTTCATGGGCATCACCGAGAATGAGGGGCGTGGGAGTTACCATACCAAGGTGTACGGCGATTGACGATTCGGCAATTTGCGATTTACGATTGACGATTCTCGATTGCAGAGCGCCACTCTGCGAATCGTCAATCGTAAATCTGAAATCGGAAATCACACGGATTCGGAGACGTGATGGACGAGGCACAATTCCTGGCCCGCACCAAGGCGCTGGCCGTTCGCATCATCAAGCTGGTCGAGGCCTTGCCGGGCACGATGACGGGCGCGACTATCGGGCGCCAGCTGCTGCGCTCCGGCACCTCGATCGGAGCCAATTACAGGGCGGCGTGCCGTGCGCGTCGACTGCCGATATGATCGCCAAGCTCAAGATCGTGGAGGAGGAAACGGACGAGACGCTCTATTGGCTAGAGCTGCTCATTGAGGCCCAGCTCGTGCCCGAGGAAAAGCTCAAGCCCTTGATGACCGAAACCAACGAGATCCTGGCCATGACCGTCGCCTCCACCAAAATCCTCCGCCGCCGCACCTGACCATAATCCGCCATCCGCCAATCTTAAATCGTAAATCACAAATCGGAAATCGAAAAATGCCTGACCTAACCGACACCCAACGCGCCCTGATCCACGACCTGGCGCTCAAGGCCCGCGAGCGGCTGACCCGCGAAGCGCGGGAGTTGCTTGAAGGTACCTACGGGCTCTATGCCGACGGCCGGCTCGACCCGCCGGACAAGCTGCCCCAGGTGCGCTCAGACCCCGAAACCGCCGAGACCTACAAGCGGTTGGCCCAGTTCCTCGACGACGAAGCGCACGCAGGCCTGCCGCGGGCGGAGGCGGTCGACAAGCTGGTCAAGGAGGTGGCCTACACCCATCTCAACCGCCTGGTCGCGTTCAAGATGATGGAGGCCCGCAAGCTGATCCGAGGCACCCTGGACCGCGGTGTCGAGTCCAACGGGTTCAAGTTCTACCTGGCCGACCCCGATCACGCTGCCGACTACACGCGCTACCAGGCGGGGGATATCGATGCTGCCTATCGTCATTTTCTGCTCTGGCAGAGCGCACAGGTTGCGACTGAGGTGCGCGTTCTCTTTGATCCCAACGCTCTGGCCAGCTACCTCTTTCCTCGCCCGGCAGCACTCCAAGCACTGCTGACGATGCTCAACGCGCCGGATCTATCAGAAGTCTGGGCCGCTGACGCAACGGTCGGATGGGTGTACCAGTACTTCAACGAACCTGAGTTGCAGGCCGCATTCGAGAAGGTGCGTACAAGCGGAGCGAAGTTTGAGGCCAAGGATATCCCGTCAGCCACGCAGCTCTTCACTCCACACTGGATCGTGCGCTTCCTGGTGCAGAACACGTTGGGCCGGCTATGGGTCCAGATGCATCCCAACACGCACCTTCTGGACGGCGAGAAACTCGATTATCTAGTACCTCTAGAGGGCGAAATCCCGCCCGAGCCACTCCGTCCTGTTGCCAAAATCACGCTGCTCGATCCGGCCTGCGGGGGTATGCACTTTGGCCTCGTGGCCTTTGACCTGTTTGCCGCGATGTATCAGGAGGAGATGGACCGCGCCGGAGAGCCGGGCTGGCCGGATGTGCCCTCCGTGACCGATCCCGCCGAAATTGGCCCGGCGATCATCAAGGACAACCTTTTCGGCATCGACATCGACCTGCGCGCCGTGCAACTCTCAGCGTTGGCGCTGTATCTCAAGGCCAAGTCGCTGAACCCAAGAGCGCGCATCACGGCCAGCAACCTGGCCTGCGCCGATGTGCGGCCTCTGAACGGACCGCGCCTGGGTGCTTTCTTGCGCGAAGCGCACTTCTCCCGACCGATCTACGAGCGGCTCATTCGGGCACTTTGGGGGCGCCTCCAGGATACGCAGCAACTGGGTTCGCTGCTACGCCTCGAGCAGGAGATCGGCGACTTGGTCTCCCAAGAGCGGGCCCGGTATGAGAAGACCCCGCTCTTTGCAGGCCTCCCTGGCGCCTTTGAGCACGCGGCGGGTGAGGAGGAGTTCTGGTCGATCATCTCCGCCCAGATTGTGCAGGGGCTGGACGAGTTTGCCCGTCAGCAAGCCAGCCTAGGTGTGGATCAGACGTTCTTCGCCGGGGAAGCGGCGAAGGGGCTACGGCTTCTGGACCTCTTGCTTCGTCGCTACGATGTGGTGGTAACAAACCCGCCGTATCTATCCAGGCGCAAGATGAACAAGGAGCTGGCGGATCTTGTGAGCGACGCGTACCCTGATGGCAAGGGTGACTTCTACGCGTGTTTCATCCAGCGGTGCTTGGAGCTAGCGGAGGATCGCGGGTACGTGGGAATGCTCACAATGCACTCCTTCATGTTCATCAGCTCATACGAAGCACTCCGGTCACAGATACGCCAAGAGGCTGCGATCGAAACGATGGCCCATTGTGGCCCAGGGCTCTTCGATGTCGGGAATCCTGGCACGCTGCAGACCACGGCCTTCTGCCTGCACAATGAAGCGGACACACAGGCGCGTGAGAACAACGTAGGCACCTACTTCCGCCTCGTGCACGAGCCGAACTCCGAAGCCAAACAGCAGGCCTTCGAGCAAGCGCTAGCCGCGCTGGGATCGAAAACAGGATAATCAGAACCCATGTGGATTGCACCCTCTCGCCATCCCGAGATCGGCAACTGGGAAGATGATCACTGGAAGGCGCTGACCCTAGACTCCGAATCTGACTGGGAGACGGCCTTCGAGATTTTCGAGGATCGCATCAACTATCGCTATCTCGACGCGATTCGGGTGTTGCAAGCCAACGATGACGCCCACTACCGTGATTACTGCCAACGTCGTTTTGGGTTCGCGATGATGGCGTTGGATTGCCTTCTCATTGAGACTCTGGCCCAGTTCTACGACGGCCTTCAGGACAGCGACGAAGCGCGCAAGCCGCCTCTCCAGCTGAACAATGCTCAGTTCTATACGAGGTTTCTGACACAGCGGTCCTTTGTCCTGAAAACGGTATTTGCGCCGAAGCCGAAGGCTGCCTGCGCGTTCTACCGAACGATCCGGTGTGGCATTCTGCATCAGGCCGAGACGAAGGAGCTCTCGATCATTCGCTACACTGACGACGAGGGTACCGGCGAACCCTTCGACCTACTCGATGACGGAAAGAGCCTCAGGATTCACTGGAAGGCTTTCCATAACCTCATCAAACGAGAGTTTGGGGCTTACTGCATGCATCTGAGTGCTGACGACATTCCTGATCTGCGGCGGGGGTTCAAGAGGAAAATGGATTTCATCTGTCGATATGATCGGGAAGCGGCGACATGACCCTCGGAATCCTTGCCTACGGCTCACTTCTCGCCGATCCGGGCGAGGAGATCGCGGCAGCGACCGCCGGTCGCATCCCCGTTACGACGCCCTTCTGTGTGGAGTACGCCCGGTCCAGCCGAGGACGTGCCGGTGCACCGACACTGGTATCGGTGCCAGAAGGCGGGGGCGCTCGCGTGGCTGCTCAGATCCTGCTCATCGAGCCTGGCTTGAGTGCGCCCGTAGTTCGAGACATGCTGTTTCGGCGGGAGACCAACCGCGTGGGGAACCGCACCCTGACGTACAGCGATGATGTACAACGCGCCGAGGCAGATGCCGTCGTGATCAAGGTTCTACAAGACCTTGCCGGCGTCCCCACCGTCTTCTACGCAGCGCTGAAGGCCAACATCCCGGAGATCGTGAGTGCCGACCTCAGCAGCGAGGCCAAGGCCGAGCGTTTGGCCGAATTGGCCATCTCCAGCGTGACGCAAGAGACCTACCAGGCCAGGCGCGATGGCATACGATACCTGGCCGACGCGATCGAGCACGGGATCCGCACACCTCTCACAGATCTCTATCGCGACGCCGTCCTCCGACGTGCCGGTGGTGCCCCCGACCTGGAGATGGCACGGATGTGGACGGCACAGCGGAGACACCTTGCACTGGAGGACGAGCATGAGTGACTTGCCGCCCAACGTCTACCACATAGCCCAACGGCGCTTTGATGCCATACCTAGAGCTCCCTGGGTGTACTGGATCCCGGAAGCGCTGCGGAAGCTGTTCGAGTCGCTACCGAGTTTGGGCCAAACAGCTGAAGCAGGAGTGGGCCAGAACACAGGCGATAACTTCCGATTTCTGAGGTGTTGGTGGGAGGTCGGACCGGGACGTATCGGCCTTGGCTGCAGAGATTGGGCGACAGCCTCCCGCAGCGGGAAACGCTGGTTCCCATATATGAAGGGCGGGCGATTCCGGAGGTGGTTCGGCAACCAAACCTCTGTGGTGGATTGGCACAACGATGGCAGAGCCATTAAGGCGTATGCGGTTATGCGTAACCACGGGCGTCACTGGTCACGATACCTCCAGAACCTCGACCTATGCTTCAGGGAAGGCATCACCTACTCTTTCCTTACAACAGCGGTGTTCAGTGCAAGGTATTCACCTGGTGGATTCATCTTTGACGTTGCAGGTTCTTCGGTTTTCCCTTCAGATATCTTTCTCGTGCTTGCCGTCCTCAATTCCAAGCCTGCAGCCTTTATGTTGAAGGTTATCAACCCAACGGTTAACTTCCAGGTCGGAGACCTGCGACGTTTACCAGTGCCCGACGTGTCAACACAAGCATTGGAGACCTTTGTCGCCCAGTCAATCCGTCTGAGCTTGGCAGTAGACAAGTGGGAGGAAACAACCTACCATTTTGCTGAAGTGCCACTATGGGATCGAGGAGATCTGCGACCCTTCACCCGCCAGTCTCGGTTGGAGGCACTACAATCCGCGATCGATGACGAAATGTACGACCTCTACGCTATCAGCGACCAGGATCGTACGGCCATCCAGGCCGAACTAGCTGGAGAATCGCTGGTTGACGACGAAGAGGACGAAGATGGCGAATCACTCACCAGTGATGACGACCTTGAGGAACCAGAGGCCATCATAGCGCGTGAGGAGCTCGCGGTGCGGTGGATCTCGTACGCAGTCGGCATTGTGCTTGGGAGATTCCAGCCAGGTGTAGCGGGTGAACTTGGCTCTGCTGTCAATCGCCGCAGCGAATACGCTCTTGGCTCACTTCCTCAGCCTGAGGAGGCTGAGTTCGACGAACTAGTCGGTCCGCCGGAGCGATTCGCCTACATCGACGCCGAGGGTGGTCGGCACGTCTTCTCGGCCGAAGTCGAGACGGCACTCCGCACCCTCGCAGTACCCGACGGTATCGCGGTGCTGGATGACGGCCACCCCCGCGACCTAGTAGGTCTGGTGGAACAAGCGCTGCGCCTGATGCTGGACGGGGTAATTGACGATTTACAATTGACGATTGACGATTCCGCTTCTGCCAATCGTCAATCGTCAATCAGCAATCGCAAATCCGACGAAGTCGTCCAGGTCGGAGCAGGCGGCGACCTGCGCAAGTTCCTGGAGCGTGACTTCTTCACGAAATGGCATCTCCGGTGGTATCGCAAACGACCGGTCTACTGGCCGCTGCAGTCGTCGCGCCGCAGTTACGGCTTCGTCCTCTTCCACGAACGCATTGACCGTATGACACTCTATACCCTCCAGCGTGACTACCTCGACGTCAAGCTGAACGGCCTGCGGCTCGAGATCGGTGACCTGCGCGGGCAGGCGGAGGGGCAGAGCGGCGCAGCACGCAGGCGAATCGAGCGCCAGATCGACCAAGTCACGCAACTGCTGGACGAGGTCAGCGAGTTCGCCAAGACGATGGCGCGCATCGTCAGCGAGGGGTACGAGCCCGAGCCCAACTGGATCGACGACGGCGTCATCTTGCGGATGGCGCCCCTGTGGGAGCTGGTCCCTATCTGGAAGGCGGAGCCCCGGAAGTATTGGGAGCGCCTGCAGAAGGGGGATTACGACTGGAGCCACATCGCGATGCACTATTGGCCCAAGCGGGTGAAGGCGGCGTGTAAGACAGACAAGTCCTTCGCCATCGCGCACGGGCACGAGGAGTGGTATCGGGGGAGTGGCTAGGTGAGCCGACCGCCTGTATAGTTACGGTACTCGCGACCTCGCCCTTCGAAAGCGACGCGCACGTTAGTGGCATCCGGACCGATGGCATCCAGGCAAGGAGAGTGGAAGCATGAAGACTGATCTGGCACTGAATTATCCCAATATCAGGTCACTGAAGCTCCGCGGGTATCGACCTTTTCGCGACTTCACTGCCTGCCTGTCCCCCTTGGAGATCATTGTAGGCGCTAATGGCTCGGGAAAGTCCAGCCTCTTCGAGTTCCTGAAATTCATCAGAGATGCTGTCTACCAGGAAATCCCACCGGAGATTGTCTCGGGTTCTGTGGGCCAGCAGATCTTCCATCGTCCAGGTGACGATCGCTTCTGGTGGAGTATAGAGGTCGATCTCCTGCAAAGAATGACTTTGTACTATCAGGGTGAGGTGCTCGGACCGGTTGGGCGCACCCATGTTTCTTTCGAGCGGGTGAGGACCTCGAAACCTACGTCCGCCGGCTACCACAAGCCCTACCTGTTTATGAATATCCACGAGCGCCAAGGCGTTGTGCAGGATCCTGAAGGCGGCGGTCTGACTCGCCAGGAGCTGAACTTGCGAAAGCCCAACCAACTGGCGCTGAGTGTGATGACGAATCCGCAGATGCGTACGCTCTATGCCCTGCGCGAATTCATAGCGGGGTGGCGCTTCTACAGCTCTTTCAACATTAACAACGCCAAGATACGCAAGTCTGTTCCGACTGAGCAGACGCCGGTGCTCCATGAGGATGGCGGCAACTTGAGTGCGGTTCTGTTCTACCTGATGACCGAGCACCCCCTCGTGTTCGATGAGCTAAAAACCCACCTCCGTTCAGCGGTGCCGGGGTTCAGAAACCTCACGGTGAAAGCGAGAGGCGGGCCGGGTGAAGTGATCGCGTTCTGGCAGGAACAGAGCGTGGATGAGGAACTGAGCCTAGCCGACCTATCCGACGGGATCTTGCGGTTTCTCGCCTGGACAGTGCTATGCCTGCTGCCCAATCCGCCAACGCTGATATGCATCGATGAGCCCGATCAGGGCGTTCATCCGCGTACCCTGCCGATTCTGGCCGGTCTCTTCGAGAAAGCCAGTATGAGTACCCAGCTCCTGCTGGCTACACACGCTTCGTACTTTCTCACTCAGTTCTCCATCGACCGGCTCGCCGTGATGAAAAAGGAACAGGGGGAGAGCATCTTTCTGAAACCTAAGGATTCGGCGACCCTGCGTGCGAGCCTGGAGGAGTTTGGCATCGCCGAGTTGGAGGCGATGCACCGCAGCGACGAGCTAGAGGCATTCGCATGAGGGTCATTGTTTACGTGGAAGGGCCCAGTGATCGCCTCGCGATGGAGGAACTACTGATGCCACTCACCCAAGGACTTGCAGCGCGTGGAATCGGCATCCAATTCATCCAGACTGACGGAAAGCAGCGTCTACTACGTCGGTCTCCTCTGAAGGCGCTCAACATCCTTCGGAATGAGCCTGACGCGGTTGTGATAGCCTTGCCTGACCTCTATCCGCCCGACATCGTCTTCCCCCACCGTACACCACAGGAGCTGCAGTCGGGTCTCAGTGGAGAATTCCGTCGTCTGCTCAGTGAGAAGCACATAGATGATTCCCGCCTGTGTCAACGCTTCCAGGTTTTCTGCTTCAAACATGACCTCGAAGCTTTGGTACTCGCAGCCGAGATACCATTGGCGTCTCGGCTCGGTGTCAACAGCTTGAACCGCACCTGGGTCTTGCCGGTAGAGAACCAAGATCACGGCTGTCCCCCAAAGCGTGTTGTCGAGGACCTGTTCGAAGCACAACAGGATCGCTACAGAGATACTATCGACGCCCCGCTTATTCTCGGATCAGCCCACTACGATCAGGTTGCTGCGGCTTGCCCACAGTGCTTCAAGCCCTTCGTCGACTTCCTGATGTCATTGCCTGCTGTGAGAGTTGGTTGAGGTACTGAACATACCAGACCCCAGCGACAAGCTGATGACATAGAAACGTCGCCAATGGGCCGTCGCATAGCAGATGGGCGGCGAGGCAAGCAGCAGATCGGTCCTAGGTCTACTTGCCTTCTGAAACGGCAAGGAAGGAGGCATAATGCAAACGATTCGTGACCTACTATCCCGCGACCTCACCGAACCCATCGAGGAGGTCATCAAGCTCGACCAGCAGGACGAGCAGACCGTCTATAACGAGATCACCGACTACGTCGCCACCGACCGCATCAAGCAGCAATACTGGGAGGTGCTCAAGGCGATCGCCGATGCGCCGGGGGACCCCACGGAAGGGGTTGGGATCTGGATCTCGGGCTTCTTTGGGTCGGGCAAGTCGTCCTTCGCCAAGAACGTGGGCTACGTCCTGGCCAATCGGGAGGTGCTAGGCCACCCGGCCTCGCAGCTCTTCATCAAGCAACTGCAGGATCAGGCACCCACCGATCCTCTGGTGGGGCGTCTCGCCGATACGATCGGCTATATCAATAGTCGCTTCGACGCCCACGTCATCATGTTCGATGTGCGGGTCGACCAGGCGGTCCGCCGCGCGACCGAGCCGATCGCAGAGATCATGTACTCGGTGCTCCTCCGCGAGCTCGACTACGCCCAGGACTACGACGTGGCGGAGCTGGAGATCGAGTTGGAGGCTGAGGGCCGGCTGGAACGCTTCGTGCAAGCCTGCGCTGACCTCTATGCAGATCAGGGGACTGTGAGGCCGGGAGATTCCGTTCCGGTCACGTTGCCGGGGATCTCACCCGAAATCTACGCGGTATGGCAGCGGGTGCGCAAGGGCGCGCAGCGTATCCAGCGCGCCAGTGCGGCGCTGAACCAGATCGACCCGGCTACCTATCCCACGCCCGATTCCTGGGCTGCGTCGTTGCACGGTAGCGGCGACATCACCATCCGCGACCTGGTGGATCGGACCTTTGAGCTTGCAGCCCGGCGCCGGCCCGGATGCGTGGTCGCTTATATCATTGACGAGGTGGGCGCCTACGTGGCCCGCAGCGCCGACAAGATCGAGAACCTGCGTGCCGTGGTGGAGCACTTCGGCCAGGAGAGCAAGAATCGCGTCCAGACGGGCAAGGCCGTCGCCCCGGTGTGGGTAATCGTAACCTCCCAGGAGAAGCTGGACGAGGTCGTGTCGGCCATTGATGACAAGCGCGTGCAGCTCTCCCGGTTGCAGGACCGCTTCAAGATCCGGGTCGATATGGCCCCATCGGACATCCGTGAGGTGGCGACCCGGCGCGTGCTGGCGAAGTGCCCCGAGGCCGAGCCCCTCCTGCGCAGCCGCTACGATCAGGCCGCGGCGATGCTCAAGACGCATACGCGCCTCGAACGGACCGCGCGTCACTCGGATGTCGACCGCGAGGACTTCGTGCAGTTCTATCCCTACCTGCCGCACTTCGTGGACCTGTCGATCGACATCGTCTCGGGGATCCGCTTGCAGCCGGGCGCTCCGATGACGTTTGGCGGAAGCAACCGCACGATCATCAAGCAGGCGTACGAGATGCTGGTCAGTGATCGCACGGCGCTGGCCGACGCGCCGGTGGGCACGCTGGTCACCCTCGACCGGATCTTCGACCTGATCGAGGGCAACCTCTCCAGCGAGAAGCAGATGGACATTTCGAACATCGTGCAGCGCTGGCCCCATGACCCCTGGCCCGCACGGACGGCGAAGGCCATCTCGCTGCTGGAGTTCGTGCGCGACCTACCGCGCACGGAGACCAACCTGGCAGCCCTGCTCTATCGCGAACTGGGCGCCGAGTCGCCGCTGCCCGAGGTCCAAAGGGCCATCGATCTGCTCCGCGACGCGCAGTTCATCCGGCAGACCGAGAACGGCTGGAAGCTGCAGACTGCGCAGGAGAAGAGCTGGCTCGCCGAGCGCAACGCGCACAGCCCCACGCCTCGCGAGCGTAACGGTATCGTCGAAGACCAGTTGCGCCGGATCTTCTCGGAACCTAGCCTGGTCCGCTATCAGTACCATCGGCTGCGCACCTTCCGGGTCGGCGTGACGTGGGAGGGCAGAGGCATCACTTCAGGGGATGCCCAGATCCCCCTCACGCTGCGGCTTGCCGAAGATGCCAGCACCTATGGTGATGTCTGTAGCCAGGCACAGAGCGATAGCCGCGAGGCGGAGACCGAGATCTTCTGGGTGGCCAGCCTGACCGATGCCATCGACGACCTGGTCGCCGAGCTCTATCGCTCACGCCAGATGGTGGGTAAGTACGACCAGCTCCGCGCGCAGGGCAAGATCAGCAAAGAGGAGGCCACCAGTCTAGCCGCAGAGAAGACCGAGGCCCTGCGCCTGGAGGAGCGGCTCAAAGGCCAACTAGAACAAGCCATTGCCGGTGGGCAGGGGTACTTCCGTGGGGTCTCCAAGGCCGGTGGCACCCTGGGGAAGAGCCTTGGCGAGATCATGCGGGCGCTCTTTGGCGATGCCGTGCCGGGCCTATACCCGAAGCTGGAGATGGGCGCGCGCACGCTCAAGGGCAATGAGGCCGAGGAGATCCTCAAGGCCGCCAATCTCAATGGGCTCCCCAAGATCTTCTACGGGCCGCCTGATGGCCTGGATCTCGTCAAGAAAGAGGGTAGCCGCTACGTCGTGAATCCCGAGGCCCCCATCGCGAAGGAGATCGCCGGATATCTGGCCGGCCAGCATTCCTACGGCAACAAGGTCACCGGGCGGACCCTGGAGTCGCATTTCGGCGGCATCGGCTACGGTTGGGAGCTGGAGATCCTCTGGCTGGTCCTGGCCACCTTGCTGCGCGGCGGGACGATCGAGGTCACGTATCAGGGGCGGCGCTATCGCAACCATCTCGATCCGCAGGTGCGCACGCCCTTCAGCGGCACCAACGCTTTCCGGGCGGCCACGTTTGCGCCACGCAAGGCACCGGACCTGCACACGCTCGTGACCGCTGCCCGCCGCTACGAGGAGCTGACCGGCGATGAGGTGGACGTGGAGGAGAGCGCCATCGCGCAGGCGTTCCAGCGGCTCGCCCGTACCGAGCTGGAGGCGCTGCTGCCGCTCGAGGCTACAATCCACGCCAACAACATCCCGCTGCTGGACGTCGTCCAGGAGTACCACGCCACGCTGCAGACGGTGTTGAGCAGCGCGTCCGATGACTGTGTCAACATGCTGGCCGGGGAGGGCGCCAGCTTCCGCGAGGCCCGGGATCGGGTGGCGACACTGCGCGGGGCAACCGACGAGAAAGGCCTCAAACGCCTGGAACGTATGCGCGCCGCCGTCAACCAGATATGGCCCCGCCTCCAAGCGGAGGGACTGGATGGCACGCTGGCAGCATCCGCCCAGGTCCTCCGTGAACGACTGGACGACGGGTCCTTCTACCAGGCCTCCGCAGCAGTGGACCAGGCGCTGGGCGAACTCGAGCCCGCATACCGGAACCTCTATGGCCAACGCCACAAGGCGCGGCAAGAGGCCTTCCACCAGGCTGTGGATGACGTCAAGGCTCAGCAGGCTTGGCCGATGGTCCCCGAGGAGATGCAGGCGTCGACGCTCAGGCCACTAACCACGGCCGACCACGACCTCGACCTGCCGCCTGGCGCCCTGGTTTGCGAAACCTGCCACGCGAGCCTCGCACAGATGGCGTCGGATCTTGCGGCGCTCGTGGGCCTGCGCTCGAACGTGCTGTTGCGCGTTCAGGAGCTCACCGCGCCCGAGGAGAAGGTCGAGCGCGTACGAGTGACCGACGTGGCCGGGGTGGGGACGACGTTAAGCACGCCCGAGGAGGTGCAACAGCTCCTGGAGGAGTTGCGCGACTACCTGCTGAGGCTCATCGCGTCGGGCGTCAAAGTGGTGCTGGAGTGACGCGATGATACCCGAGATCAAGGTACTCAGCCCTAAGCAGACCTTTCTGGACAACATGCGGCCCGCGCAGTTGCTGCTCCAGGTCTACCGGCTGTTGGAATCGAGTGACAACCTGGCGATCCAGGGCTCTCTCCTGGACACCCTGCGCGAGATCGTTGGCGCTTCAGTCGACGAGGACCTGATGCTCATCTATAACGAGATCTTCCTGGGGCTGGTGCGTGAGCGCGCCAATATGCCACGCTCGACCCTGCGGCAGGCTACGCTATGTCATCTCTTGCGGCAGGCGGTGGTTGCCGCCTGCACGGCCCTGGAGACCTATCTCCCCGCGCTGCTCCGGACGAACCTGCCCGTTCTGATCCGGGCCCGCGGCCGCGACTTTGTGCCCCGTGGCGACAGAATCGTGAGGGACTACTTCAAGAACTTGAGGTTCAGTCTGGACGACACGGTACGTCTACTTGGCGACGAAACTGCCCCCGACTTCATCTCGAGCAAGATCGTGGGTTTCACCGACTTCAGTTACCTGAGCGGCGAGAAGGGCGTGCACGTGGTGGGTTCGCTGTTGAGCCTCACCGAACCCTGGCCGCAGATCGCCAGCCACCTGAATCGTGCCGAAGACGAACTGAAGCGCACACTGAACGCGACCATCAAGCGTCGCAATGACGTTGTCCATCGTGCAGACCGGTCGCAGGACGAACCGGGCGGCGACCAGCAAGGCATCACCTTCGCCTGGGCCCAGCAGGCTGTCGATACGATCAACATTGTTTGCCTGGCGCTCGACGAGCTCGTAGCCGCCAGAGTTGCGGAGCTGGAGGCAATGCTGGCCAGTTAGCCGGAAAGGCGAGTTGATGACCGAGAGGTTTCACAACCCCATCACGATGAGCTTCGAGCTGCTGGAGCGCTACAAAGTGCTCCTGCGGCACAACTTGCTGCAGCAAGGCCTCAGCGAGGCCGATGTGGACAAGATCCTGGAGAGCATCCAGGTCGACCGGGGCGTGTTCTTCTCGCTGAACCGCACTTACCAGACAGGCGCTACGTCTTTCCGGCAGTTCTGTCAGGATCACGGCCTCGCGTCGGAGATCCCCGACGGCTTTCCTGCACTGACCGCCCACCGGCTCTATGCGCACCAGGAGGAAGCCATCCAGTCCATCCTGGCCGGGCAGACCACCATTGTGTCGACCGGTACCGGCTCGGGCAAGACCGAGGCCTTCCTCATTCCTATCCTGGACTACTGTCTCAAGCACCGGGAACCAGGTGTCAAGGCTCTGATCATCTACCCGATGAACGCCCTGGCCAACGACCAGGTGCGCCGGTTGGACAAGGCGACGGAGGGTACAGGGGTTACCTGTGGCCTGTTCACGGGTGCAACGGATGAATTGGGCCGCAACACGCTGCGGAAGAATCCTCCGGACATCCTCATCACCAACCACGTGATGCTGGACTGGATGCTGACGCGCAGCAGAGATTTGACGATCTTTGAGGCATCGAAGGATAGTCTCCGGTACATTGTCCTGGACGAGATCCACACGTACCGCGGCAACAAGGCCACGCATCTGCGCTACCTGCTGGCCCGCCTCAAAGCGCATTTCGCGCAGCCTCCGGTGCAGATAGGCACGAGCGCCACGCTCCAGAGCGATGAGGTGCAAGGGTATCTCCAGTCCGGTCAGGAACGCCTCGACCGGTTCATCAAGCCACTCCTCGATGTAGACGCGTATACGTTCATTGAGCCTGACTATGAGCCCGAAGCACCCGAGCCCGCGAGGCAAGCCCCCCTGCCGCTGCCGGATCCGCACACTGACCTGGGCTGGACCCTGGAACTCGATAATGCCCTCGGTTCGGCGAACGTGGCGCGGCTGATAGGCAGATCCGTGTCCCCTGCTGACCGTGGTCTGGACGACATCACGCAGGCGGGCTTCTACCTGGACCTAAAGGACAACGCGTTCGTGAGGGCGCTCCGGCGGCGGCTGATCGACGACGGGACGCAAAGCTTCGTCGAGCTGGTCGGTCTCCTGTGCCAGCTCCTGCCGCCTGCGTACCCGAGCCATCGTGCGGAGGCGATAACCAAGGCCTACCTCAGCGCGATCGCCCTTGCCAATCACCTTGCCGGAGAAAGTGGAAAGCCCCTCCTCGATTTTCGGGTACATCTGTTCCTCCGTGACATCGGCGGCTACCTCAAGCGCTGCATCAAGTGCCACAAGTACCACTCGGGGAACCAGGAATTCTGCCAGGACTGCGGGTTCCCGCTGTTCTGCGTCTACCGGCACGACATCGACCGGTGTGTTGGCAAGGTGTCGGGTAACCGGCTCAAGTGGGAGTTGCGGCAAGAGTCCGACGACCGGCGCGATTCCTACTATGTGCTCATCAAGACGCTGGATCCTGAGGATGCCCAGCACCACGACGCTTCTCTGAGTTTCCGAGATGAGCTCAGGATACGCCAGGACGAGATCATCCTCGACTACGATGTCTATGGCCGTCTGCGTCTGCAGCTACTCGACGTCCGTGGATATCGGAGTGTTAAGAGCGAGATCCTGCCGCTCGCGGGCAGCACGCGCTCCCACGAATACCTGCACAACCTTGTGCGGTCGATCCTTGACTTCCAGCCGCGCCAGTCGAAAAAGCTCCTTGGCTTCATCGACAACCGCGAGCATGCGTCACAGTATGCCTCTGTGCTCCAGGATGACTTCGCCAGCGAGTACTTCGAGGCGTGCCTAAGAGCAGCACTGGCAGGCAGGCGAATTGGCGTGGAAGATGCCCCGGCGTTGCTGAAACGATTTCTGCCGGGGTCGGATGGCGCTTCGCCCCTCGAACAGGAGCTGATCAAGGAAGCAGACCTGTGGTATTGGCGCACCGTCGGGGAGCCGCCACGCCGCTTCGAGGGGCATGCTGACCTCTTGCAGCTCCGTGATCCCGATGGGTTGACGCCTCTCGAGCGCGAAGTCTTGGACGTCTTCATCACGGAGCGCGCAATCCGCAAAGCTTTCGCTGATGATATGGCGGGAAGCCGTTTCATCAAATTCGACAAAGCGTATGCCACCGACCACAAAGGCATCCACTGTGTAGGAGGGCAAGGTTCGGGCGACCCGAGTTATCCGAGCATCTCTCTGGGCAAAGAGGCGCAGGAATACGCCGACTTTGTCGCGCAACACGGTGCCGAGGGCATCAGCCAGGCGATTGAGCACCTGGTGCAAAACGGATGGCTAGTTGAGGGCCAAACACCTGACGGCAAGACCCACTACTACCTCGATCCCTCGCGGATCGTGGTCTGTCTGCCACCTCCCGTCCTACTGGACTACGCCGCGATACGCGACCGCTACCTGCTGACCGCGGCCGTTCACAGCTCTGAGGTGAAGGATGAAACACGCCGCCAGGCAGAGGAGGACTTTCAGACGGGCAGCCTTAACTTCATTATGGCGACCCCGACCCTCGAGATGGGCATCGATATCGGAAAGTTGCAGACAGTCTTGATGGCTGGGGTGCCGCCGATGCCCTCCAACTACGCACAGCGCGCCGGTCGCGCCGGCCGGGGCCACAACGACCAGTTTGCCCTGATCGTCACCTTCTGCTCAGAGAGCAGCGAGCATGACAGCTACTACTTCCACCGGCCCGAGTTGATGATCAATGGCGTCATCACGCCGCCGTCCTTCAATCCGCACAACGCCGAGGTTATGGAGAAGCACATCCACGCGTATATGCTGGCAGGGCACGTGGACAATCGCGATGCGCTCCGGCAATTCCACCGCGACATCGAGCGCGAGATCGCTCAGAAAGCCCCGGCCATCGCCAAGCTCTTCGGAGACCGCTCGCGTGCCGAGGCGTACCTGCGCGGGGACTTCCGATCCCAAGTGCTGGCAGAGGTAAGCGCCGCGATGTCGTCTGATGATCGTACACCCCAGCAACGGTTCTACAACAATGGGTTCTTCCCGGATTACTCCTTCCGGCGCGATCAGGTCTACCTCGTAGACGAGAAGGAGCGTCCCTCTTTGGGATTGCCGGCGCATCTCCTGACCGACATCGCGCTGTCAGAACGTGAGCCGGAGATCGCCTACTACAAGTTCTCGCCGGGAGAGACCGTGTTCGTCGGAGGCAGCATCTATCAGGTAATAGCGGACGGCTGCTATTCCGTGGTACAGATCGGAGATGGCCACGCCCGCAGCTATCAGGTCCTGCTTGCCTCGCCCCAGATCCGTCACGCGGGCAGAGATAAGGCGCTCAGGAAGTACGATCGGCTGCAGGTCTTCGACCGCACCATGGCGTTCAGTGATAAGCAGAGGGTGCTAGGCGTGGCCTATGCCCCCGATTGCCGCCTCTGTTTCGTCAATATGGGCTGCCTTACCTTCGACGGGGCCGACCGGTTTACCGATGACCGAGGACACTTCAATCTGGGTTACGAGATGCGGCGCCAGGCGATCGTGCTGCGCTTCGATAGCGCCGTGTGCGCTGATGAGAAAGTGTACCTCAGCCTCGCGGCCGCACTCGATAGGACCATCAAGGATAGCTACGGCCTCGACGAATCGGAACTGCGGCTGCTGGTAGACGCACAGCCGAACCCGGCAGAGATAGCGGACACCCCGGGAATCTACATGATCCTGTACGACGCTGACGGCAACGGGAACGTGCCGCTCGGACGGGTCTTCCAGAAGTTCGATGTGGTCCTGGAAACAGCCTACGACAAGATGCTCAACTGCCCGGGCAGCCGCGGGCAACCTTGCGAGAGCGGGTGCTACTTGTGTATGAGAAGCTATGCGACGCATCCCTTTGCTGCCAACATCGACAAGCCCACGGCACTTATGTTCACCGGATATCTTCTGGGCAAGAACCCATTCCGCCCGTCGATTGCGGAGCCGGAGCCGCCCGTAGGCGCGTACAACCTGGAGCTCAGACTCGAGCGTTGCCGGGAGGGCTATGTGGTCCATGCGCCCGACCGCTCCTATGTCGGCGAACTGATCGATGACCAGAACAAAGTGATCTTCGATCTGCTAACCCACGCCGTGCAGTCCGAGTTCTGCGAAGGTATGGAGACTCTGCGAATCGTAGCGAGGGAGGACTATATCGTCCAGGCGATCAATGAGGGCCGAATCAACAAGAACAAGGCGGACTTCGCGCGGCTCCAGTTCAACTTGCTGCGCTTCCGCAGGGTCGATGCGGTGAGGGAGTGAGCCAGATGAGATGCCAACTGATCCAGACGGCCAGGCCAGCGGACGAGAACCGTGCAGAACGGGAGATGCTTGCATTCTTGAGCGCTCTCCCCGAAGGATACTTCGTCTATCGCGAGTTGCAGCTCACGCCGGCTTACCACGAGCGTGTTCGCGGCATGACGAAGAAGCAACCAGACTTCGTCATCGTCTCCCAAGGGACGGGCGTGCTTTCGATCGAGATCAAGGACTGGAACCTGACTTACAACACCTACGTATGGCAGGACCAGTACCAGATTCAGGTGAGGAACCGCAGCTCGGGCGCCGTTCGGACAATCGACAACCCAACGGCCCAGTCAGCCTCCTATCTCTACGCGCTTATGGCGCTGCTGGATCGGACAGGGGTCTCTGTGACCTCGGTTGTCGCCTTCCCACGCGTCTCACGGTCGGACTTCACCAACCGGATCGAGAACATCGAGGTGCTGCAGAACCCCCAGAGCCGGTTCTACCTCGACCTGAATCGAACGCTCTTCCGTGAGGATCTCGATCGCTGTGTCGCCCGCCCCGAAGCCCTTCTCCAACAGGTCGTCCAAACCGGCGCTAAGTTCAGCGCGCCAACGCCGGCCCAAATCGACGAGGTCAACCAGCAGCTCCTGCCCAGCGCTTTCCGCATCGGCGACTACACGGCGCGTCAGAGGAACCAGCGCCGCCTCCGGATGATCACCGAGGAGCAGCAGCGTTGGATCTTTGGCCTGGACCCCCGCCAGAACTACCTTCTCGACGTGGCGGGCAGCGGCAAGACCAACGTGTTGATCTCCAAGGCCATCCACACGGTTGATGCCGCCGGAGACGGGATTGTGCCACGGATCCTGTTGACCACCTACAGCGCCAACCTGGAGACCAACATCCGCCGGATCTTCGAGCACAAAATCGCCGATTCTCCGGATCGCGCGCGCTATCTGGAGGCGATCACGATGCTATGTGTTCCCGCTCTGATGGAGCACATGGTCGCCGCTGTCTTGGAACTGGACGACATCGCGCTGTATCGAACGCCCGGCGAATCCCCCGAAGCCTATGAGAAGCGACTGCGGAAAGACGTTGAGGGCATCTTGACCTCGGAGCCCGACCGCTTCCGCACGTTCGACTATGTCTTCATCGACGAGATCCAGGACTTCGACAACTTCTACTTGATGGTCGTAGGGCAGCTCTGCAAGTCCAAGAACTTCTTCTTTGTCGGCGACATCGGGCAGAAAATCTACCAGCGCCGGCACGATCTTGCCCGCCTCGGGTTCGTTGCGAGCTGGGCAGAGGTTAAGAAATCGTATAAAATGTTCCGTACGCCGCGCTTCATCGCCGAGCTGGCGACACGGTTCATCCTCAGCGATCCATTGGCGCGCAGCGAGTTCGAGGAACGCGGGTACACAGAGGACTTCAAGTACCCGAACAAACTGCCCAACACGGCCGAAGTCCTGCGCACCGATCACCCGGATGCAGAGATCGCCGAACGGATCCGCGCCTTCCTCGATACGATGTACTCGGAAGAGGATATCGTTGTCATCGCGTCGGCGGCACTGCTCCCGGAGATCGAAGCGGCGCTCACGGCGCAGGGCATCCGGTATGTGCGCGGTGAGCCGGAACGGGACCGTGCGGTCAGCGTAGTGGACTTCGTCGGTGTCAAGGGGCTGGAAAAGGAAGTCGTGCTCGTCGCAGGGATTGAGGACCTCTACGAACGTTCGCAGCCGCTGCGGATGTTCGACGATGCTGAGGAGAAGCGGCAGGAAGAGCTGTTGTCGCGGCGCAAGGTCTACGTGAGCCTGACGCGGCCCCTGGAGCAGTTGATCATCTACTATCGCGATCCGAACAATCGCTTCGTCTCAGATATCCTGGACATCAACCGCGATATCCTGAGCCGGCGGCAGGTCGGCTAGCGATGGCCTACAAGTGTGAGGAAGAGATACGGGAAAGGGCCGGGCGCTTCATAGACGCGCTGGCAGCGGCCGGAATCGAGGCGGCTATCGTGCCCGGCTCCGCGCGCGACTACCTGATCAAAGTGTCAATCTGCAAGGCCGGGCGACTCTATGGCCAGGTGAATCTGTACTACAGCCCCAAGAAGAGTCGCTATACGCTGCAAAGTACTGAGCTCACCGACATCACCGTTTTGCCGAAAGTAGAGGGTTGCTGGAACCATTCTGCCCAGGCGGAGGGCGGAGATGCGCCGCGGGCATCCTCCGCACCAGGGGTCGCGGCTTATGTCGACGGTTCATGGATCGATGGCGTGGTTGGTTATGGCGTCGTCATCCTCCAAGAAGGCAAACCGGTGGCTGAGTTTTCTGGTCGTGTTGAGGAGGCGCTGCTGCTGGGCATGCGCCAAGTGGGGGGCGAGCTTCAGTCGGTCCACGTGGCGCTCCGCTGGTGCCAGGAGCACCAGATCAAGCAGGTCGTGATCCACTATGACTATGAGGGCATCGCAAACTGGGCCACGGGTGAATGGAAAGCCAACCAACCCGCGACGCGGGCCTATGCTGAGGCCATCGGAAATTACGGCATTGCGATTGCGTGGGAGAAGGTCAAAGCGCACAACGGCGACCGCTGGAACGAACGCGCCGACCAGTTGGCCAAGCTCGGCACTCAACAGGATGCTGCTGAGCCAGTCGTTGATCCGATCGTGGCACTGTCTGGCAAGGCGACGGAGCTCGTGACACTCCTGGCGAAGCAAGGCATCGTCGCAAACTACCAAGGCATGATCAACAACCAGGCCGCGCGCGTGGTGCTCTGCGATCAGCCGGGGACTGTGGATCTGTATGACAGCCGCAAGCGCCCCTTATCGCGGCCCTACATGCATGGCTTCAGGGATTCAGCGCTCCAGGAGCGCATTGAGACGGTATGGAAGCAGTACCTCGCGGGCGATGGGGAGGCCCCAACTCCTGAGGCTGACCCATTACGAGACGTCGTCTACTACTACGACATCCTGAAACCTTACAGGGACTGTGCCTTTGACTTCGGTGACCTGGCGATGGCGCTCAACGCGGCGTACGAGCGGACACGCGGTAGCGGCATCGACGTCGAGTCGAAGCGCTACGACTTTCATAGACTGGAGGATCTGTTCTTCGATCTCAGAGGAGGCCTAGAGCGATGATGAACAACGTTGGAGAGATGAAGCAGCAAGCTTCAAGTCTGCGCAAGCAGGGGAACTACAACGAGGCGGTGGGTTTGTTCAAGACCCTATGGGAAGAACACCGTGACCAGTGCAACGAGTGGGATGGGTGGGGATATGCTTACTCCCTGCGGAAGCTAGGGAGGTCAGCCGAAGCGTTGGCGGTCTGCCGTGAGGCGCTGCCTCTTAGCCCGACAATGGATCACCTCACCAGCCTCTGTGGCTGGTGCCTGTACGACACAGAGATCAAGCGCTCGGACGACGAGATCCAGGCGGATGAAGTGCGCTTTCTCGACGCCGCGGATGAGATCCTCCGATTGGGGACTCCGGGCCAGTTCTCGGCACACGCTCGAACGCTGATGCGCGTGATCGACTACTACCGGCAGAAACCCACCTCACCAGCAGCCAAGATCCTCGAGTGGTGCGATCGAATCCAGCCGGAGCAGCTGTCAACGACGTCAGGCAGCGGCAAAGACGGCAAGGGACGGACCATTGCCTATGCGTCGGACAGGGAGAAGTGGTATGCCTGTCGGAGCAAGGCGCTCCTCGATCTCGAGCGTTACGACGAGTGCATCGCATTGAGCGAACAAGCACTCGCTGCTTTTCCTGACTTCCACCACGATAACGACATCTGGTTCCGGTGGCGCATTGCGCTCTCCAGGGCAGGATTGGGCGACAAAGAGGCCGCCATCTCGGAGTTGGAGGAGCTCCTGTCCAGGAAACAGGACTGGTTCATCCAACACAAGATCGCGCAGTTTCTGTTCGAACTGGGGCGCACCGACGAGGCCCTGGAACGCGCTGTCGACGCGGCCTTGGGCCCTGGCCCACGGGAGCTGGAGTTCAAGTGGGAGCTGTTCCTGCTGTTGGGCCTTATCTACCAGGCTCGGGGCGAGATGGAGCTGGCCAAGAAGCACGTGCTCTTGGCGGCGCGGGTGCGCCAGGAAAAAGGGTGGAAAATGCCACCTGAGTTGGCACAGGCAATAAGCGACTTGGGCGTCGATATGAGCGACCCGACCTCATCACGCGATCTGGCACGGGACTTACGACAGGGTTGGCAGTCGCTCAAGCTCGCCGATATGCCCCAAGGCACGGGCGAGATCAAGAACCTGGTCGGCGGGGGAAACGCCGGCTTTATCCGCGGCGATGATGGCCAAGACTACTACTTCAAGGTGAGTTGGTTCCAGGGCGCGCGCCAAGGAATCGAGCCAGGTCTGCGGGTCAGCTTCGCAATAGAGAAGAACTCCGATCCGACCAAGCGCGACATGGCGAGGTACGTCAAGCCTCTGTGAACGACGCTTAGCTAAGGAGAAGATGGATAAGTCTCTTCGTAACGCACTTTACACAACGGTCGTGCAGTGCCGGCGACTCCTGGAGCAGGATCTGGCGCTCCAGCTTGAAGGCGGTTTCGGCATCCACGCCGACGGTTCGCTTGAGCGGCTGGATCACCTGACGCTGGATGCCGTGGGCCGGGCCGACCGGGAGGCGATCGAGGCCGCCCTGCAACACTACCAGGTTGCCGGCGCAGAGCCGGCCGACGCGGTCGAACGCTACGTCCGCGAGAGCGCGTTCACGGCTCTCAACCGCCTGGCCGCACTCAAACTGATGGAGCACCCCGCCCGCGCGCTAATCCTGTCATCGGTGGGAGAAGAGGATCGGTCGCGCGGATTCAGCCAGTTCGGGCTTATCTCGCCGGAGGCAATGCGGAACCAAGCGGACGGCGGGTACCGCCTCTATCTGGAGCTGCTCTTCGATGACCTCGGCCGGGCCCTGGGCGTGCTCTTCGATCGCAGCTTGCCCACGTCAATCCTCTTTCCAAGCCAGTCGTGCCTGCACGAGGTGCTCGCGCTGCTCAACGATCCTGCCTTGGCGCCGGTCTGGGGCGAAGATGAGACCATAGGCTGGATCTACCAGTACTTCACACCGACCGAGCTGCGTGACCAGGCCCGCAAGGCGTCGAGCGCGCCGCGCAACAGCCACGAGCTGGCCTTCCGCAACCAGTTCTACACCCCGCGCTATGTGGTCGCGTTCCTGGCCGATAACACGCTGGGCCGGCTGTGGTGGCAGATGCGCGGCGGCGAGACCGCGCTCGTGCAACAGTGCCGGTATCTCATTACCTGGAACGGTGGCTCGGGACAGCAATTTACGATTGACGATTTACGATTTACGAATGGAGATGCTGACGGGCGCGCATCGTCGAGTAACCCCTCTGCAATCGTCAATCGTCAATCAGAAATCGTAAATCCCTCCCCTCGCGATCCGCGCGACCTGCGGATCCTCGACCCTGCGTGCGGCAGCGGCCACTTCCTGCTCTACTGCTTCGACCTGCTGCTTACGATCTACGACGAGGCCTATGATGATCCGGAGCTGGGCGGGGCGCTGCAGGCCGACTACCCCGATCGAGCCGATTATCAGCAGGCCGTGCCCAAGCTGATCCTGGAACAGAACCTGCACGGTATCGACATCGACGCCCGAGCCTGCCAGATCGCCGCGTTTGCGCTGTGGCTGCGGTCACAACGGGCGTGGGCGGAGATGGGGGTCAAGATGGCGCAACGCCCGCGCATCGACCAGGTCCATATCGTCTGCGCCGAGCCGATGCCGGGCGAGTATGCCTTGCTGGGTGAGTTCGTGCGCGATCTCAAGCCCGCCGTGTTGGGCAACATGCTGCGCGACATCTGGGACCGGATGAAGCTGGCCGGCGAAGCGGGCAGTCTGCTTAAGATCGAGCAGGAGATCGAGGAATCGGTACACCGGGCACGCGAGGCGCTGGCCAACTTGCCGCCCGGCTTGCAGTTGACGCTGTTTGGACCGGGCCAGTCCCAGCAACTAGCGCTGCGTCTCGATGCACGGGAGCTGGACGACACCGCCTTCTGGGACGATGCGGAGGCCCGGGTTGTCGAAGCACTAAGAACCTACGCGCAGCGGGCTACGCTGACCCAGCAAGTCTCGCGCCGCCTCTTTGCCGATGACGCGCTCCAGGGTATCGCCTTCATCGACCTGTTGCAGCGCCCGTTCGACGTAGTCCTGATGAACCCGCCTTTCGGGGCAGCCAGCATCGGCAGCAAGGCCTACATCCAGGCAGCCTATCCCCGCACCAAGAACGACCTTTACGCCGCGTTCGTGGAACGCGGCCTGGAGCTGCTGCGTCCAGGTGGCTATCTGGGTGCCATTACCAGCCGCACCGGCTTCTTCCTCACGAGCTTCCAGAAGTGGCGCGAGGAGATCCTGCTGCAGGAGGCCCAGCTCATCGCCCTGGCGGACCTGGGCTATGGGGTGCTGGATACAGCGATGGTCGAGACAGCGGCGTATGTGTTGGGAAAGGGAGGATGAGGTGGTCGGAACGCCTGACATTCAGTTCACTGCCCTCGGAGGGGGCGCCTCCATTGGCGCCAGCGCTCACCTTGTGCGGATTGGCGGCACGTCGGTATTGGTGGACTGTGGAATCAACCCCAATGTATCACCCGTCGTGACGTTCGACCATCTCTGCAAGAGGACCCGAGCTTCCGGCCTGGTGGCGTCTTTGACGGACGTTTCTGCTGTGGTGCTTACGCACGCGCATACGGATCACGTGGGCCTTTTGCCAGCGCTTTTCCGGAGGTTCAGAGAAGAAGATAAGCGTGTGCCACCCTTCTACGCATCTGACTCAACCAGAGGACTCCTCCCTCTTGTGTTCGAAAACATTATGAAGTTCTCGAGCGAAGTCCCATACGGCGAGCCCGACATCGCAACTACACTGCAGCATGTCCGGCCACCGGAAGAGGATGGCAGTATCGACTGGTTTTACCGCGATCTTGGGAGGCTGTGTTTACACCCAACAAGCCACCTACTGGGATCCACTATGGTCGAGCTGGAAGTGGAAGGGCGAACCGTGATTCACACAGGTGACTTACAACTCAGGGAAACACCAACACTAAACGCGGCCAGGGTGCCGAGCACCACTCCGGACCTACTGATAGTCGACGGTACCTATGCTGGCAGCGCACCTGGCAGGGAGTTGCGCGGCTGGGAGCGTACCCGGCAGGAGCTGTTTGCACTTCTGGATCAGATAGTCGAGAGGCGTGCCGTAGTCCTTCTCCCAAGCTTCGCGCTAGGTCGTACCCAGGACATACTCGCACTCGTCCTCGAGTATGCAGAGTCGCGTAGCGATGCTGACTACTATGTGTATCTTGACGGTCAGTCCAGCGTGGTTACCCAGTCGATCTATCCGCGCTTTGCGCGAGAGCTCTCGCAACGCTATCTCGAGCTGGTAGCTCGCCATCGATGGCGCATCAAGTCAGTCGATCGCGATATCGACCTCAGTCGACTCATCGACACAGAAATCGCAGGCTATCCCGCAGTCGTGATCGCCAGCTCCGGGATGCTCCTGCCTGACTCCGCCTCACGCAGATGGGCGGAAGCGCTGATGCGTCACCAGAATAACGTCCTCGCGTTCACCGGCTATGTTCCGGAGGATGTCCTGGAGGAAGTCTTTGATCGCAATGCCCTGGGTGCGGTGCCGGGGCACTCTGCATGGCGGCAGTTGGGATGTTCGAGCCATGCGTCGATCAGCGATACCGAGGATTTGGTGCAACGGCTAGGGCCCGGGGCCGTCGCGGTTGTACACTGTGGCAGCGGCGACTTGCAGGCACGCGGTTCGTTACTGGATGGATTGGCGCGTCACGATGTGTGGGCGAACGTCGCTCACGAAGGCTCTGTACTAACAGTGTCCAACAAAGGAGCAATGGTAAATGGTTACTAGCATGGGTATTGGGGAGCTCACGCGTCTCAAACACATAGCAGAGGATGTTGTCAAAGCACGTCAGGAATTGGAGGCGAACCTAACCGAGATCCAGCGTAGGCTTGCAGATCCGGCAAACACATTGCAGCCTCAACAACAGGATCAGGCCGCTCAAGACTCTCGTGTGGACGACCTCGAGCGCCAACTCAAAAACATCAGAAGACAGCTAGAAAGAACCCGGACCGAGAGGAATGACGCACGACGCGAGCTATCGCGGCTACGTGATGATGTGCAACGCGCGATGCATGGCACCATAGTCGAGATCTATGGTGTGATCGGTCGGCGTAATCCGTACCAGCAGATCGAGGAACTCCAGCAGGCTAACAGCGAAGCCTACAGTGAGAATGACCAACTAAAGGCACTGGTTCACCAGCTTGAGGGCCGCGTCGGTGAGATAACAACCTCATTGGAGGAGCGCAGCAATACACTGCACGTTCTTGAGGAGCAGACGAAGCGTCTTGAGGGGCTGAATGACAGGTATCGCGACGAGAAGTCGCGGCACGCTGAGCAGCTTCAGACGGCCGGTCGGGAAGGCCAATATGCGACCCTGCGCGGACTGATCTCCCAAGTCACGCCAAGACGCCTTGCGGAGTTGATAGATGGCACGGGCCAGGTCGTGGAGGCCAACAGCGGAGCTGAGACAGTTCTGACAAGGCTGGCCGATTATCTGGAGAGCATCGGCCTCAAAATCGCCTATAGGCTGGACGAACAGGTCTCGATTAGCGAGGCGAATCTGCATTGGTTCCAGATCAATGAGGAGTTCAAGCCAGGAAGCTTGTTCCAGGTTACGGCACCTGGCTTTGCACTAGGTGAGGATGTGCTTGTCAAAGCGAGGGTTCGGTACATTCCGATGGAGGCAGGAAATGGATCTGAAAGCACAGGATACGATGGAGTTGGTGAGGAATTGCGTGAAAGCGGTCAGTCAGTTGAGGAAAGCCGAGGAACAGATATTGTGGCTGATACGACAAGCTGACGAGGGCAGCGGGTTAGCACTAACCGGCACGGGCGGGCAGCGACAAGGCAAAGGCAAGCGCCGCTCGGGAGGCCGAGGCTCGGGCAAAGCTGGCTGACGCTATGCTAACCATTGGTATTCACATAGGGCATTTCACCATACGCATCAGCCAGAGTTACACGAAGCCTGGTGACTCCCACATCCAGTTTGGCACCGTAGAGTGGCCGAGCCATACGCACACGCACTGGTACTCGTGTTACGGTGGCGCGCTGCCAAACGCCTATGATCCGACCTCGGGCAAAGTTGGGTATGAGGCATTGGACGAAGTGGGTCTGGCCAGCGTGGCGCGTCTGGACTCCGACTTCTTCCAGAAGCTACTTGGCGAGGGTTCGGAGTATGAGGAAGTCTCTCGTATCTGGGAGCGTGTGCAGCAGTCGTTTCGAAACTGTCCGGCGCTGCGTGTTAGGGAGCCCGTCCACGTAGGCCTTATCCTTGATGGCATCGAGCTGTCGCCGTCTGCAAACAAGTGGCGACCGTGGTCCCGTCCTGCTGACCGCACACCCGTACTAGTCGAGCGGCTACAGGTCCTCGGCAAGAAGGCGGGGCTTCAGCAGTATGACGTCCTCTCTGATAGAGCTGCTATGGAAAGGTACGTCTCTTCTCAAGAGGTTATGCAGCAAGGCGAAGTGATCGCCATCGTCGAGAGCGACTACACGCGGCTATGGGAAGTCACCGACCCAACCCGGGGGTTGCTCAGACCTCTCTGTAGCACGACAGGCATCCGGCACCTCCTGACACGGATAGAGCGCACAGAAGCCTCAAAGGAAGACACGTTGCGGCTGCTGCTCGAAGAGCTGCAGGAACCTGGTCGGCGGACTGCGCAGTGCCAGGGGGTGAGTCAATGGCAGGAAGAGCGCCTGTTCCCGGAGATTCTGAGAGCTGTGCGGCAGTTGCCCTCGACAAAGGCCAAACGAAAAAGGGTACTGCACTTCGGCGGCGAGGGCGCTGCGCTGCTTAGTGCAATTGCAGTCCCAACCGATCGGGCACAGGTTGCGGATTGGCAGGCTAGCGGGTTGTACATGCTAGCGGACGGAGCAGCTGCTGTAGTTTGCGATGCCCGTATGAAGAACGCGGAGGCGTGACGATGCAGGAGTTATACCTCGGAATCGATCTGGGTACGACAAACTCGAAGGCGGCCTTTCTCGACTACCGAGAACCTAGCCCTGAACCGACGACGCTGAGACTCCGTCAGACAGTCGAGAGGGTGTCGCCCCCAGTTGCATGGGATCATGTACCATCGGTGGTCCTATTTGAACCCGACGGTCAAGCTGCTTACGTGGGCGAATACGCCAGGCGCTATGCGGTCAACTTCCCAGGGCGTGCCGTGAGAGCGGTCAAGCGGCTCATGGGCAAGAACTGGCAGCACAAGGTTGGTGACCGTACCTGGACACCACAGGGAATTTCAGCACTGATCCTGAAGAAGGTCCGATCTGAAGCGGTGGAGGCATTGCATGATACGAGCGATGATCTGGCGTCCGTCGCTATCTCGGTACCTGCATCATTTGGTTCACGTCAGAGAGAAGCCACGATTGAGGCGGCGCACTTGGCCGGATTTCCTGGCAGGATTACCTTGATCGACGAACCAAGTGCCGCGCTCATTCATTACATCTATGATCGCTGGCAGACAGGTGCTGAGGTAGACTTCCACCGGCTCAACAGGGTACTCGTGTTCGACATGGGCGGAGGCACACTGGACGTCTCTCTGGCTGAGGTCGAGCCGGATGACGGTCGGCTGCAGGTACGCATCCGTTCGCGTTCGCGCTATACGGAATTGGCCGGTACAGAGTTTGACCTAACCTTGGCTGCCTACGTCGTGCAGATGCTAGTTTCGGGTGGACTGAAGCTCCCAGAGGATCGTGTGGATCGCCGCGATGTCCTTCGTACCGCACTATTCGACATGGCGGAGCCACTCAAGACCGGCATGAGCGAGACACTCAGGTCATACTTCAACTGGGTGTTCTCGCGCGAGGGGCCTGCGTTTGACGATCTATCCCAACTCGTGTATTCCGTGTCGCCGCGAGAACGGGAGCTGATGACTGTCGACGGCCCGATTGAGATCCCACCACTGGATGTCCCGTTCCACGATTTCGAGCGCGTCCTTCGGCCATTCTTTGAGCCAGAGAATGAGAGCAACCCGGAAGGCACAGGGACCATCTACGGACCTGTATGCACTGCTCTCAAGGAAGCGGGACTGGAGAACGAGGAGATCGACATTGTGCTTATGCATGGAGGGATGTGCGAACTGCCTCTAATCCAGGCCGGCCTGATGAACTACTTCCCGCCAACGACCTTGGTCACGGCAAGCCCCGATCCGATGACAAGCGTAGCCAAAGGGGCAGCTCTCTATCATGCGCGGGAGCGACAGCGAGCATTGATTGACGTGCAGGAACCCGCGCTGTTCGAATCGATCTTCTACCAGCACGAAGAGGGATTTGAGCTGGCGGTTGGCAAGGATCGCAGGGTAGGCGAGACTGGCGTGGTTGAACTCCACGTAAGCAGGGGCACGCGGCGTATCCGGCTGGAGCTGTACCAGGGCTTTGACAGCGCCGATCCATTGCTTACGCACGATCGTGACATGCGCGTCGAACTCCCGGCGACAACCGCCGACGACTGCACTGTCGACCTCCGGTGGGAGATTCAACCCAATCGGACAGTTACGTTCATGTGGCGAGTTCCCGGGAATGACGATGACTGGCAGCCTTTGCAGGAGCTTACGACCGCTCGACGCGACGCATGGTACCCTGATGAACTACGTCCGGTCGAGGCGGAGAGTGTGCGAAGAGTGGAGCTCCGCTAGCCCAACCGATGGCGGAGAAGGAGCATATGCCATGGCACAGAGTATAGATGAAACACTAGACGATATGTCGGCTGTGTTTGATAGATCTAGGCTGAGGGCGCTATCCCGCGAGATAGCGGAGGTGATGTTCGACTGGCAAGAGACTAGCACAATGGAGCGCCCGATCGACGCCAGGCTGCTTGAGAAGGTATCACGGATACTCCACCGCTGCGAACAGAGATCGGACCAGATCCGCGAAGCTGAGGATCTCCTGATGCATATGGATGAGCCAGACCTCGGCATTGCGCTGCTGCGACAGGCCTTTCTGATCCGATCGGAGCCGACTGAGCAGAGCATTATCAGGCAACTCGGTCGGCTTTCACGATCCCAAGATTCAAAGACCTCTAGCCTGACCCAGGATGCTCTGAAGGAAGCCGCCTATAGCGAGGTCCCGCGCCTTCAGAACGTGGGGTGCAAGGCGCTGTTCCTATCGGATCTACTCAGCGATGTGGAACTTCAGGCTTTCGCTCGGAGTGAGGACATCCAGTTTCAGCACCGGCTGGAGGCAGTAAGGCAGTTGGCGAAACGGCAGACACCCCTGGCGTCCTCGGCGTTGATGGACGTCGTGAGGTCATGGGGAGCGCTTCGGGCGGATGAACGGAAGAAGCATGAGGGGACACTGCGGGAGGCCGCGCGCTCTTTTGAGGGGTTGGCCACGCTTGACAAGGAAGCCCTGGATGAGATCATCGATGAGCTGTTCACGCAAGTCGATGGCCGCGGCCTCACGAACGACCAGAAGAAACTCCTACAGATGACCCTGGCTGAGTTCCCAGAGCGCACCGTTGAATACATCGAGTCACTGGGAACTGACCGTATGGGTTCACCGGCTGTGATCTTCACGCTCGGTACGTGCGCTCGTCGCTCATCGCGTGCCACATGGGCTCTTCTCCAGCACGCGGTGAAGCTATGTGATTCGCCCGTTATCGATAGTCGAGCGCTGCAGTGGACCGCGATTCAGCTCAAGCTGGCGAAACATGAGAATGATCGAGAGTTGCACAACGCTCTTCAAGAGCTCATCAGTTCCATCCAGCACATCGACAGCTTCTACGATGGAGGTCAGACCGTGGCGGAGTTCGAGGAAGTGCAGACATCTTGGGCGAGGACAAACAGAAGGCGAGACTGCATGTCTCTGCTATCTGTGATGACACTCGCATTCGAAGATGACCAGCAAGTGAACGACAGCGATGCCTATGACCTGCGATTCGAGTTCGAGCGCGCGCGCCAACGTCCGGGTGTCGCCCGATTGGACGACGTCGAGCAGGAGGTACTGGTCCAGACACTGCAGATAACATCAGAGAGAAACCCCTGGATCAGCAGTGCCTTTTGGCTGATAGACCAGTACCGACACTTCGAGGGGTATGGTCGCATCGTGGTCCAGGAGGCGCTCGGTTACGTGGGGCTGGGAGAGCGAGGCGAGATCGAAACGAACCGCTTCCGCAAGATCCGGGAGTTTTTCGAGCACTGGGTTCAGAATGGATCCGTGGCTGAACAGCAACATGCTGGTGAGTGGCTAGACCGGTTGGTAGGCGAGCGCCCTCCGAGTGCGCCCCAGGGATAGGTGTTCACTGGTATGGCCCCGACTGCTTTCTTTCGCCTTCTCAAGACGCCCATCGACGAAAAGGGCGAGGCCCTCGCTTCTGAGATCATAACCCTGAATCGTGCTGCTGCGCGAGAAGAGACCTTCATCGTCAGCCCTGCTGATTTCGCTCTCGTACCTGGCTCACCCTTTGCATACTGGATTGGGAGAAATATCCGCCAGCTGTTTACCAAACTGCCTTCCCTTCTGGACACAGGCGCATCGGTGCAGCACGGAGTCTCAAGCAAGCACGACTTCCGTTTTCTACGCCTATGCTGGGAAGTTCAACTCGGTGACATAGGGCGAGGTCTGCGTTGGGCGATGTTCGCAAAGGGTGGAGCCTATTCGCCGTTCTACTCCGACGTGCACCTACTCATCAACTGGCAGAACGATGCTCGCGAGATCCACGAGTACCTAGTTGAGCGCTATCCATACCTCAATGGAAACACAAGTTGGATCCTGCATCCCGAGAACACGTACTTCAGTCCTGGCCTGACCTGGCCTCGTCGCACCTCAGGTTTCAGCGTTCGGATTCTGCCGAAAGGCAGTATTTTCGCTGATAAGGGCCCGGCTGTGTTCGTGCCGCAAGATGACGAACTTCTGCTGATGGCTCTGCTAGCCGTGCTGAATTCCAGTCCCTTCGAGACGTTGGTTCGTGTGCAGTTGGCACGCACTGAACTGGCCCAATCCTACGAAGTCGGCCTCATCCAGACGACGCCGATCCCTCCATTCGGTAGCTCTACTGCTAGGGAAGTGCTGGCGACTCTCGCCACTAAAGCCCACGACCTACAGCGCGGCTTCGACCGCACCGACGAAACCACGCATGCTTTCTGTCTCCCCGGTCTCGTCCATCTGCGCTCCGCATCCCTTCTCAAGACGAGTCTTGCTCTCGAAGCGGAGGCGCAGACCGTCCAAGCTCGGTTATGTGAGATCCGGATCGAGATCGACGACCTCGTCTTTGATCTCTATGGTTTCTCCGAAGCTGACCGCGCCCTGGTCCGCTCTGAGATGGGGCAACCATCGGACACCGAGGCCGAATCATCACTTGTCAATTGTCACCCGTCACCCGACGAAGCAGACGAGGAAGAGGAGGTGGTCTCACCCCCTGAAGACCTGCCCGCGCGCGTCCAGAACCTGCTGATGTGGTGCGTGGGTGTGACCTTCGGGCGCTGGGATGTGCGGATGGCACTCGATCCAACGCTTCTGCCGGCGTTGCAGGGGCCCTTCGACCCGCTGCCACGCTGTGCACCGGGGGCTCTTGTCGGGATCGATGGCTTGCCGCCCGCGACCGCTGCGGAGATTGCTCCTGAGGCCTGGCTGCGTGCGCGCCAGAGCGTCCTCGACCTGCCGGGAATTGACGATTTACGATTGTCGATTGACGATTGCGGCCCAGATGAGGAAGCTTCTGGCAATCGAAAATCGTCAATCGTAAATCCAAAATCCTCCATCGCCTGGGATGGCATCCTGGTCGACGATCCTACCCACCCTTCTGACATTGTGTCACGCGTGCAGGGGGTGCTCACGCTCCTGTGGGGCGAGCGTGCGGGTGACATCGAGCAAGAAGCCTGCGAGATCCTCGGCTACAAGACCTTGCGCGACTACTTCCGCGACCCGCGTAGGGGGTTCTTCGCTTTCCACATCAAGCGCTATTCCAAGAGCCGGCGCAAGGCCCCGATCTATTGGCTCCTGCAGTCGGAGCGGCGCAACTACGCGATCTGGCTCTACTACCACCGCATGGACAAGAACACGCTCTATGCCGCAGGCCGTAACTACGCCGACGCGAAGGTGGCGCTGGAGGAGACCCGGCTGGTAGACCTGCGCCAGGGCCTGGATGCACTCAGCGGCAGCGCGCGGAAACGGGGTGAGGTCCAGATCGAGAAACAGCAGAAGCTCGTCGAAGAGGTGACCGCCTTCCGCAACCGGCTGGATGCCGTGGCCTTGCGCAACCTGCCGCCGGATCTGAACGACGGTGTAGTGATCAGCATCGCGCCCCTCCAGGAGCTCGTGCCGTGGAAGGAAGCGCAGAGGACGTGGGAGCGGCTGCTTGCCGGGGAGTACCCGTGGAGTACCATGGCAAAGCAGATGCGCCAGCGGGGCTTGGTCGGAGATGAGGAGGGCGCGAACAAACCGACCGTATGAACCGTATCTGGAGGTACCACATGGACTGCCTAGTACCGAAGCGGCGTGGCGTGTTTGGACCGCGGCATCGGGTCGCACTCGGCGGGGCCCTCATAGCTGGATTCTTACTGTGTGGGGTGGTTACGGGACGGGTTAGCGCGCAAAGCGGTGGCGAGTTCGACTGGCGGGCGCACCTCAACTGTCCCGCTGAACGCCAGATCCGTGATGGCATACAATACTGCACAGGCAGTGACCAGAACGGACATATCGTTCACGTGGTTGTCGTTGATCTGCAGTCACCCCATGTGCGTTTTGAGTATGTGTTGCCCGAAGGGCACAGCGATGGGCATAGCGGTCTGCAGGAGTGCCGTGATCCCAATGTGCCGGCATGGGCTGGTCCAGCGGGTGGGTGTTACGTGTCCGGAAATCGAGCGCTGTACCCTCGGATGACGCTTGCTCAGGCTGTAACCAGAGCCAACGAAGTGCGCTCACTACCTGAGGTGGCAGTCATCGTTGACGCTGACTACGGTGCGCCGGATGCTACGCATGGCCCTGAGGGGCTACTGGTCGTGCGTGGTGAGCGGCTGGATGGCGCGGACAAGTGTGACGATGACTTCAACGCAGCGTTGCGCCCGTGGCTTGGGCTGGGCCAGGAGGTCGACCCCGCCACAGGCCTTCTGCCGGTGGGCATCGATCGCCTGGCAACCGACAGCACTCCTCTTCCTGCATGGATGTACACTGGCATCGGAGGTGGACCGATGCTCGTACAGGATGGCGAGGTCTATGCTGGGGCGAGTACCTGCACGGGGGAGCGCACACTGGAGCAGCTCGAGGCCATCACGAATTGTACTGGTCATAGCAAGACTGTAGATCCACCAGCGACGGAGAAGTACGGAAGTGGGAGCTGCCGCACGGCGCCACACACGGCTGCCGGTATCTCATACAACAGGCGATGGCTGTACCTGGCGGTGAGCACGGGCAATGACCCTCCCGATGTGCTGGCTGCATTTCTGAAAACACAACTCGGTGTGGTGGATGCGCTGAAGTTCGACGGCGGTGGTTCGTCGCAGATGTGGGTGGCAGGGGATCCCAATCTCACACTGGACGCTGGCGGTGAAGGTCGACCGTTGACCAATTTCCTGGCAGTATATGCCGGCGATGGGGAAGGTGTGTCCTTACCACACTTTGCTTCTCCCATGGATGGCATCACCTTCCAGATCATACAAGAGGGCCAAGTAGCCACGCTGGATCCCGAGTTTCGGAATGGCGGCGACTTCACCTGGAAAACGGAAGACGGTGTCGCCCTGGGGGAGAAGGCCTCACCGGTGCTGGTGTTCGCAAGGGATGAGTTCTATGACTTGCCAAGGGATGTCGGACCGGGTGAGACAGTTTTGTGGAGTCTCCCAGTCAGTCCCACTGGAGTCCGGATCTATCGCTTCCAGATGGCTCAGGATGAGGTGTATTTCGGCTCAGAGACACAGTTCGTCGTGATCGTGATTCCGGAAGCACTGAAGGAGAAACGTGAAGAGATCGAACTGAAGATCCAGGAGCTCATCGATGAGATGCAGGCCGAAGGAGAGGCGCAACTGGAGGAATTCGTGGAGCGCATTCAGAAGCTGCTGGTGGAGGAGGCCGAGAGGCTGACAAGGGGCATCTTCGGGCAGTGCTTCGGCAGCCTGGCCATGGCTGCGGCTCTGCCGGCGCTGATAGTGGTGCGCAGGAGCCGTCGCGGTCGAAGACCTTTGCACAAGGATGAAGGGATATAGGCAGGTTTATGGTAGGTATTGTCACAGCTAGTCTGCTCGAGACGCTAGCGCATCACGTGCAGGAATACGGCACGGTTGTCTGGTATGACCCAGAACGCAAGTGTACGAAGTTGGCATGGTCCGTAGCGCCGGAGTCTGTCGCGGGCGCATCGGTGCACTGCTATGAGCCTGGGCGGGGGTTCTTGTGGCTGCGACAGCAGTTGGAGCCGCTCTGGGGAGATCGGACGGACCCGCCACGGTTGCTAATCTATGTCCCCACGAGCCACGCAGAAGCGGAGAACGCCCTGATAGAATATGAGGTCGCCGGCGTGGTGTTGCGGCCCGGTCAGCAACCTCCAGAGCAGAATACATCGCTCGCTACAGTGGCTCGCCGTGGCCTGGCTGCCGTCGTCCCGGCTGCCCGCCTGGAGGAAATCGCCGCCCAGGTCGAAGCGGGCCAATTGTCCCTCACAGAGCTCGATGCCTTGGCCGAGAAGGGGGCAGAAGCCCTCACCGGTGTGATTGCGGCAGTCTTTGGTACTGGGAACCCGCAGGAGGTGGCGTTGCGCTTCCTGTCGGACCCATCACGCGATGCCGAGATTGAGAGCCGGCACGCACTTGCTAGCTTGACTAGCTTGCTCTCACAGACACTGGGTATCCCACTGGGTGACGGGAAGCCAGCCATAGTGCGAGCCCGCGTGGCCAGGCAGGTCCTGGTCACCGGTCTGCTGGAGGCGTTGGGCGAGGCGTCACCGCCCGCGCTCGGCACTATCGAGGTGGCGGAGCTTGCTGCGGCTCGCGATGCGGCGGTGAGCTTGGCCAGGGCATGGCGGAACCGGCGAGATTCGGTGGAAAGCTACGTCCACTGGGCCGGGCGGGTGCAGGATGAGATCGGTCTCGATGGGCTTGACCTGAGCCTCGACGCCCTCGCAAGGGTCGAGGCCTTCGCCGTCACCGAAGCCAAGTTGCAGGCCGAGGTCGAGAAGGCGCTGGTGCAGCGCCCCTCGGGAGCATTGCTCGACTTAGCCAGATCGCGGCAAGCTGGGTTCTGGTCAGAGCAGCGACCTGAGATCAAGATCCGCTGGGAGGTCATTGCCGATGCCGGCGAGGTCTTGGTCGACGCTGCGCGTGTTGAAGGTGACCTCAAAGGCAAGTCCTGGGCCGCCTCGGCGCTGCTGTCAGGCTACGTCTACGGCGCTTCAGGCGCGCAAGAGCCGTGGTGCGCACTCGACACGGCGCAGCGACACCTGGAGCGCGACTACCACCGGCTTGATGTCGATCCCGATGCCCATCCCTGGTTCGCGAAGCTTGCAGCCCTAGCCAGGCAACGCTACGCGGCTGTGTCTGACCGCCTGGCGGAGTTGTTCACCAAGGCCTATGCCGAGGGGAAGTTCGTCCTGTCGGGGGTCACGCTCCAGGCCGATGTGTTTCAGGAGACCGTCGCACCACTGGCCAAGACGATGCGCACGGCGTACATCCTGGTCGATGCGCTGCGTTTCGAGATGGCCCGCGAGTTGCTGGCCATACTTGAGGGTGCCCAGACTCCCGATCAAGGTGCCGGGTGGACGACGGAGCTGGCCCCCGCCCTTGCCACGCCCCCCACGATAACAGAAATGGGAATGGCTGCCCTGTTGCCAGGGGCGGAGAGGGGATTGTCAACGGCGGATGCCGGCGGGAAGCTGGCGCCGGTCGTGAATGGCCAGACGCTGCGCACCCGGCAGGACAGGATTAACTATTTGGGCACCGTCGGGCTGGGTGAGTTGGCCGTAGTCAGGCTCGACCAGCTCGCGCCGCTGTCCAAAGACCTGACCCAGCCACTGAAGCAAGCCGATGTGATCGTGGTCACAGCCGCCGATGAGATCGATGGCCTGTGTGAGAACAACCCGGCGTTGGCACGGCGGACACTGGACGATGTGCTGAGCCAACTCCGCCGGGGCCTGCGAGCGCTTTTTGGAGTGGGGATCGAGGCCGCCGTGATCACGGCCGACCACGGGTACCTGTTTGGCGACGCGATCACGTCAGGGCACACGATCGATGCACCGGGCGGGCACACCGTGGTGCTGAAGCGCAGAGTCTGGGTCGGGAAGGGTGGAGCCGGGCTGCCCGGTGTCCTGCGGGCGCCCCTCTCTGCGCTGGGCGTGGGCGGCGAGCTCGAGATTGCGACGCCCTGGAACCTCTCGTGCTTCAAGGCCAAGGGCGGGAGTACTGAGTATTTCCATGGAGGACTCTCGTTGCAGGAGCTCGTCATCCCCGTGCTAACCGTCCGGCCAGGCGCTACCGGGGCGCCGGCGACCGGCTCTTCCGTGCAGTGGACGCTGTCGCTGGGCAGTCAGGTGATCTCAACGCGCTTCGTCTCGGCCACGGTCCGCGGCCAATCGACTCAGTTGCTGCCGGTGCAGCCACCCCTCATCCGGGTAGAAGTACGCGCTGGGGATCAGCCCGTGTCGGTGCCTGTGTCGGCCAAGTACGGCTTTCAGGAAGCTACGAAGGATGTCCAACTGCAGGTGGCGGAGAGTGAGTTGCCGCAGGCGATTGTCGAAAACACCATCACGTTGATGATTACAGAGGATCTGGATGTGCGCGAAGTGACGGTGCTCCTGCTGGACGCTACGACGGGGGTCACCTTGGCGCAACTGAAAGACGTGCCCGTGGCCATATCGATTTAGCTAGTGACGTATAGACCCGTGTCTGGACGCGTAGTGTGCTCGATGTCCCCAGGGCGGATCATAGGGGGGAAGGAATGGCTGAACTTGACAGGAAGGTAACCGAGGTCTTCGCCGGGAAGGTCGTGCGCAAGGACCTGGTGCGCCAGGTCAAGGTCGGGGCCAATGTCCCGACCTACGTGCTGGAGTACCTCCTGGGCAAGTACTGTGCGACGGACGACCCTGTCGCCGTCGAGGCTGGGCTGCGTATGGTCAACAACACCTTGGCCGACAGCATCATCCGCCCCGACGAGGCGATGAAAGCCCAGTCGCGGGTCAAGGAGCGCGGCCAGCAGAGCTATATTGACAAGGTGCTGGTGCGCCTCGACGGCGCCAAGTACTGGGCCGAAGTCGTGAATTTCGGGCACGCATTTGTCCATATCCCCGACACCTTCGTGCGACGGTACGAACGGCTCCTCGAAGGCGGCGTCTGGGCGCAGGTCGACATCGAGTTCCGCGGGGAGGAGGAGGTCGGTGGCAAGGTGCGCCCCTTCTTCATCACCGACCTCAAGCCGATCCAGGTTGCGGCCTTCAACCTGGACGATTACTGTGCGGCACGCGCTACACTGGCAACCGACGAGTGGCTCGACCTCTTGATCCGGTCCATCGGCTTTGAGCCCGGTGCTTTCAGCAGGCGGGTCAAGCTGCTTATGCTGATCCGCCTGATACCGATGGCCCAGCGCAACTACAACCTCATCGAGCTTGGCCCGCGGGGCACGGGCAAGTCGTTCGTCTACCGCGATCTCTCGCCCTACGCCATCCTGATCTCGGGAGGCAAAACGACCGTCGCGAACCTCTTTTACAACATGAGTACCCGCCGGATCGGCCTGGTGGGTATGTGGGACGCCGTAGCCTTTGACGAGGTGGCGGGTATCCAGTTCTCCGACAAGACCGCCATCCAGATCCTGAAGGACTACATGGAGAGCGGCAGCTTCAGCCGCGGGCGCGAAGAGCTGATCGCCGAGGCGTCGATTGTTTTCGCCGGGAACATCAATCAGCCTGTAGAGACACTGGTGCGCACTAGCACACTCTTCCAGCCGCTGCCCGAGGATATGCAGGACATGGCCTTGATCGACCGCCTGCACTTCTACCTGCCGGGCTGGGAAATGCCCAAGATGCGCAACGAGTACTTCACCGGACACTACGGCTTCGTCATCGACTACCTGGCCGAGGCGCTGCGGGAGCTGCGGCGTCGGAACTACACTGAAGTCATGGATCACTACTTCAGCCTGGGGAGCCATCTGAACACGCGCGATGCGCGGGCTGTGCGCAGGACCGTCTCCGGCCTGGTCAAGCTGATGCATCCCGCAGGGGATCCCGGCCGCGAGGAAGTGCAGGAGTACCTCGAGCTGGCGCTGGAGGGCCGCCGTCGGGTCAAGGAGCAGCTCAAGAAGATGGGCTCGTTCGAGTACTACCAGACCTCGTTCTCCTATTTCGATATTGAGACGATGCAGGAGACCTTCGTGGGCGTGCCCGAGGAGGGCGGACAGCGCCTGATCAGCCAGGATCCCATGCCGCCCGGCAGCGTCTACACCGCAGCGTTGACCGATGGCGACTCCGTGGCCCTGCATCGTGTTGAGGTCAGCCGGATGAGTGGCTCGGGCAGGCTGCGTATCACTGGCAGCCCCGACCGCGCCATGAAGGACTCCATCGTGACCGCCTTTGACTACATCAAGGCCAACAAGACGCGCCTGGGTATCGAACGTGACGTGGACAGCTACGACTTCCACGTGCAGATTGTCGATCTGATGCACGTCAAGGAGGGCTCGCAGGGCGGCGTGGCCTTCTTCATCGCTATCTACTCCCTCCTGCGCGAGCGTCCCGTGCAGCCGGCACTGGTGGTCTTGGGGGAGATGACCATCCAGGGTAATGTGCTGCCCGTCCGCTCGCTCCTGGAGCCACTGCAAGTGAGTATGGACAATGGTGCCAAGCGGGTACTGGTTCCGGTGAGCAACCGGCGCCAGTATCTGGAGGTGCCGCCCGACATCATCGAGCGGGTCGACCCGGTGTTCTACTCCGAGCCGCTCGCTGCGGCGTTGAAGGCGTTGGGGATGGGGTGAGCGAGGCTAGCCACGCTGCCCAACGAGACATGACCCTGAGGGTAGCCCCTATCATCATTTGCTCACCGGATGACAAGACAAGCTACAGGATCAAGCTGGATCGAAGCGCCGGGCTATCCCTTGTCATTCACCGGTGGCCCACCAGATCCGCTAGTGCCTAATGGGAGGCGTTCTATGCAGATGACGCTCAGACTGCCCGATACCCGTGCGTCCGGACTGTTCGAGTGGTTCCGTCGGTTCGCCCAAGAAACATCGTGGCGTCGGTTTGAACTGCCAGGGTTCCGCGAATGGCCTGCAGGAGTGATGTTCCTCGGCATGCGTCTCCATGAAGGCCCCATATCGCAGTATTACCCTGACCAGTTCGCGATTTACGGCGAATACCATTTCTATGATGTATTGGCTGAAACCGAGAAGGGCTCCCCGCGAGAGGACGTCATCCGGGTGATCACCAACCCGCTCGACACGGGGGGCGTAGAGGTAACCATAGAAAGCCTCATTCCGGAAGCTGACAATGCCGTCCGGGATCTGCTGCGCGCCATTCACATGACCTACCCGGAGCCCAAAGCCTCCCCATCATCAGAGGGTGGATCATCGCCACCTAGCAGTTACACCGAACCACAAGAAAAGGAACCCGTTTCCACGATCGACGCATATGCGGTCATCGGGAATCGGCAGGTGATGGCCAAGCACATGAAATACTACAGCCCCGAGACTGCGATTGAGATTGCCAAAGCGCTTCCCGAGGCGTGGAAACGCTACATCAACGAAGGCGGGCGCTGGGGGCCAGGCCAAGTACGGAAAGTATGCCTTAGTGCTACGGTTGACACGATCGGGCGCTATGTGACTGCGTTCAAGAAGGCCAGTATCACGGAGATCGACGGCGTAGAGCTCTGGTAAGCACTCTATCGGACACCCCGTCGGCTTCCCCGTCGGACTGTCGGGGACAATGTCGGAGTTTGCCGGGTATTCTGAGTCTATCGGAATACCCGGCTTTGCTTGCTAGAGGAGGTGGTGATGCCGAGACTTGCTGTTGGGGGCCACCTGGGGATGCCAACGAGGTCGCCTTGGTCGATGGCGACCGAGGTTCAGTAAGTGGACAACCAGGCGTGCTTTGATGCTCTCTTGCGTGCCCACGCATTGCTCTACCGGTGGGGCTGCGAGGCGCTCGCACTCGAGGCCGCTGGAGCTGAACACGATTCCACCATCGAGCTATTCCCGGCGACCGATGTAGATCCGTCACAGGTGGGGGATGTCCACCCGGCACCAAGTGTCGACTCACACGAGGCACTGGGCGGATGCGCAGTCGGCTTCCAGGTGCAGCAGTCATGCCAGCCGCCTGGACCCGACGTGATAGCCAGCAAGCGGTTGCCGCAGGAGACTCCGCGGAGCGGCTAGTCGCGCAGGGGCAAATCCGATGAACATCCTGGAGATGGCTCTCGAGCTACACGCCCAAGGGATCAGCACGATTTGGCTGCCTGCGGGAAGCAAGAAGCCGGCACCGGGGCAGGGCTGGATTGGCTATAGCTACCGTAGACCCCGTCTCGAGGAACTGCAACAGTGGTTCGCGGACCCTGACGGCAACATTGCAGTTGTAGGAGGCGGAGTCAGCGGCAACCTCTTGATGCTGGACGCCGACACTCCAGAAGCCCTGCAGGAGGCTCTCGGTGCGTTTCAGGGCTTGGGCGTCCGCGACAAGGTGTGGATTAGGCAGCGACCACCTAACGGGACCGCCCATGATGGCGGTGGGCTGATTGTGCTGCGATCAAGCGACGCTGTGAGGAGCTGCAACGTGGGCGCCCTTGACTTCCGCTCTGAAGGACGCTATGGTTTGGTTCCCCCCAGCATGCATCCTGCCGGTGGTCAGTACTACTGGTCCCAGCGTCCAGGCCATCTGCCCATCATCGACTTTCGCGACCTCAACCGCGTTTGGCCCGATCTGCGGTTAGCGGCGCCCCCCAAACGCATCACCAGCTTCGCCTGGTCTGTTCTCAAGGGCGACCCCAAGGTTCTCGGGCGCTATCCAAGCCGGAGCGAGGCCGAATACGCTTTGTGCCTTTCCCTGGTTCAGACAGGACACGCTTTTGGTGACGTATTGAGGCTCTTCCGTAGTAATCCTGTCGCGGGGAAGTTCGCCGAGATGGATGAGGCTGATCCCCACAATGCTGAGCGGTGGCTGACCCTGACCTATCAGAAGGCGGTGGCGTGGGCTGCCCAGCATCCCGCAGAGAGCGGAGCAGCTCGGCTGGCCGCGGACCTCGAGATCTGGGCCCTGGCCCAGCCTTGGTCGGGCCGCACTGGGCCTTACGATCTAGCAGTGTACCTGGCGCATCTGGCCATCGTGCAGCGGTGTCTGCAGGATCCCTACGGAGCGTCTTGTCGTGAGCTTGCGGAGCTGGCGGGCGTCAATTTCATGACCGCCAACCGAGCAACCAACCGCCTTCTGGGTCCAAAGTACAGGCTGCTTGAGCGGACGAGCCCTGGCACCTCGACTCTGTCAGCTGGCTACACGCTGGTTGTGCCAGGCAGCTTTGATCCTAAGGGTGCAGAGGTAATACACTTTACTCACACACACCCATGTGAGAAAAGTGTATCGACTCTGCGCGCGTTGATGGGGCACGACTCTTTCAGATCACAAGGCCTGGGCAAGAGCGCTGCGCAGGTGGCAGCGTTGTTGCGCATGCGTGGGCAGATGACTGAGAAGGAGCTGGAGACAACAGGACGTTGCCGCTCAACGGTGAGGCGCGCTCTGATCCGTCTGACGAAATGCGGCCTTGCCGATCCGCGGGGGGACGGCGTATGGCGGTGGGTCCCCAAGGAGGATCTCCAAGGTGCGCTCGATCGTGCTGCGGAGGAGCTGGAAACCAGTGGTGCGCTGACGGCTCAGCAGGAGCGGCACAGGAGGGCGCGCCTCTGTCGTGATCACTGGATGGCTAGGCAGGCCGAGCATGGACGAGGCGAATGAGGAACTGCCTGCGGCTTTATGGGCTGCGACGAGGAGTCTGAAATCCAATCGGTAAGAAGTGAACAGGAAGGAGCGAGGCAGATGACCATCGAGACCCGCCTGGAGCGGCTGGAGCGCAGGCAACGCGACCGCGTGGCGACTGGTAGCACTAGTGGAAGCAGGCGCGCGCGCTGGATTGCCAAGTTGGTACGAAATTCGGTTGTGCTGGTGGCCCTCGACGCGGATGACGCCGGAGAGAAGGCGCGACGCTGGTGGTTGAGCGAGTTGGATAACGCGGCTTATTGGTGCCCGGCTGGGGCGTTGTGAGTGGCCTACTCCGGGATCACGTCGACATACGTATCTGGATTTCGGCAGGGGAAGCCCAACGGCGCTAGAATGGAGGTGACTACTTGGCGACCATTACTACAACTAACGACAGGTATCCACAGCGGTGCAAAGGGACAACCTGCAATGGGGACCCTTGCCAAGCATGGGCGATCGAGGGCAGCGACTATTGCTTCTGGCACGCTCCCTCTGCGGCTGCTGAACGCCAGCTGGCGCAGGCTCGCGGCGGCCGAGCCCGTCACGGCAGGCACCTGGAAACTGGCGGCGACCTCGAAGAGCTGCAGCTTCGGAGTGTGGGCGATACCCTGGCGATCGTCGCCACGGCGATTAGGGACACGGCCCGCCTAGAGAACAGCGTGGCCCGCAATCGGTGTCTAGGTTACCTTTGCGGTGTGGCGATCAAAGCCTTCGAAGTGAGCGAGCTGGAAGCGCGTATGGTCGAGATAGAACGAACTCTGAAACTAAGGGAGGAGAACCAGCGATGAACCTAGAGATGATCCGGAAACACTATGACAAGCTCACTGATGCCGAGCGTTTCAGGTTGGCGATGGCGGCTGAAGTGCGAGAGGACTATGCCGAGGCGCGCCGGCTCAATGGCGCCGCGCCCAGGGCCGCCTATTGGATGACCGAGCTACCCTACGGGCAGATGAGGGACGCTCTGCTAATATGTGCGATGGCTGCAGCGGTAGAGATGCTACAGATCTGCGCTTCCCTGGCCTCGCAATGGGGGATTTATCTGGCTCGAGATCACAGCAACTGGGATGAGGATGCCAAGGCTGAGGCCTATGTGAGACTGCAGGACATGGCTAAGGCCATGCTTGCCCGATGGGAGGCCTTGCCGCTCTTCGCCCAGGACATTGGTCTGGACCTCGAGCACGTGCTCTATATGGTGCCTGAACGAGTATATATCGACCTGAACGTGCTGATGGCTGAGCGGGTGCTCGAGATGGAGGAGCGCTATATGCAGCTTCTCATAGACGATATACCCGACGCTGTCGAGCGGGACAAGGTCCGCGCCGAACGCGTACAGCGATTGGCTATGAATCGCCGCGAAGCGGCCCGTATGTCGGCCGATACACTCGTCGAGCTATGGCGAACCCTACTCAGGCTGTAGCAGGTATGCCAGTCCGCAAATGCATCCGGACAGCCCAAAGTGACGGAACCGAAGTCAGCATCGGTCTCCACGCTTCAACCATAGAGGCTATCGCTGTTGTAGCTTGGCGCGAGCGCACACTTGGTAACTATGCAGAGCACGCCCTGACCGTGGGGCGGTGAACAGCGCGGAGCGGCTCTAGGCCGCTGGCGTTGTTGAGCCTGGCTACCTGACAGAACGAGCAGAAGCCAAGCTCTTCGAGGACGCTGAGCGTATTCACGTTTCCGTGGCCGTTGCTTATCGTCACGTGAAGGAAGAGAGGGGAGTGATATGTCTGGGGTGAATCCGTTGTTCCGAGCCCACCTGCTTCTCTATCGCTGGGGCTGCGAAGCACTGGCTAGACAGACCGCCGAAGGGGACTCAGGTTCTGAGGCCGGGACCCCTTCGGCGGCACGGGATGGAAGCGGCGCTGATGACGCCGGCTCCCATCTTCAGGATAGCACTGGGGAGCAAGGCGGTCAACAAACTGCAACCGATCCTGCCGTTGACACTGATGTGAGCGGCCATGAGTGATAGCAAGTCGCCGTCGGAAGTTGCCACTGTCCGTATCTGCCGGCGCGAGGCAATGCCAACACCAGGCGCCGACCGCTCTACGGTCATCTATGCAGAGATGCTTGAGGCTGCCCAGTGACACCCGACTACGGCTGGAGATTGCTGACACCGAAGGGTAACGGAGTGCCGGTGGCGCTGGCTGTCGCTGATGGCGCGATTGTTGCTGGGGAAGCCTCGAGTCTGGAGACTTACGCTGAGCGATACGGGAACCCGGCACGACACGAGCTACGACTGCGGGACCTGACGCTCGCCGACATGCCGGAGGAGCGGAAATCACACGGATCTCGACAAGTAATAAGGTGAAGTCTAGTGGCGATGGGGCTTGACAGTCTAAACGTTTGGACTATATTCAGGATAGGTGTTCAGATGAGCGACAAGCCAGCGATCTACTCAGCGTCGGACTTAGCACGTGCAGCGAACGTAACGCCGGGCTACGTTGCGCGACTGTGCCGGAGAGGCGAGATACCCGCCATGAAATTGGGTACCACCTGGATCATTCGGGCTGCCGATGCTGAGAAGTGGTTGGCCGCACGGCGAGAAGACGACAAAGACTGATAGAAAGAGAGATTGGCTCTGAGAGGTGCTTGAACACCTCCCAGAGCCTTAGCCCGACCGTTGATGTAGGCAACGGCACGGCTGCTTCGAGTGTACCACGGAGGCCCTAGCAAAGCTACTGCCAAATGTGGTTCACAAACGCCCACCGTTGACCTGGCGGTTGCTGGTGGGCGTTTGTTGTTTTTCCCGGCATTATGCCAAGTAGCGAAGGCGAACGCTTGGCTTGTGGGCTTGAGACTTTCCTGCTGACCTCCGGTAGCGGACGAGGGCAAGCCCCCAACTGGACAAGGAGGGCCAATGATTAAGCGCGCGGCGCTCTATGCAAGGGTATCAGGTAATGACATGGCGAAGACTGGTGGGGAGAACCTGACTGACCAGTTGCGGAATTGCCGGGAGTATGCCGAAGGGCGCGGTTATACGGTGATTGGCGAGCTTGCCGAGGATGATCGCGGCGCTTCTGGCGCGTCCTTCGACCTTCCCCAGCTCTCGAAGGCCCTAGAGTTGGCAAGGACTGGCCAATATGATGTGCTGGTTGTGCGTGAGCTTGATCGGCTCAGCCGTGACCTGGCGAAGCAGCTGATTGTGGAGCAGGAGCTAGGGCGCGCTGGCGTGACGATTGAGTATGTTCTATACGATTCCTCTGACACGCCAGAAGGTAGGCTCAACAAGAATCTCCGGGCGATGCTGGCTGAGTATGAGCGCGAGAAGATCAAGCAGCGGATGGTGCGTGGACGCTATCGGCGTGCAAGACAGGGCAAGCCTATCTTGCATGGGCGCGTTCCTTTCGGCTACCGAAAAAGCTGAGCACAACGGCGAGACCATGTTGGAGATTGATGAAGATCAGGCAGTTGTTGTCCGCGATATCTTCAGATGGTACACAGTAGGCCATGACACCAACGGCCCCAGGGCTTACGCATCTCAACAGGCGAGTACCTTGAGCAGATAGTCCTCATCCCAGGCCGCCTTGAGGCGTTTGGCGCGCACACTCCGCTTGGACGCCTCGTTGCGGAGAAGATTGAGGGCGAAGT
>JAXDDP010000237.1:0-18356 GCA_034676785.1 Anaerolineae bacterium | reverse complement strand
GTAAGGTGGTCGAGCTCTATCCCTGGAAGGACGATGCTTCCGATGAGGATGTGTTGCCCGTCGATGACCGGAGCCGCGCGGCCGTCGAAGCACTGCACACCGCAAAGGAAGCAGAAGCCGCCGGCCTTGTGACGCTCGAACGGATCTGCCAAGTCCTGTAACGTCTCACCAGGGGTCGTGTGCACGTCCGCAAGACGAAGGGAGCCTGCCATGTTCGACGAGAAAGTACCTCACTGCAAGGGGTACTCGAGGCTACGAAACAAACCCATTTGGTCGTGGACGAGGCCTTCGGATCGATGACGCTCGACGAGCTGCGTGGCCCCGATGGATACGACGAGACCGAGTTCGACAGCGTGATCCACCGCCTCCTGTACGGCCTTCGCCATGGCCAGTACCACATTGGTAGACTGGCAGCCTATCTGGATCAAGAGGGCATCTCCTTCGATGCCTGGAGAGGGTAGGCTTCAGGATGAGAATCGGCATCGTTGTCTACTCGTTTGGCGGACATGCACTCTCCGCAGCCACGAAACTCCAGGCGAAGCTGGTCGCGCGTGGTCATCAGGTGACCCTGGATCGGCTGGAGACTGTGGAGCCGCTGCAGATGGGCGACACAACCGCAGCGCTCAGAGCCTTGCCTGCCGTTGATGGGTATGATGCCATGGTCCTTGCCTGCCCCGTTCGAGGGGGAATGCCCGCGCCACCGATGCGTGTGTATCTGGAAGGGTGCCCGTCACTTGCGGGCAGGACCGTGGCGTTCCTTGTGTCCGGCGTCATGCCCTTCGCGTGGGGACGCCGGCAGACGCTTGACCAATTGAGGCAGGCGTGCGAGAGCAAGGGCGCGACTATTATTGGCTCGGGGAGTGTGTGGGTAGGACCAGGTCGCGATCGACGGGCCGATGGGGTCGCTGATCGCGTCAGCAAGCTATTCTAGGAGAGCAATCCACCCATGGTGACACTGGATACGGACAGACTGATGATCCGCAACTTCGGGCCGGACGACTGGCGCGCGCTCCAGAAGATGATCGTCGTCTACCAGGCCTCCGAGTCAGCCAAGTACGAAGATCCCTGGCCCACCTCCGACGAGGACATGAAGAACATCGCCGGGTGGTTCGCGAGTGGAGACAACTATCTGGCCGTTTGGCTCAAGGACACGGCAGCGCTCATCGGCATGATCGCCATCGAGCCCCGTGAGGGGCAGGAACAGCGCGTACACAACCTCGGCTACATCTTCCATCCAGGCTATCACGGGCACGGGTATGCCACCGAGGGCTGCCGGGCAGCGATGGACTACCTGTTCGGCACGCTTGGCGTGGACCGCATTCTCACCGGCACGCGGCTGGAAAACAGGGCCTCCGTCGCCCTACTCGGGCGCCTTGGGCTGCGGGCGATCGGGAACGGCGAGTTCACTATGTCACGAGACGAATGGTCTGGAAAGCGCCAGGAGTCGTGAGCGACCGCAGATGACTGTGAGCCACACTCTGAAACTGTGAACCATGCCATCGCCGGAGTGGTATACTACCGGCTATGGCACGAGAGGAATTCCAGGGCACGGCAGTCAGGGCGACAGAGGGTGCAAGTGAGTAGCCAGGCGCCCGCTGCTCGTCGCTGGTACCGCCTGGACAATGCGGCAAACGTATATCCGGCCGTCAGGAGCAAAACGCGTCCGGGCCTCTTCCGGGTGTCAGCAACGCTGCGTGAGCCCATACAGCCCGACCTGCTGCAGCAGGCACTCGTCGATACGCTCGGGCGCATACCCAGTTTCTCCGTGAGGATGCGTTCTGGGCTCTTCTGGCACTACTTCCGCCATGCTGAAGACGAGCTGGTAATCCAGGAAGATGTGAGGAACCCCTGCATGGGCCTCTCCGCCCGAAAGGATAAGGGGTTCCAGATCCGCGTACGGTACCACGATCGTCGCATCGCGCTTGAGGTCTTCCACTCGGTCTCCGACGGCTCCGGGGCCATGGTCTTCCTGAAGACGCTAACTGCCCGCTATCTCGGTCTATGTGGCATAGCCATTCCTGCAACGCATGGCGTTCTGGACTGCGATCAACCCGCGCAACACGCTGAAGCTGCCGATGACTTCGATGCCTTCGCCGGACGGAGTACACCGCGAGGACGGCGTGAGCCGCGCGCTTATCATGTCTCAGGAACCAGGGTGCCCTACCTCACGCTCAACATCACGACGGGCACGCTGCCCATGGGAGCGGTCAAGGAGGAGGCTAGGCGCCATGGCGTATCCATCACCGAGTATCTGACAGCCTGCTACCTGCATATCCTCAACAACATCCAGGCGTCCGAACACCGGCGACATCCGTTGCCCGTGAAAGTCCAAGTCCCAGTGAATCTGCGCCGGTTCCATCCCTCCGAGACACTGCGCAACTTCTCCTCCTACGTCACACCCGGCATCGATCCGACTCACGGCGAGTATACCTTTGAGGAGATCCTGTCTCTTGTGCACCACTTCATGCATTATGAGGTGACCGACAAGCATCTGCGGTCGCGAGTGGCGGCCAATACCCGGACGGAACGGCACGCCTTGATCAGGATCACACCTCTTTTCCTCAAGAACCGGCTGATCAACCTAGGCTACCAGCTTTCTGGTCCTTCGATCTACACCAGCGTCATGACCAACCTGGGGATGGTCCAGGTCCCACCTGAGATGGCAGATCACGTGGCGATGTTTGACTTCCACCTGGGGCCCTCGTACGCCACGAATGTGGACTGCGGCATCCTGGGCTATCAGGATAAGCTGAGGATCAATTTCACCCGTGTGATTCACGAGCCGATCGTCGAGCGCGCATTCTTCACCTTCCTGGTTCGCCAGGGCATTCCAGTAAAAGTCGAAAGTAACAGCGAGTAACCATGCCCTATTGTGTCAATTGCGGCGTAGAACTGAGTAGCGACGCCAAACGGTGTCCGTTGTGCGATGTCCGGGTCGTGTTACCGCCTTCGCTCAGAGGGAACTCAGACGCCAGCACGCAACCCAGAAAACGCGACATTGCGGAGAGCGTCTTCGACAAGCGCCTTTGGATACAGGTGATCTCCGCCCTGATGGTCATCCCCTCGCTTCTCTCTCTGCTACTCAACGCCCTCTCCGGCACAGGGCTCAGTTGGTCACTCTACGTCGCCACAGGCTTGGGAGCGGTGTGGGTATGGTGCGTCAGCCCGTTTCTGTTTCGCAGGAACATCGTACCCCTCTGGATCGCTATCGATTCTGCCGCCTTGCTGGGGCTGCTCGCCGTGGTCAATGCACTATCACCCAGGCCAGGATGGTTTGTCCCGCTGGCTCTACCAATCTCCATGAGTCTGAGCATATTGATCGTGCTGATGGTAGCGCTGACGCGGCGCAGGATTCTGCGCGAGCTGCACATTCTGGCAGCAGTGCTCCTATCGCTGGGACTCTTCTGCGTGATTGTCGAAGGCACTGTCGATCTGTACCTGAGACACGTTCTGAGGCTGCAGTGGTCGCCCATCGTGCTGGTGGTATGCGTGCCACTGGCCGTGGTCGCGATGTTGCTGCAACGCCGGAGGGCCGTTGTAGAGGACATGAGAATGTGGTTTCGGATGTAGGCGCTGAAAGTCCGGGCTCCACTGCGAAGGACGCCGCGGTTCGCGCACCTCGCTCCGGGCACCGAATCAACCAACAGATGAGGAGGACACCACGATGAAGCAACTGTGCATAACACCTGTGATGGGCAAGCGTTTGATCGGCAAGGGGATGGCGCAACACCCGCAGGTCCAGGCCATCCTGAACCGTGGCACACTCGCCATCATTGCCGGCACAACCAATGGCTATGTTGCCGAGGAGATCCTGTCCGCGCTGGGGCAAGTGGAAGGGTTCACGCGTAAGGGGTTCCGTCGCGGTGTTACCGTGGCCCCTGGAAGCCGACTCCCGGATCTGGAGTTACCTGGCGACGTGATCATCGTCGACGGTCAGTGGCAGCGGGGCAAGACGATCTTTGATGTGGCTGACGACCTCAAAGCAGGCGATATCATACTCAAGGGCGCCAACGCATTCGATCCCTATGGGCAGGCAGCCGTCCAGATCGGCCATCCACAGGGGGGCACGGTCCATGCAGCCCTTGCAGCGGTCTATGGACGGCGTGCGCGGCTCATCATCCCTGTAGGACTGGAGAAGCGCGTCACCGATGACGTTGTCGAGCTGGCGAGGCTGGTCAACGCACCCGATGCCACAGGCCCTCGCCTGTACCCCATCTACGGTGAGCTCTTCACGGAGCTCGACGCAATCACGCTATTGACTGGAGCCTATGCGCAGTTGGTCGCGGGAGGCGGGATCTACGGTGCAGAGGGAGCTGCGTGGATTGCGGTCACGGGCTCCAACGAGCAAGAGGACGCCGCGGTGGCCCTGATACGTTCCGTACGCGACGAGCCGCCTTGCGAGGTCTAGTCGACACAGACCTCATCGGGCTGAAATGGCAGGCTGCCCGGACCTGATGGAAGACTACACAGCAGGGCAATCTGCCTCTCTACGTCGCTTCTCCTGCTTCGGGGGTCTGCCCGCCGCGACTCAGCATCTCAGGAGTTAGCGTGCGCAGGCGTACCAGATGGATCGTGACGCCGACAGCCACCACACCCAACAGCAGGCGCAACCACCAGGCCGAGACAGCGCACGCCGCAGTAAAGCCAATGACGCTCCACAACATCACCAGAGCTGTGGCCTTGGCCGGCAACGAGACTGCACGATGCTCGCGATAGTGACGAATGTGCGATCCGAACCAGCGATGATGGATGAGCCAAGTGTACATGCGTGGCGAACTACGCATAAAGCAGGCGGCAGCCAGCAGTAGGAAGGGTGTTGTGGGCAACACCGGCACAACGACACCAACGGCGCCCAAGGTCAAAGACACTACCCCGGCAAGCACCAGCAGAGATTGTATGACTCGACTCTTGTTCATCGTGTGTACCGCCCAGGTTGACCCGTAGGATAATCCTGGTAGAACATTTCCTTATGGATAACGCTATCCCCCTGCGAGACCTGCCCGCGACAGAGTTGCTTACCGCCGACCTCGTCCGGGAGCTCTGGTCGAAAACCTACAACCGAGAGGGCAAACCCGACTGGTCACATATTCTACCCTACTACCACGAGGATATCGTATTCCAGGACAGCATACAACGTATTGAGGGTATCAACGCGTTTACCGCGCTCTGTGAACGCCTGACCCGCAGGTGCAAGCAACTCCATATGGAACTTGGCACGATCGTCGTGGTACCCGGAGAAGTGTTCATGGAATGGACCATGACCATGATGTTCCGCCGGTGGCCCAGTTCCCCCATCCACGGTTGCTCCAGGCTCACGCTGGGCGATGACGGCAAGATCGTGCAGCAGCGTGACTATTACGATCTGTGGGGCGACATCTTCGACGGCATTCCCTGGTTCCGCCGGTTCTACCGGCGCTTTATGCACAGATACTTCGGATAGCGAGTATGCAGAGATGAGACTACCCGACGAGCTGATCTTCATCACAAACGGGCGCTTGCCACAACGAACGACCGAGACAAGGCTGGACGGTCAGACATGTATCGTCGCAGGCGCCACCTCAGGCGTTGGCTACCAGGCCGCGAGGCGTTTGGCCCAGGCCGGCGCCACGGTCGTCGTTGTTTGCCGTAACCCAACGAAGGGTGCAAGCGTAGCCAGGGAACTCGAAACCACTTACGACACCCAAACGGATGTGGTGTTGGCCGATTTCGAGAATCTAGCCTCGGTGCGGGCAGCCGCTGAAACGATTCTGGACAGATATCCACGGGTCAGTATCCTGATCAACAGCGCCGGCATCCACAGAACACGCCGGACTTTGACAGCCAGCGGGATTGAAGCCGTGTTCTGCGTGAACCATCTGGCGTCTTTCCTCCTCACCCGGCTGCTCCTTGAACGCCTCAAAGACAGTGCTCCTTCACGCGTCATCCAGATAAACTCGGAGGGTCATCGCTTCGGCGGCCTCAATGTCAAAGACATCAACTGGAGCCGGAGGCGTTGGCGCTACCATGGACTCTTGTCCTATGGGGCATCCAAGGTGGCGCAACTCCTCACGGTTTGCGAGTTGGCGGAGCGTCTCGCAGGGACCAACGTCACCATCAACGCAATGCATCCCGGGGCAGTGAAGACCAACATCGGAATGGACAATGGCCCCATCTACCGATGGTACCGGCGCAACGTGGTCAACCGATTCCTGAAGGATCCTGCTATTGCTGGCGAAGCCATCTACTACCTCGCAGCTGCGCCAGAGTTAGCCAACGTGAGTGGTAAGTACTTCAATGTGACGATCGAAGAGCCGCCTGCATCCTACGTGATGAATGGAAGGGTCGGCAGAAAGGTCTGGGAGATCAGCGAGGAACTCACCGGTCTAGCCAGACCTAGTTCGTGAGTGAGGGAGCGCAAATGGACTACGACGTCATTGTCGTCGGTGCAGGCATGGCCGGGCTAACGGCGACCGCCTACCTTGCGAAGTCAGGTTTCTCGACACTTTTGTGCGAGAAGGGGCCCACGACGGGTGGTCTCGTGCACACCTTCGAGCGCAACGGATTCCACTTTGATGGTGGCATACGCGCCATGGAGAACTCGGGCATCATCCTCCCTATGCTAAAGCACCTGGGACTGGATGTGGCTTTCGTTAGAAACCGAGTGTCGATAGGCATCGAGGACCGCATCATCAAGGTCGATTCGGTTGAGGCCGTGTCCGATTACGAGACGCTTCTCACGGATTTGTACCCCGAGAGCGCAGCCGACATAGCCGTGATCGTGGCGGAGATCCGCAAGATCATGCACTACATGGATATCCAGTACGGGATTAAGAATCCCGTCTTTCTCGATCCCAGGGCCGATCGCGACTACTTCATCAAGGCGATCCTGCCCTGGATGGTCAAATACGCAGTGACCATTGGCAAGGTCAATGCGCTGAAGGAACCAGTGGTGACCTTCCTCGGTCGCTTCACGCACAACCAGAGCTTGATCGACATCATCACACAACACTTCTTTCGTGAGACCCCTGCCTACTTCGCCCTAAGCTACTTCAGTCTGTACTTGGACTACTTCTACCCCCTGGGGGGTACGGGCACATTCGCGACAGAGCTAACGAAGTTTGTCCTCGCGCATCAGGGCACCATAAAGACAGACACCGAGATCGTATCCGTGGATCCCGAGCACCACCAGGTAACCGACGCAGCAGGCAACACCAGGACCTACAAGACCCTTATCTGGGCTGCCGATCTCAAGACGCTCTACAGATGCATCGATGTGGAGAACTTGGGGGACGACCAGGTCAGGCGCGCAACACAGCTGCGCCGCGACCTGGTACTGAGCAAGACAGGCGGCGATTCCGTCCTCACCATCTACCTCGAGCTTGACCTGGACCCAAGCGTCTTCGCAGACACGATCACCGAGCACTTCTTCTACACGCCCACCCGGGAGGGACAGTCCCAGGCAGGCCCCTTGCCTACAGGTCAAACACGCGAGGCCATCGAAGCGTGGCTAACGAGGTTCTTGGCGCTAACTACCTACGAGATATCGTGCCCGGCACTCAGGGACCCGGCCCTGGCACCCCCTGGTAAGACCGGTCTCATCGTAAGCTTGCTCTTTGACTATGGGCTTACGGAGCAGATCAGAGACATGGGATGGTACGACGACTTCAAGAAGTTCGCTGAATCTACGGTTGTCGCCATCCTCGACAGGTCGGTCTTCCCAGGCCTCAGCAGCGCAGTGTGCAACCGGTTCTCGGCGACCCCACTGACAATCTCCCAGATCGCCGGCACCTCTGATGGTGCCATCACGGGATGGGCCTTCACCAATAGGCCAATGCCCGCGGAGAATCGGCTATTGAAGGTCACAAACTCGGTTCGCACGCCAATGCCGGACATTCTCCAGGCTGGTCAATGGACCTTCAGTCCATCCGGTCTACCGACGGCGATCCTGACCGGAAAACTGGCCGCAGATCAGGCCACCAAAGCACTACAACGGCAACGCTAGAGACAGACGGAGACGGCTCTTCGATTTCCAGCTACCTAGGCTCAGCAACAGGCTTTTGATCGGCCTGTTGCCGAGCCTCTTCGCCAGGAGGCAGCATTCTGGCCCGATCCCTGTTCGGTGGGACTCATCCTCCGACGATCTGTCGGATCCGGTCGACGATGATCATCTCTTGACCGAGTGTCAACGTCTGGGGATTGATGAAAACCCCGTGAGCTCCGGCTGCCGCCAACACAATGCTAGGAGTGCCAGCCCGCAACTGAGCCAGAATCATATCTCGCGAGACGCCCAAACTCTGCTCATCGAAGATGACCTCGGCACGGGGCATGGGCTGTCCTGCTTCGCTCGGGAAACTCCGCCGGGCCTCGACGTGCGGATGATCGGAAAACGCGTCGATCACGGTCTGCACTTGGTCCTCATAGGACTGCATCAAGGCTTCGTGGTCGAGATCCAGGTAGAGCTTCACTGCTGTCATCAGGCCGACCAACTCCTCTTTTCCCACCTTCATCGGCCTGCCGATAAAGGGCCTGGGACAGGCATGAAACGCACACGCATCGACGAGATCCTTGCGGCCCAGGATCAGGCCGCTGCTCTGCGGCCCGCGCAGTCCCTTCCCACCGCTGAAGAGCACGAGGTCGGCTCCCACGTGTGTGAAGCGCCAGAGGTTGTCAACAGGAGGAATCTGCGCAGCAGCGTCGACAACCACAGGAACGTCGGCCCGATGTGCGATCTCGACACCCCGCTCCAGGGGTACCTGTCCTGGCATCCGCGCTGGGTTCACAAAGTAGAACACGGCGGCCGTTCTGTCGGTAATCGCGGCTTCCATCTCCTCGGCCGTCGTACCTTGCTCAGTCCCTATCTCGACCAGCCGGCCACCTGCCTGACGGATGGCAAAGGCGTAACCGACAATGCCGCGCTTCTGGACGATGATTTCGTTTTTCATCCCGTCGGTGTAGGGCAAGCGGCTACGTTTCTCAGGGTCCACTCCGGCGATACAGGCAGCCGTACTCAGCGCGAGTCCGGCTGCCGCACCACTCGACACATAGGCGGCCTCATTACGGGTCCACATAGCGATGCGCTCTCCCACCCGCTTCTGCAACTCGTCTATGTCGACGAAATGCTGTGCGGCTTCGGCCATCGCCGCCAGCACCTCCGGGCGCATCAGAGATCCGCCAAATTGGGTCAAGGTCGCAGCGCCGTTGATAACTTTGGTCACGCCGAGTTCGTCATAGATGTCCATAGTTCACGTCCTGTGTGGGGGTTCTGAGCTCTGTAGGAGAGATTCAGGGCCTTGATAGGTACTATGCCTGCAACTCGGGCATCCGCCAATAGGCGGGCGGCGCTTGCTCCCACTCGGGCATGCTCATCCCCGTGGGATCGTAGGCGATCTTCCCAGCACGCACGGTCAGCTCGCACACCAATTTCTGCTTGCCCATGAGCTTCGCGTGACCGCAATCCGTATAACCGAAAACACCTTCCAGATGCCTCAACACGGCGATGTCAGCTTCGGCACCGACGCTCAGCGTTCCCAGTTCTGGGCGCTGGATCTCCTGTGCCGGTGTCACCGTCGAGCGCGCGATCACTTCCTGGAGCGGCATGCCCATGCTCAGGTACTTGGACATCGTCGTGAGCATACTGACCACGGGCCCGTTGATGTTCGCCATGTGGAGATCAGTGCTGATCGAATCCGGCGGGAAACCATCGCGCAGCGCAGGGATCGCGTTCCGGAACCAGAAGCTCCCCGCGCCGTGGCCCAGATCGAAAATGACGCCTCGCTCGCGCGCCTGCCAGAGATGGTCGTAGACCTTGCCGCTCGCGTCGACGACAGGGAACTGCTGCGCGAAGACGTGCGTGTGGATGTCCCCCGGGCGCAGTTTCTTCAGTATCAGATCAGGATAGGGGCGATCGGGCGGACGCGGCCAGAAGTCCACCATCACCGGCATACCGGCCAGTTCACCCGCTTCCAGGGCAAGGTCGACCGAAGTCCAGGGCCGATGCTCAGCATCCCAGGGCGCCTTGGTCCAGTAGTGAGCCGTCTTGATCCCAACGATCACATCAGAATAGGCCTGTGCCATTGCCGCCGCAATCCCGGGCTGGAGCGCATCGACCTCCTGCTCCGAAGCTGCATTCACCATGCCACCGGCAGCGATGTTGATGAACGCGAGGATGCGGACCTGTGCCCGGTCGATATAGTGCGTCTTGAAGTCGGAGAAGTCCTTCCATCCGGCGGTGCCCGCGTCCACCGTCGTGGTGACGCCAGAGGCAAGCAAGTGAGCGTCGGCATTCATCCCACCGACATAGGCCGCGGCGGATGGCACGAACGGATACACATGGGTGTGAATATCGAGCAGCCCAGGGGTCACGAGAAGCCCCGAGACATCGACGACCAGAGATGCGGCGTCGGTCGAGATGTTCGGTTCAACACGAGCAATCTTCTTCTCGCGGATACCAACGTCCATCAGCCCATCGATCCCGTTAGCCGGATCGATGACGTGGCCGCCTTTCAGCAACAGGTCAAGCGGAATCTGCTGGTCGTCGTGATGCAGTACCATGCGCTCCTCCTATCAGCGATGTGCGGATCCCCCAACTCCAACCCTCCCCTCAACCGAAAAGGTCGAAGGGAGGGCAACATCAGCATCGGCTCTACCGCAGCTCTTCCGCAGACAGCGGAAGGGTCTGGAGAAACCACAGGAAGGAGCGCGATGCCGCGTGCACGAGCGGCGGTTATCTCTTCTGCAGTGCCTTCTGGTACAGCGCCGTCCCGTAGAACTCGTAGGACGCTGCCTTGTCGGGCACATCGACGAGGTGCACGGTGAAGCGTGCTGGCACCCCGTTGTCAGGCAGATAATCCTTGAAGAAATCCCGATAGGCCTCGGCATACGCTTTGCGCAGTCGATCCTGTTCTGCCGCATAGCCAAGGGGATCGACGAAGGGATTGGGTGACTTGGGCTGACAGCCGAAGGCGTGGATCTCGATGAAGTCAACATCCTTCAAGGAATCACAGATGCCGGCCTCTTGAAGCCAGAGTTCCCAACTCTTGAAGACAAGGGGAATCTCCTGCTTGGGATCCATCGTGACCAACTCTTCAAGGCCTAACACGCCTTTGGCAGAGTATCCCCCAGTCAACCCGGCGAAGGAAATCTTGAGATCCCCATCGGGCAACTCCTCCGTTACCAGCGAGGAGAGAACGGGATGTTCGCCCTGGTAGTAGTACGTCAGCTTTCCGCGCTTCTTTACGTTAAAAGGCATTCCTTTACCTCCGTCGTAGGATCAATCCCACCCACTCTCATCGGGAAAAACGTTGCTGTACTTGATGCTCGACCGTGGCTCCGCCATCATGTCGGCGACGGTGTCTCGCCAGGTGTTGTAGTGAGCAGTCTCTTTGTGCTTCTCGGGGTCCTCAGGGGTGCGATACACCTCGACAACCGCACGATTCAGGAGATGGGTCATCCATCCTCTCACGCGACACGATACTGGCGGTGATCCGTGTCCTGCGTTCAGAGTAATCTACCCCCAACTTTCTTCATCCGGGAAGACGTTGCTGTACTTGGCGCTCGATCGCGGCTCCGCCATCATGTCGGCGACCGTGTCACGCCAAATGCTGTAGTGCGCGGTCTTCTTGTGCTCACCCGAGGCCGCCTCAGTTCGGTAGACCTCAACAAGGATGAACAGTTCCGGATCATCACGTTGCTGGATGACATCGAAGCGTGCAATGCCGGGCTCCTGCACACTGTTCCGCGCGTTCTCAAGTGTTGCTGTCTTGAAGACTTCCACGCATTCCGGCTTGACGTGAACATACACCAGCACGATGAACATACAACACACCTCCTTCCGAGCACCGACGCCAGTCGCAGGCGCCCCTCCTGCACGATTCCTGATCGCAAGTATAGCCTGGGTACAGGTCCTGCAAATCACTGCCAGGGATCGGCAGTGAGAGAACGTATGCGACTCCGCCCACCTGACGTTAACGCGAGACTGAGTGAGCCACGGGCAGGACAGGTGGCGAGGAATGGCAGCCCTCCAGACTCCTCGGCAGATCAGCTTCGAGAAGCGACGGTGACGGCACGGAACTTGGTCGGGCTCGCCAGGCGCACTGTTATCCAAGCAAGCCGCAGGGCAGACTCGGTGGTAGACTTAGGCTTGAACAGGTCAGCTCCACCATGTGGGAGCGCTGATCTCCAAAGAGCCGGAATGGGCGCCAGTCGCACACGCCCGGATTCGTGTGGCTCTCTCCGGTCCGGGGATCCTAGAGACCCAACGTAAGGACGCGCCGTAAGCGAACGAGCGATCATCGGGGAAAAGGTCAGTCTGTGTCCGGTGCAGCTACCCGGAAGATCAGGAAGTGGGATATCGGTGCTGCCATCGGTTTGTGCCAAGCGAGAGTTCCGTACACCCCGATCCGCCGTTGCTTTCTGCCTCGGGATTCGAGCCCAAGTGCCTTGCAGCGACAGCCAGCTCCATAGACGGGGGGCACACCGCTTTCGACAGCCACTTGGATGGGTATTAGGCGTTTCCCAGGGACTAGTTATGCGGTATTCGACGGAAGGCTGTTGCCCGAAGGCGTACCACTTTCGATCCAGAACGAGCACATGGCGACCAGAGAAGGAGGTGATCAAGATGGCCTTATCGGATGAGACCATTGCGCGACTGAAGAAGGCGTCTGAGGAAGTGGATGAGGCGGAGGCAGACGAGATACTCAAGCAATTGCCAATTCTGCAGGATGATGTCGAGGTGGTTGCGATCGTTGTTCATAGAAGGCCGATACCTATGGTTCAGGCAAGCGCCAAGCCATTGGCAGATCCTCTAGCACAGAACGCCGGGGGCTCTGCATCGGAGACGCCGACATCGTGATGGCAAGAGCAGGTAGAGATAACTCCAAGAGGCCTTCTCTGTAGAGCGACAGACGCTGTGCCGGGACACTACCGTTGCAGGAGGATCAGAACAGATGGACAAGCGAAAAGAGGCTTCAGACAATCAGAGTGAGCTCTTGGATGGAAGGGCCTCGAAAACAACAGGCAAGGAAGCTGCTAAGCGAGTAGCGGGTCAGGCCAGCCAGCAGGAAACGCCGCACTCCGTTGACGAGTTCGAGCCCGAGCACGGCGTCTTCGCCGCTTCGCCAGCCATCATCGAGGCAGCAGGTTTGCCGGAGAGTTGGGAGACTGACTTTGCTGACGAGAAAGCAGGCAAGCGCAAGGTAAGCTTCTACATAAGCCCGGACACACTGCACAGACTGGAAGACAGCCAGCGCCAGCTCAAGGCCATGGCAGACAGGGAGCACAGGTGGTCTTTATCCGAAAGCCGCATCGTCGATGCCGCAGTCCGCATGGCGATGGACGAGCTGGAGAAGTGCGGCTCAGAAAGCGAGCTAGCCAGGAGGCTGCTCAAGACTAGCGCCTAGATACTACCGCGCCCATCACATATCGTCTGGCATATCAGGTGCGACACATGCGTACAGACGAGCTACACAACGCTGCAGGTGCGCAGAACCTGACGGGCCACACTCTGGCGAGGCACTGTATCGGGTACACCTATGCGGCAGAGCGACAGGTATCTTGCGGGCCTGAGTCCCACCCGACAGCCAAACGAGCAATCCCGGCCGGTAGGAGATCAAGGGCTGACCGCGACTTGGCTCTGAGCTGAGCTGTGTGATCGGCCGTAGGGCGCGTCCCAGTAGACCGGGTCTCGCCAGTGCCCTTGCTTTCAGGCCAGCTTCGTGTCACGATGTCTGCCCCTGAAGGCCTAGCCGTCCACGCAATGGGCGGCGGCAGAGGCTCGAGACAGGACGTCCCGACACGTAGGGTACACGAGCACGTGCGCCAAGAGCTGGTCGGACTCAGTACTGCCGAGTGCTTTCCCTTCCTCAAGATCACCAAGTAGGTTCGAAGCTTCCGGACATGTGAGATCAACGGGACTAACTGGCAGGTCAGTATATCGACTCTTGTCGCCATCGACTCCCGCATCGTCAGGCTGCGCTTGCTGGGCGCACTGGTTGATTTCAGCACGATCCCCATCAGCCACATCCTCAGGAAAGGTCAGACTCTCAACCATTCGCAGCAGGGTCGCGAACCTGCTCATTCTGCGTCTGGACGCATCGACTTCACGCTTGCCCCGCAGGTCGTCATGGGACCGCGCACCAGAGGCGCGAGTGTCGGGGTTGCGATTGCTTCTGTGGAGCGATGCCAGCCCGCTAACCTCACAATCGGGCGGCGAAGGGAACCTAGAATTCGATGTTCCGGCGACCTCGTTGGGCGGTGATCCCTCCTCCGGCGCAATCATCCCGATTTCCTGAAGATATGCTCTGCACTCTTCGCAGTACGTCGGGTGATAGAGGAGTAGATACTCTTCGGCCGAGCGAGGGAGGATACCATGTAAATAGCAATCAACAACGGACCGGAAAAGGTCGCAATTTCCCGAATGGATCGGCATCGCTCACTCCATCTTGAGATGATCGTCAATGACTGGCGCGTGCCCACACGGGGCGCCCCTACGATTCACATCGATACGCTGTCGGTTGACCGGAGTTTACGAAGGGTATAATCCCGATCCCGCGAAGATGCTGCGTACTCGTATCGGATTGCTCGGGGCGATGTAGGAACCAATGTCCGTCTGCGAGTGTAGGGAGCTCCCTTTGCAGATACTCGTTGACAAATGTCCCCGAATGCGCACACACAGTCGAGAAGTGCACCATTGTGGCGGATCATTGTCTCGATAGTCACTTGGGTCGCGCATGGTCGGCGGGGGCACCCACAGAGGGATGCCCCAAGCATGCGTCTCACAACTCTGTCAGTTGGACGGGGCTGGCGGCCAAGAGCGCCCGACACTTTTCGCAAGCAATAGGATGGATCCTCAGGAGAATCTCAAACTCGGGTGGCAGCTCTTCACCTTGTTGTAAAGCTCTGAGTGCTTGCTGGAAATCGCCACATAGATCACCGACGTATATACCGGGTTTGAACTCTCGCACCTTATCCATTTCACTCCTCTGGTCTCGATACCATCTCTGTCGGACGCAGCCGGCGGCCTATAGGCGACCAGCATTGCGCATAGATCGTGCTGTTTGACTCAGTACTCTCTCTCTGTCGGATGACCTCGTTGGATTGGCGATGGACTTTTCCGAGCACTTCTGCCATCCTGCATCTCAGGACCCCGAATGTCGAGCGGCCTCGTCAACCCTACAATCACCACCTTTCATCGATGTTCAGGAAGCTGCGCATCAGCGGCTGGTGGAAGTCGCCAACAAGTCCCAGTCAACCCCGTCGAAGGCCCCTATCGAGGTCCCTCACCGCTACTGCGAACGCCGTCAGGCAGACGGTCACTCCCCAATAGAGATCACCAAACCCGGAGGAACCCGCGACGGGTCGTCGCTGCGCACTACTACGGCCCCATGGAGCTGCGGCTGGAACACGGCGACCCACACGGTATCGCACCCACGGGCCAGCGCGGCCCAGAGCCACTGGGGCAGCTTGCCGCTCAGCACCACACCATGCAACGGAGGATCCGGCATCGTCAGCGCCTCCGCCACTTCCAGGTCGACGTAGCGATCGGGTAGGGTGAAGGTCCAGAGGGTCCCTTCCGGCGCCTCGACCCTGCCGGCCTCCACCTTCCAGGAAGCACCCGCCGCGATCGTCCCTCGTCCAAGCTCCGGAGTCTCCACCCAGCCCCAGCGCACGTCGAACAGGTGGAAGGGGCTAGGCAGTGCGTGGGCGGCGATCGCGGCATACAGCCATACCGGTCCACGGCCATAGAGCGCCAGGGGCCGACCCTGGGGCAAGTAGTCCAAAACCTGTGGCAGCATAGCGGGTGACCATGCCGTGGGATCGGCGCCTAGCCTGGCTGCGAGGGCCTCGAGGTCGACGGCAAGCTCGACCGGCGCCGACTCCAGGTGGCGGCGGCGGAGACCCTCGGCGCAGGGACCAAAAAGCTCGCCCAGGAGCTCAACCAGCGCCTCGAAGGCCGGCCCCCGAGCACAGCATCCCCGCCTCAGACCCGCAAGTGTCCCTCTGAGCACCGGTTCAGCCGCGACAATCTTGTTCGCACCATCGAGCTCCGACGTCAGGTCAGCCAGGAGTACGAGACCGTGACGGGCCATACGCGCTTCCCACTCAGCATGGGAGGGCAGATCAGTCGTAAGCAGGATGGTGTGGGTACAGGCATCCAGAATACCCTCCTGCGCCAGGGTGGGCAGCCCACCCATATCCACAAGCAACGGTACCTGACGCCCTTCTACATCGCGCCGCAATAGCGGTAGCCACGCCTCGCTACGCGCCCCCTTGACACGGAAGTGACGTACCCACGGATCGTCGGGGAAAAACCAGTCACCTTCGTAATCCGGGGGATAGGCTCGGAGCAGGAAGTGGAGCACTTTCCTGCTCCGGAGGGCTTGCGTCAGGCTGTAGGCTAGCACGGATTTTCCGCTATGGGGGGGGCCTCCAAGCACCATGGCGGGCAGCAGACCGGTCGGCGCTTGACCCGTACTGACACATTCCCTATACTGGGCCGTAGATGACGACATACACATCCTCGCTGGTTGAGCCGACGACGGCTATGATCACGATGGGCGGGCAGGCCCAAGTGGTCACGTTCGCCCTGGATGGGCTGCTTGCGGCAGGCGAGACGATCGACCACGTCCTGGTCCTGCACTTCTCACCCGACAGCCAGCGCGTTCTACGCGCGCTTCAGCAGCTCTCCGGCGAGTTCGCTGGCGGGCGCTACCGGGGATGCCCGATATCATACGACCGGATGCCAGTTGAGACCAATGGTCAGTCGCTCGTTCACATCCGCAATGAACGCGAGGCCGAAGCCGTATGGCAGTTCGCTCGAGACACCCTGGCGGGCCTTAAGCAGCAGGGCGAGCGACTCCATCTGTGCATTGCGGGCGGCCCACGGATCTTGGCGCTGACGCTCACAAGCGCGGCAATGTTGCAGTGCGACCACCGCGATCGCCTCTGGCACCTCTACACGCCCCCCGAGTTCATCGCCCAAGCCAGAGACGGCGCCATTCTGCACGCGCCACCTGAAGCGGGTGTCCGGCTGGTTCCAGTACCGATGGCACCACTCGGCAGCTACTTCCCGGCTCTGCGGCAACTCTCGCAGCCCTTGCCACCCACGGGCCAACTCACTCCCGAGGACTCGGCGTTCTGCGAGCGAGTGTGGAAGCAGCTCACCGAGCGCCAGAAGGAAGTTGTGAAAGCCCTCGCCGCCGGCGACTTGCCGCAAGAAGCGGCAGACCGCCTCTACATCTCTCTCAAGACGCTGGACACGCACAAGACACAGATCCTGGCAGAGTGCCGCGTCGCTTGGGGATTACCAGAGGACGAGTATCTGACCTTCCACTTCCTTCGGGAGAGATTCGGACCCTGGCTTGCACTGCAGGGCCGAGATCGCTTTCCCACTCATCCTGTTGACGGTACTCAGCCACAATCTAGGGTGGCCTAACACCCCTAGGGCATCCCCCCATGGAAAGGCGCTGCAACCTCCACGAACACGTCGAGTTCCCGGCATGCCGTGGCGACGACAACGCTTCCATTCTCCAGAGTCCACGTATCCTGTACCCAATCTGCATTTTGTAGATCGAGGCCAAACGGCCCCCGGACATCGTACTCAAGGAAGCGTACGGTTCCACCCCAATCTTGCCACACCACATAGACATGATGAGGATGCGCCTGAGCGTCACCGATGGTCTGTGCGAGCCCAACCGGCCAGGATGCACCAACCGATCTTGACTTCACGAACTGTGGCATCACCGTGCCCCGAAATACGATTGAGGTCCGCGACCGTGCGGTGAGAGAAGCCCCCGAGGAGTCGTGGACCTGCGGCTGCGCCACACCCGTCCCAGCCCAAGCCAGCATTAGGATGCCAACGATTGTGATCATTAGCACGTACCGGACGGGCCTCATACCCACACCTCCCTCTGATCTGTTGGCGGTATTTGCCCCTGATTCCTAACCTCATCCTAGGGTCTCAGGCAGACGACCACATCGGATGTACTACTGAAGTGACCCAGAAGGACCTCTGTTCTCAGAGAGGGTCGGAGATGCTAGATTGGGGCGAGATCGATGCGCAGCGTGCCGGGCTAAGAGCCGCTGTGATGCGCCTACAAAATTTAATGCGCCCGACTGGTAAGCATAGGCGTATTGCGGTCCGCAAGAATCTGTGCTAATATGGTGTTCGGACATTGTGCCATTCGGCGCTCAACCGTGTCATCCTCCAACTGCGCTCTAGCCGACAAGCCTGTGCAAGTAGGATCGGCGTTCTAGGCCTTGACTCCAGAAGTTGGCCAACAGGAGATATCTGGATGGCGGACTACACTGTAGAGGAAACGCGATCTCTGAGGAACAGCACTGAGGAGTATTGGAGGCGACTGAATCGGGCCACTGAAGGC
>JAXDDP010000115.1:0-12251 GCA_034676785.1 Anaerolineae bacterium | reverse complement strand
AGCAGGGCTAGCTGCCGGTACGTTGCCGCAGCAACTCCTCGATGGTGGGCTGCCCGATGACCTGCAGCTCATAGCGGACCCGCTCCATGGGATGCTCGATCTTGAGCAGGCGCGTCAGGTCGATCGGGGTGCCGACAATGACCAGATCGCACGGAGTCCGGTTGATCGTCTCCTCGAGATCGCGGATCTGCTTGTCGCCGTACCCCATGGCTGGAAGCACAGCACCCGTCGTCGGATACTTGGCATAGGTCGCAGCGATCGATGCCACGGCGTAAGGTCGTGGATCGACGATTTCCGACGCACCGAAGCGCTGTGCCGCAACGTAGGCTGCCCCAAATGCCATCTCACCGTGGGTCAGCGTCGGGCCATCCTCGATCACCAGCACCCGCTTGCCCCGGATGCGCTCAGGACGGTCAACAAATAGCGGTGACGCCGCCTCGACGACCACGGCATCGGGATTAACCTCAGCCGCATTGGTGTAGATCGTCCTCACGTTGGCATAGTCAGCCGTGTCCATCTTGTTGATGACGATCACGTCTGCGGCGCGGAAATTGGACTCTCCCGGGTAATAGGCCACCTCGTGCCCGGCACGATGTGGATCTGCCACAGTGATCCAGAGATCCGGCTTGTAGAACGGCAGATCATTGTTGCCCCCGTCCCAGACGACAACATCGGCCTCCTGCTCAGCCTGACGCAGGATCGCTTCATAGTCCACACCAGCATAGACCACCAGGCCGCGATCGATGTGGGGCTCGTACTCCTCGCGCTCCTCGATCGTGCACTCATGCCGGTCGAGGTCTTCGTACGACGCGAACCGCTGGACGGCCTGCTTCACCAGATCGCCATAGGGCATTGGATGCCGCACGGCAACAACCCGCTTACCCATCGCCTGCAGCACATCGCAGACGTGACGGGTCGTCTGCGACTTGCCGCACCCGGTGCGTACAGCACACACCGCAACCACAGGCTTACTGCTACGCAGCATGGTCACCCGACCGCCCATCAGCCGGAAATCGGCGCCCAGCGAGAGGACGAGGGAAGCCCGGTGCATCACATAGGTATGTGGCACGTCCGAATAGGAAAACACCACTTGGTCCACTGCTTCCTCAACGATCAGCCGTGGCAGGTCGCTCTCGGGATAGATTGGGACACCAGCCGGATACAGGTCGCCCGCAAGCTCGGGAGGGTACCTGCGTCCGTCAATGTTGGGAATCTGGGTCGCAGTGAAGGCGACGACCTCGTAGCGGTCATTGCCGCGGAAGTAGGTATTGAAATTGTGAAAATCACGCCCCGCGGCTCCCATGATGATGACCCGGATCGGTTTCATAGGCCAGAACTCCTTGGTGAGATATTAGGTCCTACAGGGGCGCGCCACGTACGAACGCCCAGATGTGAGCATACCATGCCGGAAGCTCCGGCTCAAGTGAGATATGGTGCCAGAAAGGCGGAGAGTTGGCTAAGACAGGGCGGGACTGGGGGACGGGAACAGGCTTCCGGGCGACAACTGGCTGCCAGGAGCTGCGCTCTACCGGGGGCCGGCCAACGGCAGAGAACCAGGGGAAGCCACTAGGTCGTCACCTAGCTGCCAACAGGGACATCAATGCCCCTGAGCGTGAGTCAAGGCTCTCTCGACCTCCGCCTGCAGGGGAACAAGCGCACCCAACACACCGTTGACGAAGCGTGGCGAGCTGTCAGCGCCGTATTCCTTGGCCAACTCGACGGCTTCGTTGATGGCGACCTTGACGGGAACCTTACCTACCGTGAACTCGTAGAGCGCCATCCGCAGGAGGTTCCGATCGATCACGGCCACCTGATCCAGGGGCCATTCAGGGGCATGCGACTGAATGTAGGCATCGAGCTGCGGCGCAGCTGCCACGATGCCCACCACCAGAGCCCGCGCGTATTCTTCAGCACGGGGATTGGGTTCGTCGAGCGCTCCGAACTGCTCGAACATCACTTCAGCCGGCGGGTGCTGAACCAAGTCGATCTCGTACAGTGCTTGCAGCGCCAACTCGCGCGCAAGGCGGCGTTCACCCTTCATTGTTCGACTTCCTCCACCTGGCAGGTTACGACCGATGCTTGCTAAGGGGCTGCCTATGCTGCTTCTTCGCTCTGCCAGGTCTCAGCGGGAGGATAAACCACGTCCTCAATGTGGACGTTGACCGCCTCGACCGGCATCCCGATCATTTGTCGAACCGCGCGGGTCACCTCGTGCTGAACCCTGCGGCCCAACTGCAGCAAGCTCTGATCTGGCCCGGCGAGGATGTGCAGGTCGACGAGTACCTGTCCATCACGTACCTGGACTGCCACCGAATGTCCGGAAGTGCCCAGAAGGCGGTCCACATCACGCTCGGCAATCCCGGCAACCCCCGGGACACCCAACGCAGTGAGCCGTGCAATGGTCTCCAACACCCCAGGCTCAACCGTCACAGATCCCGGAATTGTCTCAGGCTCCATCGACGTCATCTCCTCTTCGGCCTAACCGCAGGCCGTGCGCCACAAACAGATGCGGGCCTCCGCAGAGGCCCGCCTGACGTTATCCGTGATCCCGTAAGTACCCTCGCGTGCGGCCACACCTCGTAACCTTGGCATGTCTTGCCGTAGACGCTTACCTCGAGCACGGCGCGACCCGGCGCCGCGAATGAGGCTACTCCTCTTTGGCCTCGAGGATCTGCCGACCGCGGTACTGACCGCAGTTCGGGCACACGTGGTAGGGTTGAACCAACTCGCCACACTTCTCACACGAAAGCAGCGTGGGAAGCGAGGGACTTCGATAGTTGCTTGCCGTCCGCCGGTGACCCCGGCTTCGGGGAGTTCTTCTCTTCGGTACCGCAGGCATCTCTCTTCTTCTCCCTTGTCACAATGAATCGCCACACCACTGCCCTGGAGCGATATGCTCAGGGAGGTGACGCCACAGTATTATACCGAAAACCAGCGGCATGTCAAACGCACGTCACCCAAGCAGCACAAGCTCCCTGACCAGGTCATCGGTCAGCGCCGCGTTGCTTCTCAGCAATCGCCGCTTCCCGCTCGACCTCCAACCGGTGGAGGCCATTCTCCACAACACGGATCTGCCTCGTCAACTCCGCCTGGAGCTGGCTCAGGGCGTTGAACACGTACTCGTCAGCATCGGCCTGCAGGCGGTCAGCCTTCTGGCGCGCCTCCTGGAGGATCGTCTTCGCCTGTCGCTGAGCGTCAACGACAAACTGGTGGCTGGCCGCCATGCGCTCGCCTTCCTCCCTGGCCTTCGTAATCACGCGTTCGGCTTCCTGTCGCGCCGCCTCGACCACGGCATCCCCATCACGCACGACACGACGCGCCTGCTCGACCTCCTCGGGCACCGCCTGACGCAACTGCGCCAGGTAACCACGCACTTCGTCTTCGTTGACCATCCGATTCCCCAGGAAGCGCGGACACTCCTCTGTCAGGTAGTGCTCCAGGCGATCGATCAGAAAGTCAACATCCATAGCCCCTCCTTGCTAACGACGAAACGATGCCCGAAAGCTGCACCGCTGCCATCCCAGCTATGCGAGAGTCTCCCCGGCTTTGCGCTTGTCCATCAGAGCCTGCAGCACCAACGGATGGACCATGCCCGATACATCGCCGCCAGCTTCGAAGACCTCTTTCACCAGGCTAGCGCTCACGAAAGCATACTCATAGCTCGTCATCAGGCAGATCGTCTCCACCGACGGGCTCAGCTGCTGGTTCATCAGCGCCATCTGGTATTCCCGCTCGAAGTCCGAAATCACGCGCAGCCCCCTCACGAGCGTCTGCGCGCCGTGTTGCCGGGCGAATTCAACCGTCAACCCGGTATAGGGCAACACCTCGATGTTCTCGCAGGGTGCCAGGACTGCCCGCGCCAGCGCGACACGTTCGTCAACTGTGAAGAGCAGTGATTTCGCTGGCACAGCATAGATCGCAACGATGAGCCTGTCAAAGAGCGCAGCAGCGCGCGCGGCGATGTCGGTGTGCCCGCGGTGTATCGGGTCAAACGATCCCGGGTAGATGGCAGTGCGCATGGCCCTAACTGGGGTCTCCAACATCAGCCCATAGAGCAGCGGCGCGCTCCCACAGCAGCTGATGCTCAGGCGACGACATGTCGGGATCCTCGTCGAGCAACGCCTCCGCAACCGCGCGAGCCTCGTGCAACAGCCGCACATCGGTATATTCCGCCATGGGCAGGGCCGGGAATCCACTCTGCTGGGTACCCAGGAACTCACCCGGACCACGCATCTGGAGATCCTTCTCGGCCAGGACAAAGCCGTCGTGCGTCGCCTCCAACGTGGCCAGTCTTTCCGCAGCCTCGGCCGACGAGCTATCCGCCAGCAACATACAGTAAGACTGATCTGCTCCACGGCCCACACGGCCGCGGAACTGGTGCAGCTGGGCCAGTCCGAAGCGGTCAGCACCATCGATGAGCATCACGGTCGCATTTGGTACATCGATTCCGACTTCGACCACCGATGTCGCCACCAGGATATCGATGTCGCCAGCCGCGAAGCCGGCCATCACCGCCTCCTTGTCAGCAGGGCGCATCCGGCCATGAAGTAGCCCCACCCGTGCATGAACGAACACCTCGCGCTGAAGCCTCTCATACTCGTCCGTCGCGGCGCGCGCATCCACCGTGTCTGAGGACTCGACCAGCGGGTAGATGACAAAAGCTTGCTTGCCTCTGTCGACCTGGCCCTGGATGTAGGCGTACGCACGACCGCGCTCTCGGGGAGAGAGTACCCGCGTCTTCACCGGTTGTCGTCCCGGCGGCATCTCGTCCAGCACCGAGACGTCCACGTGTCCCCAGAACGTCAGCTCGAGCGAGCGTGGGATTGGTGTGGCCGTCATGACCAGCAGGTGCGGGTTGTAGCCCTTTTCTCGCAACGTCGCACGCTGCTCCACGCCAAACCGGTGCTGCTCATCGATCACGACGAGGGCCAGGTCTTTGAAGGCTACGGCCTCCTGAATCAGCGCGTGCGTGCCCACAACAGCTTTCACTGTCCCATCGGCGAGTCCTGCGTAGATCCGCTCGCGCTCGGTCCCGGTCGTGCTTCCTGTGAGGAGGCCAAGACTGGGCCGTGGCTCGGGGAATCCCTCGAAGAGCCGCGAAAGGCTCTTGTAGTGTTGCTCAGCCAATATCTCCGTCGGCGCCATCATCGCCACCTGACAATCCGCGTCTGCAACCACCGCCATCAGAAACGCTGCCACGGCGGTCTTTCCCGACCCCACATCACCCTGCAACAGACGGTTCATAGGGTTGCCGGAGGCCAGGTCCACGAGCATCTCGCGGATGGCGCGCTGTTGTGCCGAGGTCAGAGGAAAGGGGAAAGACTGCTCGAGCGCCTCAACCCGTTCTGGCGCAGCTGTGAGCCGGCGACCTGGCTGGGACTTCCATTGGCGCTTCTGACGCAGTAGCCCCAGCTGCAGATAAAGCACCTCCTCGAACGCGAGCCGGCGGCGCGCCGCCTCCAGGTGCTCATGGCTGTCTGGCAGATGGACTCCCCACAAAGCGCGTAGCAGCGGCAAAAGGCTATGCGCCGATCGAATCGCTTCGGGAAGGGCGTCGGGTATCCGACCGGCCCACGTGTTCAGGGCTCGTTGCATCGCCCGACGCATCCAGAGCTGGGTCAGGCCCCCGGAGAGCGGGTACACGGGCTGGATGCGCGCACTGGCAACATCGGTCCGCCCCACGATCTCCCACTCAGGTGAGTTCATCGTAAGTCGCCCGAGGTAGGCGTCGACCTTGCCGCGGATCAACAGGTGCATCCCCGGTCGCAGACGCTGATCCAGGCGTTGATTGCCGAACCAGGTAACCTCCATCGTCCCCGTCTCGTCTGAAAGGATAGCCCGAAACAGCTCAGTCCCCTGCCGCGTCCTGCGCACCCCAGCTTCCCAGACCGTTGCCAAAACGCTAACGCGCTCCCCGTACTCCAGACGGTCGATCGTCTTGAGGCGCGAGTAATCCTCGTAGCGGCGCGGGAAGGTGTAGATGAAGTCGCGGATCGTATGAACGCCGAGTTTCTTTAGCAGGCTGCTCCGCTGGGCGCCGATGCCCGGCACCGCAGCGACCGGGGCATCCAGGCCACGCCCTCCCGTGCGCGCTTGTCGGGCGACAGCTCGAGGCTCGGGGGCCGGCGGCTCACCTGCCGGCGCAACGTCATCCTCCAGTGCAGATTCGTCCTGCGCGGGCGCCAAATCTGGCGCGACCTCGCCCGTCGCCCCAAGTTCCTCGCCCTCAGACTCTTCCGTCCCATCATGCAGCACAGGCGCGCGCTCCGGCTCGTCCAGCGGCACGGGTTGCACCTCGATCGGCAAAGGACCTTCGACAGGACCCTGACGCAGCATCGCGAGAAGCTGCTCGATCATGGCACGACGTTGGGCCACATCGAGGCCGTGATACGACTCCAGCCGCTCCGCGATCGCCATGATCCAGGGATCAGCGGCCTCGCCGAAAGCCTCGCGCGCTTGCCGCCGCCACGTCTCTACATACCCTGCCAGGCCCCCTGCCACCGCACGGTCGCGATACGCAAAGTCGCGTGCCTCCAGGGCCAGCATCTTGCTCAACGTCTCCAACGGTCTAGCCATCTTATCTCCAGAATCCAGCGCCCGGTCGTGCTCAACGCTTGACGCCAGGCGGGTTAGTAGCCCCAAGGCCAAGTGAATGGCCTCCAGGGCTGTTTCGGCACCGGACTACGAGGAACGCCGGCAGTCTAGCGCCAGACGCCCTCATAGACGATCAGGCCCAGTCCCTCAGGCCCAATGTGTGAGGCGATGATCGGGTCATAGACAATGTAGGGGATATCCAGACCGGGCGCGATCTGCAAGAGTCGTTCCTTCAGATCAATCGCATCATCATCCGGCTTCTCTTGCCCGTGGAAGATGACCAACCGGTTGATCCGCGAGAACTCGGACGCGAACTCCACCAAGCGGTCGACCGCCCGCTCGGGCCGCCGGCTCTTCTCCAGGGGGATCATATCGCCATCTTCGATCTCGACGAAGGGACGGATCTTCAACATCGCCCCCAGGATAGCCTGAGTCGCAGTGAGTTTGCCACTGCGATAGATGTAATCAAGCGTGTGGGTGATCATCACCACGTAGATCCGGGGGATCATCCCACGTATTCTGCGCACGATCTCAGCCAGAGGAAGTTCGCCACGCTGCAGCATCTCTCCGGCACGTTCAACCAGCAGACCCAGGCCAACCGAGACTGTCTGTGAATCCAGGATCGTAATGTCGCACCGGCCCATGAAGTCGCGCGCGGCAGTCCTCGCGTTGTGGACTACCGGGCTCAACCGCCCTGACGACAAAACGACGAGGACCTGGTTCGTCCGGTACAGCGAGCGCTCGAACACCGCCCGGAAGTCGTCGACTGACGGTCCGACGATCTCAATGGGGTCGCGTGTCCCTCGCAGCGTGGCAAGCAAGTCCACGTGTTCGGAGGTCTGCTGATCATAGAGGTAGCTCCGCCCTCCGGCGCTCGCGACGATCGGTAGCACCGTAACACCCAGCTCCCGCAATCGATCCATCGGGAGGAAAGCTGTGCCGTCGGTGATCATCTGGATCTGAGAGTTGCCCGCCACACGCACGCTCCTGATTTGGTCAGTGAATGGGATCTACGGCCTGACAGATCGTGCTCGGCCCGCGCCACGCGATCCCACAGATACGAACTCCCTCAACACGGGAGCTTTCTCCCTTACTCGATCGATAGGATGTAGGGATAATGCGGCTGGCCACCGAACACGATCTCAAACTCCAGATCCGGGTAATAGCCAGCGAGCTCGTCGACAAGAGCGTTGGCCTGTTCCTGTGTGACCTGAGCCCCATAGTAGAGCGTCACCAACTCGCGGCTGTCAATCTCGACCTCCGCCAACAACCAGCGCACGGCTTCCTCAAACGAGTTGGCATCCACTACCAGCTCGTCCTCCAGCAGCCCAATGGCGTCGCCCTCGCGCACCTCGATCCCATTCAGACGGACATTGCGGGTCGCTGAGGTGACCTCAGCGGTGATGACATCAGCGGACGAAGTCAGCATAGCAACCGCGTTTTCCTCGAGAGCAGCGTCCTGATCGAGGGCCAGCATCGCTGCCACGCCCTGTGGAATCGTCCGTGTCGGGACGACCTTCACCCGCTTGCCATCGGCCATATCGGCTGCCTGTTGTGCCGCGAGCAGGATATTGGGATTGTTGGGCAGGATGATCACATCGGAGGCCGTCGTGCGCCCAATGGCCTCCACGATCTGCGCTGTACTGGGATTCATCGTCTGCCCACCCTCGATCACGACCGCGGCGCCAAGGCTTCGGAACACGTTCGCGAGGCCCTCGCCGGTAGAAACAACGACAACACCAATGGCTACGTCCTCTCCAGACCCCAGAAGTGCAGCAGGCAGCGGTAGTGTCGTGCGGGTCTGCCCGCGACTGGCTGTATAGGCCTCATACTGAACACGCATGTCCTCGACCACCACATCGGTCACCGAACCGAAGCGAGCACCGAAACTGATCGGAGCTCCCGGGTCGGCGACGTGGACGTGGATCTTGACCGCGGCTTCATCACCCACCGTGAGTGGGCAATCACCCATAGCCTCGATCCCGGAGCGGATGCTGGGGACGTCCAGGCCGGCCCCGAGGATGATCAGTTGCACGTCGTAGGGGTATGCACTATCGAACTCAACCCCCGCTTCCATCTCCGGATGGGCCTCCAGCTGGAGATGCGCGAGATCTGTCTGCGCCGGTATCATAGCCACGGGGAGTCCTTTCAGGTCGCGCAACATGCCCTCGAAGATGATGTAGAGGCCCTGCCCACCTGAGTCAACGACACCCGCTTGGCGCAATACGGGCAACAGACTGGGCGTTCGAGCCACAGCCTCTGCCGCACGATGCACCAACCGGTCGAACGCACTGACCAGATCTCCGGTCTCTCCGACTGCCGCGGCGGCTTCCTCTGCCATCTCCCTGGCGACGGTCAGGATCGTGCCTTCGACCGGTTTGACGACACCCTTGTATGCCGTATCGGCGGCAGCTCGCATTGCCTCAGCTAGCGTCTCGACCGTGATCTGAGCATGGCCATCAACCCCCCGGGCGAAACCGCGCCAGATTTGTGATAGGATCACACCGGAGTTCCCGCGCGCGCCCATCAACGCCCCATGGGCGAGTTGCGTCAGCAACCGACCCACGTGAGGTTCCTCGACGTTCGCGATCTCCTCCCACGCTGAGACCATCGTCAGGCTCATATTGGTCCCCGTGTCGCCGTCAGGGACAGGGAAGACGTTGAGTGCATTGATGGCATCCTGGTGCTGACGCAGCCACGCAAGAGCCGCCGAGACCATCGGCTTGAGGCGAAGCCCATCCAGGGCGTGCGTCACATCGGTATCGGGAATCCCCACGGAATAGCCCCCCCTAATCCATATCGCTGACGCGCAGAGCTTGGACGTGAACGTTCACCTGCTCCACGGGCAGCTCCAGGGCACGTTCGACCTGGTACTTCACCACGTGTTTGATGCTCTCTGCCACGCTCGAGATACGCGCTCCATATTCTACCACCAGGTAGAGGTCGACGACGATACGGTCATCGCGCACCACAACCTCTACGCCCCGCTTTCGGTCAGTGGAAAGAATATCAGCGAGCCCTGTCGCGAAATTGCGTGGCACCGTTCCCACGACACCATAGCAGGTCTGGACGGCCTCACTCACAATAGACGCGATAGCCGCCTGTGCCACCTCGATTTTGCCCCGCGCTTCCAGGTGGTCGCCCATAGCACCTCCTTCGGTTGCGTCTCCCATCCTTTGTGGTATCATAACCCAGTCATCGAAAAAAAGAGGTGGATCATGGCTAAATGTGAGATCTGTGGAAAGACCCCGATGTTCGGGCACAATGTAAGTCACTCCAAGCGCGCGACGAACCGTATGTTCCGCGCCAATATCCAGCGCAAGCGCGTGCTGATCGATGGAGAGTACCGCCGTCGCTACATCTGCACCCGCTGTCTGCGCACCCTCTCCCGCGAGCAGGGCTAGGACCGGCATTCGCACGCCAGAAGCGACCCCGTACATCGATCCACCGGCGTACGGGGTCGTTTGCTGCCACAGATCCGGTCCCCCCGATCACGCAGATGCTGCCGAGCGCCGGAGCGCGCTGATGGCCGCAGCAATGCCCGCCGGCGCAGCATAGATCGCGGAGCCGGCCACAAGGGTGTCCGCTCCAGCAGCCACGACCAGCGGAGCCGTCTGCGGGTCAATCCCACCGTCAACGGATAGCCACGCCTCGGGTGCGCGCGCGTCAAGCAGCGCCCGAACCCGTGCAATCTTGGCAATCACCTCTGGAATGAGTCTCTGACCGCCGAAGCCGGGATTGACGGTCATCACCAGCACCAGATCCGTGAGCGAAATAACGTAATCGAGCGCCGACTCGGAGGTCGAAGGGTTGAGTGAGACGCCCGCTCGAATGCCCAAGTCGCGGATCTGCTGCAAGGTGCGGTGCAGATGAACCGTCGCCTCAGGATGCACCGTCAGGATATCAGCACCGGCGTCAGCAAAGGCCGCCACATAGCGCTCTGGCCGGTCCACCATCAGATGAACATCCAGCGTGAGCGAGGTCACTCGGCGCACAGCTGCCACCACCAGCGGCCCAATCGTGATGTTGGGCACGAACTGGCCATCCATCACGTCAACGTGGATCACGTCCGCACCGGCTTCGGCAGCTTCGCTAACCTGATCGCCGAGTCGGGTGAAGTCCGCGGACAGAATCGAGGGCGCAATGCGTACAGGATTTCCCATAAGTTACCTATATTACACTGGCCAGGCGAAAACGCAACCGCTGCCCTTCGGTAACATTATCACTTGGCTTGACACGCCGCCGCGCGAGAACAGTGGACGCATCTGCGCCCGGACTAGGGCGCGACTGGTGTGCCTGCAGCGGGCGTCGGAGGACTCCAGGTGGGCAGTGCGCTGTGAGACCCAGGCCACATCGCCGCGTAGAAGCTGAGGTAATCGGGAATCGACGAGCTCCATAGCTCGTCTACGTGCCCACCGGGGTGGACATCGTAGGTGACGTCGCCTCCGAGCTCGATCAGCAGGTCGCGCAATCGGATCGTGGCCGCATTCGCCCAATCCGCATCACCTGCATCGAGGTAGTAGCGCAAGCCGGTGGCGGCTGTCCCGGCAAGGAGGAAAGGATCGTACTGAGGCAACGGGCGATTGAGCGCCAGGGCTGGGCTATGGCCACCTACAGCCGCGAAAACGTCCGTATGGCGCATCGCGATCTCGAGCGCCCAGACACCGCCCCGTGAGATCCCACCCACTGCACGCCCTGCGGGCGCGCGAACCGTGCGGTACGTTGCATCCATCAGCGGTACAAGCTCGTCGATCACGAACCCCTCAAACGACCCGGCCCCGCCGCTGGAGTAGACGTAGAGGCCGTCCTTGCTCACACCGGGGAGCACGATGAGGAAGGGCCCGATCAAACCACGGCTCACCCAATCGTCGCTCCATTCGTCAATCCCCAGGTCGTCCCAGTGTCGTTCATCAAGGGGCCAACCGTGGAAAAGGTACAAGACCGGATACGCACGATCAGGATACCAGTCATAGCACGGGGGAAGGTGCACAAGATAGCGCACATCCTCGGCCATCGCCGCGCTTCGAAATGTGCCGCTCTCGGTGCGGCCTGATAGGAACGGGCAGAATGCAGGAGTAGGCGTCGGCTCGGGCATTGCGGCTTCAGTTGGCAGCGGGGCATCGCCCGGATCAACCGCAGCCTCGATATCCAGAGCAGCGACAGGTAGGTCGGTCGGCGTTGGCGTTGGCAGCGTAGGCGCAGACGTGGCCGTCACAGAGGGAAGAGGCGGCGTTGTTTGTGAGGCTTCGGCAGGACTCGAGCGACCCGGCCAGCCGGAGCAAGCTGCCAGGATGAGGACCAGAAAGCCGAAGAGAACCCTGGCCTTGCCGGTCAAGTGCGATCCTCAAGCAGCAGTTCTGCTGCTAACCTGATGTCGATGGCGTCATTGCGCACGTTCTTGGTCCAGGCTTATGTTCGCGCTCGGTCGCCCGGGCATTCCTAGGAGCAACAATTGACCACAAGGCCAAGTGGAAAGTGTAACAGTCAAGGCTAGTTCGTCAAGGCAGAGCGGGCTGTCGAGAAAGATAGGCGTCCATGAGAGACGAAGAAGCGGCCCTGGAGGGGGCCGCTGGGGGTACAGCAGACAAAAAAAGAGCTTCTTGGCAACGACCTACTCTCCCAGGGGGCTACCCCCCAAGTACCATCAGCGCTGGTGA
>JAXDDP010000232.1:0-7471 GCA_034676785.1 Anaerolineae bacterium | reverse complement strand
GGCTCAAGGATACGGATCCATCCAGAGTAACCGAGCTGCGGCGCGCTCTCCAGGATCGCGCACGTGTGGGAAGACGTGAGATCTGGCTACCGATGCCCTGGGAGGAGAGCGCCTGGCGGGAGAACCTTAGACAGGTACTCCAGGTGCTAGTTGACTGGTGGAATCAGCCGCGCTAGTGGCAACAAGAGAGCCCGCGCTTCAGGCGAGGGCTCTCTTGACATCACCAGACCACTAGGGGTTCGCTGCGTCGATAACACCACTCGTAATACTGCTGTAAGTACTCGATAGTTGAGTCCCGAATATGGTCACGATCGCGATCAGAGCGATCGCGATCAGCAGTAGGATCAACGCGTACTCGACCAATCCTTGGCCCTCTTGCTGCGGTAAATAGAGCATAATGCCCCCCTCACGTTTGCTCTGGCTCACCCATAGCTTCGCCCTAACTCTAGCTTACGATGGGGGTCGCCGTCAATAGGATAATGGTCCTGTCGAGGTCGAACGCCTCCCATGATCTAGAGATAGCATCGTCGAACACAGGCAGGATCGTTGGCTGCGACAGTGTCAACGCCGATGCCTATCGCGTACGGGTAATCCCAGCGAAGTCCCCCGCAGCTCAGTGGATATCCGGCTGCACGAGTTGCCCCGACCAACGTTGGGGTCACCACTGCGATATTGGGAGACACAACGTCGCATCCCCAGTCGCGGGTGTAACGCAGCGGGCGCGTCAACAGGCGACGAACGCCGGAGACTTGGGCCAACCAGGGGAAGTGACGCACAATGCTCACGGTCAGGCCCAACACGCCATCCGCAGGGTAGATCGGCCCGGCTGGAACTGAGGGGATGAGGATCTTGAGCTGCACCAAGGCCCGCGGCTGATATGAGATCGCCAAGACCTGGTCAGCCATCGATGCCTCTGCGATCAGGGCCGCAACAGCCGGCACAAGCTGAGGGGCAAACGAACCATAGGGGTCGAACTTCAGCTCGAGCATCAGGGCGACCTTGCCCCGAGCCCAGTGCAGCACCTCGCGAAGCGTGGGAATGTGCTCGCCATCATAGGCAGCACCAAACCAAGCACCAGCGTTGAGGCGTTTCAGCTCCGAGACCGGCCAATCAGCGACAGGGCCTGTGCCATCGGTCGTGCGATCAAGATCTCGGTCGTGTATGACCATGACCTCGCGGTCTGCCGATAACCGGACATCCATCTCCACGATATCGGCTCGGTCACGCCACGCGCGATCGAACGCTGCCATCGTGTTCTCAGGCGCCACGGCTGAAGCACCACGATGGGCGACGAGCTTTGGAGGCTCACCCGGACGGCGTCGCAGGTCAAAGCCCATTGCTGCGCGCGGCTTGTCTGCCGCGATGTATCATCGCTCTACTCCTGTGCCATCAGTCCACGCAGATTGTCCTCGAAAGGTGGATACACAACACCGCGTTCAGTGATGATGCCCGTGATGTACGCAGCCGGCGTCACATCGAAAGCGGGGTTCTCTGCTGCCGTACCATCCGGCGTGATCTGCGTTCGCCCAACATGCGTGACCTCCTCACCAGGGCGCTGCTCGATCGTGATCAGATCCCCCGAGGCCAGCGACATATCGATCGTGCTCGTTGGCCCTACAACGTAGAACGGTACACCGTGTGCGCGGGCGGCGATCGCCAGATGATAGGTTCCAATCTTGTTGGCTGTGTCACCATTAGCCGCTACCCGATCACACCCGACAACACAGAGATCGATCCCAACCGTGCGCATGATATGGGCCGCCGCACCGTCCACGATGACGGAGTGCGGGACCCCCCACTGCTGCAACTCCCACGCCGTCAGGCGCGCCCCTTGCAGTCGGGGGCGTGTCTCATCGACGTACGCGTAGACATCCTTGCCTGCCTCGTGCGCAGCGATGATCACCCGCAGTGCTGTCCCATAGGCGCCCGTAGCCAGAGGGCCGGTGTTGCAGTGGTGGATGAACTTGGCACCCTGTGGCACCAACGGAAGCGCGTTGACCCCAATCTGGTAGTTGGATCGCTCCTCAAGCGCATATATGGCATCGGCCTCATCCAGCACTGCCCGGCGTACATCGTCTATTGTCCCCAGGCGCGGATCCAATCCCCGCTGAAGGACACGATCGATGGCCCAGAATAGGTTCACTGCAGTGGGGCGGGCGCGGCGTAGACGGTCGCCGGCGGCAGCCAGATCCGCACGCATCTCACGTACCGTTGGCCCCGAACTGCGCTGCGCCGCCAGGACCAGCCCGTATGCGGCCGTGATCCCAATAGCAGGTGCTCCCCTCACTACCATCGACGTGATGGCCTCCGCAACCGCCGCATCGTCAACGTAGTCAATGAACGTCACACGCGCGGGCAGCTCACGTTGGTCAAGCAACCGGAGATGTCCGTCGACCCACTGAATTGGCAGATAGTGTGCCATAATCCTGATGGTCTCCCTTCTGACTGGTCTGGAGCCTGAGACCGCACGCAGCAACATCCGGTGTCTGCAGAGTTCTTGCCGGCGCAGGCGCCTATGCTATAATGGCCTCGTTGCCCCCGTAGTTCAATAGGATAGAACACAGATCTCCTAAGTCTGCTATCCCAGTTCGAGTCTGGGCGGGGGTACCTTCTCGGATTTGGGAATACGAGGACGTCACCCCAGGTGGCGTCCTCTTTTTGTTGGAAAGCGACCTGCTCCGGCGATGCTCGGTCCCTATGTCAGGAACCACGTCAGGATGCCAGCACCCCAGATCATAGTTACGGCACACCCCAGGATGATGAACGGGCCATAGGGAATTGCCGATCGCAGCTTGCCCCGGCGCGACAGAAGGACCGCGAGCGCACCCACGCCCCCAAACGCGAAAGCAAGGACAAGCGCTTCCAGAACCAGCGGGAACCCTACGGCGGCACCGACGTACGTGCTCAACGTGACGTCCCCCTCGCCCAGTGCGCCCTCACCGAAAAGCGCTACGCCAATCCAGACCAGAATGCGGAAGATCGCAAAGCCTACAGCCGCCCCGGCCAACGAATGCCACCAGCGTACTTCGCTCAGGAAAGGCACGCCAGGACCAAAAAGCGTGCCCAGAACCACCATTGCACCAAGCGACGGCAGCATGATTGCATTGGGCACGAGCTTCGCCTCGAGGTCGGTCACCAAGATCATCGCCAGCGGCACGAGCGCAGCCATCGCCAGGAATACGCGAGGGGTCAGGCCAGATCGAGTAACAAGGATCGCCCAGGCAGTAGCGAGGAACAGCTCCCCCAGGAGACGCGGGAGGCGGAAAGGTCGGCGGCATGTCGCGCAGCGCCACTGCCCCGAGACGAGAGCCACAGTAGCGCTCCATTGATAAGGCCGATAGCCGGCGGTGCAGTATGGACATCGGGGCACCGCAAGGCGGCGCCTTGCCAATGCAGCCTCGGCCGCGTGTCCGGCAATGCTGCCGACCAAAAGGCCAAGCAATGCGAAGATAAGCACCAGGCCGACCGTGCCGGTCACAGGCAGCACTCCACGAACATCTCAGGCGTAATCAGTTGCCCGTCGATACGCTGCAAGCTCACCGCCTCGCGATCGGGAAAGAGGCCGTGCACCTCGCGCGCATACAGACCGGGGTTAAGTTCACCCACGACAATCCGCTCAACGCCACTCGCTGCGTGTGCAAGCAGTCGCGTGGGAAGTGGCCACAAGCTCTGCACCACGATGGAGCTGACTCGCTTGCCCTGACATCGGGCTTCTGCTACAGCGACTTCCATCGCACCGCTCGTCGTACCGTAGGAGACCAACAACGTTCTGGCCTCGGGCTCGAGATCCAGCCTCCCGCGCTCGAGCTCCTCACGGTGCGTCTCGATCTTCCCAATCAGCCGCCGGTTCAACCGCTCCACCGCCGCCGGATCCTTCGTGATCAACTGTCGCTCGTCGTGCGACGATCCAGTGAACCGCACAATCTCCCTGTCGCCCAGCAACGCGGCGGGTGTCGTCTCAGGCACCACAGTCACAGGCTCTGGAGCGGGTAGCTCAGGCCAATCGACCGTCACCTGCGTGAGGTTGAGCTCCTTGTCGGTGAGTACGACGACAGGGGTGCGGAATCGCTGAGCCAGCGCAAAGGCCTCCATCGTGAGTGTCGCACACTCCACTGCGGTCGACGGCGCCAACACAATCATCGGATAGCCGCCTGCGGTCACCCAACGTGCAAATTGAACGTCGCCCTGGCCAACTGTGGTGGCTCCCCCCGTCGCCGGGCCCAGCCGTTGGACATCAACGACGACCAGCGGTAGTTCCATCATCACGGCGAGACCGATGTGCTCGCTGTAGAGACTCAAACCGGGGCCGCTGCTGGCCGTCAACGCTCGACGACCTGCCGCAGCGGCCCCGATGCACATGCCGATACTCGCAATCTCGTCCTCACCCTGGATCGCGACGCCACCTACCTTGGGCAACTCCTGAAGCATCTGCAACAGGATCGGCGTCGCCGGGGTGATCGGATACCCGGCAAAGAAGTTACACCCCGCAGCCAGCGCGCCGCGCACGATCGCGGTGGCGCCCGTGATTAGCTCGCGCACGCTCCCTCCCTGCCCACGCATAACCGCAGCACATGTGGGTCACCGGGATTGTAGCACGATCGCTAACGGCCCACAAAACTTACGCAGTGCCGTGACGCCGCAGCCCCTCACGAAGTCGTTGCAGACTTATCGGAGCTCCGGACAGCAGCGTATCAGCCCGGAAGAGCCGCGCAGAGAGCAGCACCAACGCATACGTCGTGACAACGACGAGCCCCATACTTAACAGGCTCTGCCAGAGCGGAACATCCACCGCTACCATTCTGGAAACCATCGAAATGGGTGCGGTGAGCGGGAAAATGCTGAGGAATGTCACAAGTGCGCCATTGGGCGCCTCGATAAAGGCCGTGTTGAACCACAGTGGGATCATCAACGGTAGCATGACGGCGAAGGTAAACTGGCTTCCCTCACGAGCCGTTGGGGCCAAGGCTCCAATGGCACCGAGTGCCGATGCGAACATCAGATACCCCAGCAAGAAGTACAGGATCGCCCACACCAGGAACCCTGGCGGCAACGTGAGCGCCACCAAGTTCGAGACCATGCTGACCAACGGAGACCCCTCCCTCAAGACCAGCAGGCTTGCGCCTAGCCAGATGGCCATCTGCAGCAAGGCTACGGCGCTCAACCCGACGATCTTTCCCAGCATGAGCTGCCGCGGGTCCAGACTCGATAGAAGCACCTCGACGATCCGGTTCTCCTTTTCCTTGGTCACACTCGTCAGCACGTACCCACTGCTCATCGTGAGCACAAAGAAGAAGATGAATAGCATCGCCATAGGTGCCAGCGACTGACCGGCCGGCCTGCCTGCGCCAGCTGCGTCTTCCCCGGCAGGTGCCAACCGCTCGAGCACAACACTGGGCATCGGGTTCTGCAACAAGGCTGCTGCATCCCGGTCGGATGTCAGGTTGTACGTTACTACATACTCAAAAACATTCCCGCCATCAAGTTGTTCGAAGGGCGAGAAGCGTTGTTGAACCAGAACAACCTCGCCTGTCTTCAGGAAGTCGTTGGCCAACATGTAGTACTGCTCGATCTCACCGGCATCCATCGCTGCCTGGGCCGCGGCTTCGTCAGGGTAAGCCACCAGCAGGCCCTCCGGTAGGCCCTCTGGCATGGTTGTGACCACCCCCGCAAGGTCAACATAGCCCTGCGGCTTCGCCTCGCCAGGCGCCGTCGCGCCCATCACCTGATCGAGGAAGCTTTTCTCCGAGTCTCCATCCGCCATGCCTCGAGCCATGAGCTGCGACCCGAAGGTCATTGCAAAGATGATCATAGGGAATAGGAACGACGCTATCCAGAACGACGGCTTGCCGACCGTTCTCTGTACTTCGTGCTTGATGACCAGAAGAACGTTACGCATGGTTCGCTGCCTCCCCGTTACTCCGAACGACCGGTTGGCCTCGCAGCCCCTGGACGATCGTCTTCAGGCTGAGCCTCTGACCGTACTGCAGCATCCCGATCCGGAACACCCTGGCTGCGACCCAGATGCTGCCCAGCGCGCTTAGCGCGAGCAGAACCCAGCTCAGCACGAGCTGCCACATGGGCACTGAGGTCATCCCCCAACGCAGCAGCACCGTCAGGAAAGCCGTGGTGGGGAAGAGCGTCAGCCCAACGAGCAGCGGGCTTTCCGGATTCTCGAAGATGAGAACCAGGAAGAACATGGGCACGATGAAGAGCAGGTTGATGATCCCTGCCACCTGCTGGCCCTGTTGTTGTTCCGTGACTGCCCCACCAATCGCGATCATGATCCCCGCAATCAGGACGAACGATGGCAGGAAGTACAGGACGGTGACGATCACCATATCCCACGGGAGTTGGAGACCCTGCAGCTCTGAGACAAATCGCCCGCCAATCCACAGCCCGCCGAAAAGACCGGTGAGCCAGATCAGGATCTGCGTCAACGAGACGGCAATGAGGCCGAGCGCTTTGCCCGCCATCAACTGCTCAGGAGAGACGGATGTCGCAAGAATCTCCATCGTGCGGTTCTCCTTCTCCTCCGTCATCGCCTGCAACAGGTAACCTCCGGCGGTAGAGATGGCGAAGAACAGGAAGAACGCAACCACAAACGGCACCAGGAAACTGGGGATGCCCCCTTCCGACATCACGCGCCGGCCATCCGTTGATCGAATAGTGATGGCAAGTCCTTCTTCTAGAACGTCTTGGAGCTCAGACGGCTGCCTGGCAACAAGGCTAGCGCGAACGAAACGGCTGAAGTCTCGCGTCTTGGCTGCCCGCGGCTCATCCTCGTCATAGGTCAAGGTGAGTTCCTTCCGCTGAAGGTAGTCACCCGGCATTACATAGTACGCTGCGATCCGGCCCTCCCCGAGGGCCAGGCGAGCTGCGTCCTCATTGGCGAAGGCCTCCATCGTGGTGAAGCTTGGACGATCCTCCACCAGCGACGGCAACACCGTACGATCCAGTAATCCCGCCTGATCGACATATCCGATCGGGCGTGCGTCCCGCCCCCCTGCCGCAACCAGACCCGCAACTACGCTGACACCGATGATCAGCAAGGGAAAGCCCAGTGTCATGAACAGGAAGGACTTCTCGCCAACCCGTCGTAAGTACTCTCGTTTGGCGACCAACCAGAGCTTATGCATCTCTGGCCTCCTCCATAGCAGGTCGTCCCTCACTGACCACACTGATGAAGATGTCGTCCAGTGAAGGCTCGGCCACTTCAAACCGTTCGATCTTCACGTCCTCGCGACGAGCAAGCGCTCGCAGGATGTCCTGTGCCGAGACGCCCGTCTCGAGCGCCAGGTGCCAGGCACCATTGTCACGACGCACTTCCAGCACGCCTGGAAGGTGCTCGAAGTCGCCCTGCCCCTCTAGCGTAACGGCGTTGCCCGCAAACCGGCGCTTGATCTCGCCAACCTCACCGTAGAGAACAGCCACGCCCTTGTCGATCAGAACGATGCGGTTACACAACGCCTCA
>JAXDDP010000226.1:0-8051 GCA_034676785.1 Anaerolineae bacterium | reverse complement strand
GTGAACCAGCACACGGAGGACAGCCCCGGCTTCCACGCCGTAGCCTTCGACGAGCTCGCGGGCGCACGCCTGGCCGTGGAGCACTTGATCTCGAAGGGCCATCGGCGCATCGGCTACCTGGGCCTGGGCAACCGCCAGCGCTCAAACGCCCTGCGCCTGCAGGGTTACCAGGAGGCCCTGGCTGCAGCGGGAATCAGGCCCGGCGCGGGCTGGGTGTGCGTCGTTCCTGAGGCGGACATTGGCTTACAGGACGACACCATCGTCGGTGAGCGCACGCTTCCTGCGGTGCTCGATTCCGGCGTGACCGCGCTGTTCTGCTACAACGACCGGGTAGCGATGGGCGTCCTGCTTGCCTGCCGGCAGCACGATGTGATTGTGCCGCGCGATCTGAACCTCGTCGGCTTCGACGACCTCGAGCTGGCGCGCTGGGCATCGCCACCGCTTACAACGATCCAACAACCGCGTACCGCGATGGGGAGTGCGGCGATGAGGCTGATGCTGGACCTGTTGGAGGGGCACGGGGGCCAGGACTGCCTGCTGGCACCGCTCCTGATCGAACGCGCCAGTACCGCAGCGCCGGGAGGTAGCTAGTGGTCAGCCAAGCTGGTATTCGGGGTTCGTAGGAACGACTTCAGTCATTCGGGCTGCCCAGCTGTCGGCACCGGAACCGCTGAAGCGGTTACTACGAACCAAACCAACTGACCACAGGACGTTTGAGCCCGTAGAGGAGAAAGGAGGCCGTATGAAAGATCGAGTCCACGTCGGTATCATCGGTGCAGGAAGGATCGGCGCGCTACACGCGGCACATCTGGCCACCCGCATCCCGGAAGCAGAGGTCGTCGCGATCTCCGACATCCGTTACGAAGCGGCGGCGCGCTGCGCGAGCGCGCTTGCGATCCCTGAAGTCTACGATGCCCCCGATCCGGTGCTCGCGCACCCCGGGATCGACGCCGTGCTGATCTGCTCCAGCACCGATACCCACGCAGCACTGGTTGAGCGTGCAGCGGCTGCGGGGAAGCAGATCTTCTGCGAGAAGCCGATCGATCTGGATCTTGGCCGCGTCGATCGGGTGTTGGAAGCCGTCGACCGGGCTGGCGTCAAGCTGATGGTGGGCTTCAACCGCCGGTTCGACCACAACTTCCGGCGGGTGCGCGAACTCGTGCAGGCAGGCGCCGTCGGGACGCCCCACATGTTGCACATCATCAGCCGCGACCCCGCTCCTCCCCCGCCTGAGTATGTGAAGGTCTCGGGGGGCATTTTCCTCGACATGACAATCCACGATTTCGACATGGCCCGCTTCCTCATCGACAGTGAAGTTGAGGAGATCTACGTCGAGGGAGGCGTGATGGTCGATCCGGGCATCGGTGCAGCCGGAGACATCGATACCGCCGTCATCGTGATGCGTTTCGCGAATGGCGTCATCGGCACCATCGACAACAGCCGCAAGGCCGTCTACGGCTACGACCAGCGCGTCGAGGTCTTCGGGAGCGGCGGCTCCGTGCGGTCGGAAAATGACTACCCCAACACGACCCTGGTCAGCGACGCAGCAAGCATCCATCGCGATCTCCCCCTGAACTTCTTCATGGACCGCTACGTCGAGGCCTACGTCGAGGAACTGCGCACGTTCGTCGCCTGCATTCGTGAAGACAGAGTGCCCCCCGTCACCGGCGCGGACGGGCGCCAGTCGATCCTGATGGGATATGCAGCACGGAAGTCATATGCGGAGCATCGGCCGGTCAGGTTATCGGAAGTGGGATAGCGGCGCATCCCGCCTATCCCTGATGGCTCATCACAACTCAAGGAGGTAACGCGATGAAAGGCTTGGTGCTTGATGCGAAATGGGATCCGCGGCCGGATTACGCGCTCTCCGACTGGGAGAAGGCGACCGGCAAGGCCATTACCGGCAGCGCGATCTGGCGACATCCCACGCTGAAGGTCGGTGAGTGGCCCGACCCGAAGCCCGGGCCGCAGGATGTGGTCATCGCCGTGCAGGCATGTGGCGTCTGTGGGTCGGACATGCACTTCTATGAGACGGACAAGGATGACTACATCCTCTATCCCGGCCTGACCAAGTTCCCCACGATCCTGGGCCACGAGTTCTCCGGTAAGATCGTGGAGGTGGGCTCGGAGGTCAAGACGCGCAAGGTGGGGGATATGGTGACCGCTGAGGAGATGATCTGGTGCGGGCGCTGCGTCCCCTGCCGCAATGGCTACCCCAACCACTGCACAAACCTCGAGGAGATCGGCTTCACGATTCCCGGCGCCTTCGCCAACTACATCGCGCTCGATGAGAAGTACTGCTGGCCCATCGACGCCATAGCCGAGCACTTCGGCAGCGAGGAAAAGGGCTACGAAGTCGGTGCGCTGAGCGAGCCCACCAGCGTTTCATACAATGCGATGTTCGAGCGCGCCGGTGGCTTCCGCCCCGGCCACTACGTGAGCGTCTTCGGCGCCGGGTCCATCGGCCTTGCCGCCATCGGGCTTGCCCGTGCAGCTGGTGCCGGCACCATTGTCGCCTTTGAGGTCTCGCCCCCGCGGCGCGAGTTGGCCAAGAAGGTCGGCGCCGACTTCGTCTACGATCCGCGTGAGGTAGTTGCGCACGAGGTCCTCCTTGAGCACAGCAGGGGCGAGGGCTTCAACTTCCACGTCGAAGCTGCCGGCGCACCCCACCTCACCATCCCCGAGATGGAAAAGGCACTCGCGATCAATGCCAAGGTGGTGCAGATCGGACGAGCCGCCCAACGCGTGCCGATGTACCTGGAGAGCTTCCAGGTGCGCCGCGCGCAGGCTTACGGGTCGCAGGGACACTCGGGGCACGAGACCTTCCCCAACGTCATCCGCATGGTGGCTGCGGGCCGGCTCGACCTCAGCGAGATCATCACAGCACGCTATACCCTCGACAACGTGGTAGACGCCATCGGGCGGTCGACACAGCGCACCGACGGCAAGATCATGGTGAAACCAAACGCCTAAGGAGACGACCCATGACACAGACAAAACCAGTTCCCGCGGGCCTGCTCGCTACCGATGAACCCGACCTGTTCTTTGAGGACAACACCGTCGGGCGGCTCAAGAAAGAGATCTGGGACGCAAGCGACGCCGAAATCGATGCGATCCTGGCCAACTATGGGATGCCCTCGCCGGTCGAGTGGGGCAAGGCAGGTTCGTACATCCAGACAACCGTCCGCTGGCAAGTGGAACAAAACCGCAAGAAGAACGACATCGTGCTGATTCCCGTGGGAAGCACAGAGCTGCACGGTCAGCACATGCCCAGCGCGTCGGACACGCTCTACGTGAGCCAGATCTGCGAAGGTGTCCGACGCTATACTGCAAAGCAGGGCGCCCCGATCGCCCTGGCGTTGCCGCCCATCATGTACGGGGCGCACCCCTACCACCACCTGGGCATGCCGGGCACCGTCATCGTGCGTGAGAACGTGCTCCGGGAGCAGTTGATCGACGTAATGCTGGGGCTCTGGAACGATGGCTTCCGCAAACAGATCATCCTCAACAACCACGGACAGCTCTGGGTGTTGGAGTCCGCGATCCAGCAGTTCTGCAAGCGCTACCAGCTTCCGGGCGTCTATCGCGTGATCGACTGGCACCGCGCCGTGCGGGAGTTTTTCCGTACCAAGGAGCGTGGCGGCAAGTGGGACACCAACTTCGTCCACGCTGACGAGTCAGAGACCTCGTTGGGCCTCTACCTGCACCCCGAAATGGTGGACATGGCCTATGCCGTGGACACCGAGGGCAAGAGCTGGCTTCCCGATGGGCACTTCGACAAGTCGGTCGACCCCTTCAGCCGGCCATGCCGTTGGTCCGAGGGTGAAGGACAATCCGCCATCGAGATGGCAGGCACCCCGGAGGGCGTCGTCGGCAAGGCGACCCACGGCGATCCCCAGAAGGCCAAGCGGCCCCTCGCCGCGATCCTGCGCTATCTGACCCTGCTCAACGACCAGATCCTCGAGGCGTTCCCACCAGGCACCGTGCCCCCTGTGGAGGAGTTCACGCTCCGCAAGGATGAGGAGATGGCACCTTTCCTGAAAGAGCCGATGAGCGAGGGCTGGCGCCCCGTGTACGCACTGCCGCGCATCGGGCAGGACACGTTCAGCGGCTAAGCGAACGGCCGCCCACGAACAGGTAACAGGGGATAAGGGCTTGACCCTTATCCCCTTATTGACCTGTCGCTTCATCGCCATACCATACCGGAGGAGGTGTGCCGTGAAACTCAGCCTCGTCCTGTCTACCCATCAGGCTCAGTTCGAAGCCGTCGCCCTCAAGGGCGACTTCGAGGCCAACGTCGCCAGGATCGCGGCGTGGGGCTACGACGGCGTGGAGTTGGCCATCCGGGATCCCGCCCTGGTCGATATCGACGCTCTGGCCCGCATCGCGAGCGAGCACGGTCTCAGGGTCCCCGCCATCGGCACCGGTCAGGCCTGGGGCGAAGAGCATCTGTCGTTCACGAGCGATGACGCGACCGTGCGCGCTGCAGCCATCGCGCGGATCCAGAACCACATCCCGCTGGCCAAGCGGTTCAGTGCCGTGGTCGTCATCGGACTCATTCGTGGGATCACGCCTCAGGGACAGAGTCACGATCGCTCGGTGGCCTACTTCAGGGAAGCAATGCAGGCTTGTGGGGAGGCCGCGAGTGGGTCAGGCGTCCGATTTGCGATCGAGCCGCTCAACCGCTACGAGACGGACCTGATCCACTCAGTGGATGAAGGACTGTCATTTCTGGACCAGGTAGGGATGGACAACGTGGGTTTGCTCCTCGACACATTCCACATGAACATCGAGGAGCGCAGCCTCGAGAGCAGCATCCGCGCGTGCGGAGAACGCATCTTCCACTTCCACGTGGCGGATTCGAACCGTTGGTTTCCCGGCGCCGGACATCTCGATTTTGCCAGCATCGTAGCCACGCTGCGGGAGATCGGGTACAAGGGCTGGATATCGGGCGAGTTCATGCCCAAGCCCGATGCCAGCAGCGCAGCGCAGCGCGCCATCGCGCATATGGCTCCTCTGGTCCATCAGTAAGAGAGTAGCCCGTGCAACGGATCAAGCCCGAGCGCCTCGGACCGGTTGCCATCCTGCTATTGGTGCAACTCCTCAACGGGATTGTCGTCTCCGCCCAGCGCTACTTCTTCCCTATCTACGTCAGCGATTCTCTGGGCGCCACCGCCGCCTTCGCATCGTCACTGGTCTCAGTTGCCCAGGCCGCCGGTATGGTGGCTGCGATGGTGGGAGGAGGCCTCACCGACACCCTCGGTCGCAAATGGACGCTCGTCATCGGCCTGGGTTGTTTCGTGATGAGCAGCGTAGCCTTCCTGGCGCGTGCCCCGTGGTTGGTAGGAGCCTTGTGGGTGGTAAGCGGGCTGGCCACGAGCCTTGAATCTCTGGGGGCGCAGAGCTACCTCATCCGTGCCGCAGGAAATCGGCATATCGGCACGATCTCGGCTTTCTACCATTGGGGGTTTACGCTCGGCGGCGCCCTGGGTAGCCCCTTCGCCGGCTATATCCTCGATACACGCGGCTACACCGTCTTTGCCACCTGGTTGATCGGCTTTGCCGCATTCAACCTGGTCCTGGCCGTGGCCCTGATGCCGAGCCACCAGCAACGCCAGACAGACCAGGAGCGACAGCCCTGGCACAGGGCGCTTGCAGGCTACCTACACGTGGTACGGCAGCCGCTCGTCGTGCGCCTGGGGCTGATGCGCTTCCTGCCAACGTGCTACTATGGCATGAGCGGTGTGCTTGTACCGCTTCTGATCTACGCCAGGACAGGCACGAAGATCTCCGTTGCTGCGTTCGCCACAACCAGTCAGGTGCTCGCAACGTTAGCGCAGCTTGTCACGGGGCGTTTCGCTGATCGCGTGGGACCACAGACGCCGACGCGGATCGCGATGGGGGCTGTAGCCCTGGCAGCCCTGGGACAAGCGGTTTTCGCCAGGCAGCCGTGGGGCCTATTTGCCTTTGGTTGTCTGGGGGTGGCTGCCGCGTGGTCGCTGTCGACGATGATGCTGGTACTTGTTTCTGGTGCCACCTCACACCATGAACAGGGGCGCGTTCTGGGAGCTCTGGCCCTTGTATGGAACCTGGCGATGGTCCTGAGCGTTCTCGTGGGTGGTGTTCTCGTGGAAGTGAGCGCCGGCCTACCCTTTGCCGTAGCCTCAGTGCTGGGGCTGGCCGGCGTGCTCGTTGTCGTCTCGTACTTCCGTCAGCTTGGTCACGGTCACGGCTAGCGAAGATGCCCCTTTGCAGGGGAGCGCCCTGAAACGAAAAACGCCCCCGTGTGGGGGCGTCTCTCAACCGACATGATCTAGACTGCTTTGTTCCGGCAGCGCTTGCAGACCTTGATCTTTACGCCGTCCTTGGTCGTGCGCTCGTAAAGGACCTTGATAGCCGTCGTTCCGCAGGCCGGGCAAGTTCCCCGTCCGTGCCTGAGAAGATTCCGAATACCCTTCCCGCGATGCTGCTTTCCCATCGTGCTTGCACCCTTTCGTGAGTTCGTATAAGAATCGCACGCCCTGGGACGTGCCATTTGCCTCGCCAGGCCCAGATCCTACACACAAAAAAGCCACGCGCCAATCACCCGTGGCTGTCAAAGACCTAGGGTTCGTTTATGATACGACCGATTGCCCGGATGTCAAGCGAGTTCACCCGCCGCCAACTCCGCCAGGACAGCCCGCGCCATCTGCTCGATGCCCTCCTACTCCCACGGTCCAGTCGCAGGCCGCCTGCGCGCTGGCAGTCCCAGTGCCCATCTCAGCCAGCGCGGCGACCTGACGCGGCACCTTGGAAGCCTCGTACCAGCGACGCAGCACGTCCACGTAGTAGCTGGCGTGGCGTTCCCGCGACGCGCCCTCCGCGACCGGCGCCTGCAGATACCGGGGATGACTTCCCGGCTATTCTGGTCTTGCCGGCACATCCAGAGAGATCAGAGGTCCAGCCGTGCCACGCTAGACAGTTGCTTGCGGGAGCAACCCCGCGGCCTCAAGCACTGTCCTTAGCGCCTGCCGTCGGTCGTGGTCGAGCGCCTGCAGGGGCAGCCGCGGGGGGCCACCGTACCAGCCCAGCATGTCCATCGCCGCCTTCAGGCCACTCACGCCCCACTGGCTGGTCACCGCGAGGTTGACAGGCAACATGCGCATGTGGAGTGCGCGCCCCTCATCCATGCGTCCGGCGCGGAAGTGGTCATACAGCGCGATGCAGGCCTCGGGCGCGATGTTGCCCAGCGCGAGGATGCCGCCGGTCGCGCCGATCGCCAATGAGGGATAGAAGAAGTTGGCCGATCCCGCAAGCACCTCAAACGACACGTCAGCTCGGCGCACCGTGTCAGCCATCTTGCCTATGTTGCCGCCGGTGTCTTTGACGCCAATGATGTTGGGGTGCGCCGACAGCTCGACCAACAGGTCAGCCGGCAGATCCATGCCCGTGGCCGGGGGCAGGTTGTAGATCATGATGGGAATGGGCGCGGCGTCGGCGACGGACCGGTAATAGCTTGCCAGCACGGACGATGTCATCTGACCCTTGTAGTAACTGGGATTGACGATAATGGCGGCGTCGGCGCCAATGGCAGCAGCTTGCTCGGCCATTCTGATCGTGTGCACCGTCGATTCGGCGGCTGTGCCGGCGATCATTAGCTTTTCGCGGGGTATGGCCGCACGGGCAGTCCTGAGCACCTCCAGCCGCTCGACCTCGTTCAGGAAGACCCACTCTCCGTTGGAGCCCAGGACGATGTAACCGCGCAGGTCGGTCCGGTTCCAGCGATCAAGGTTGGCAGCGATCTTATCGTGTGCGACCCTGCCACTGTCATCAAACGATGTCACGATCGGGGTAAAGACCCCGTGGAGTGAAATGGAACGTTCTGTCATAGGTTTCACCTCGGTACAGTGATAGCAGATCTACTACATCCACGGGCCCAAGCCGACCGACCAGATGCCGGCCTTCCTTCTCACCCACGGCGAGCAGAGGGACCCGGACCCGTGGGTGGCGCAGCCGCCGATCGAGGAATCGGAGCTGATGGCGGAGGCCCTTAAGGCTGCCGGGATCGCTGT
>JAXDDP010000111.1:0-11133 GCA_034676785.1 Anaerolineae bacterium | reverse complement strand
CACGCCCACGATGGACGTCAAGCTGGTGGATGCCTGCTACAAAACCGGTGGTACGACCTATCACGTGCGCGACATCGACCGGATCTACCTGGCCGACTACCTACGACGGGCGTATCCGATCAGCCGCCTCGAGATCCGCTGGGCTGTGCGCTTGCCCTGCTATACGTACCGGCCCGAGGCCTGGGAGGTCAACTGCTCGCTCGATTGGGACCACTGGTGGGCGTGGGTGTTCAGCGACGAAGGCTGGTACGCCCGATGGTACGGGATGGTTGACGACGGGGGTGGATTCACGCGAGGGCTAGGGCAGCGACCCGGCAATGTTGCAACAGGGCCTTCGGGAAGCGACAACTGGGGATGGGATTACGATGGCTCCTACGCCGACTGGTATGGCGCACACGAATTGGGGCACACCTACAATCGCAGGCACACAGCCTGTAGCGGCGAAGCCGGTGCCGTGGTGGTCTACCCGGGCGGCGACATCAGCCCCACCCGCGATCCCAATGCCCTTAATGCGCTCTATGGGCTCGATGTCGGCACGCTCACCCTCCATCCACCGGATACGAAGGACCTCATGACCTATTGCGAGCCCCTATGGCTATCCGACGTCACGTACGAGGGCATCCGTAACCGAATGGTGGACGAATCAGGGCTCAGGGCAGCGACGGCAGTAGCCGAGGTGGGTGAACATCTCGTAGTTTTCGGCGCCGTGATTTCGCCCACTGACCAGATCACCCTGACAACCTTCTACCGTATGAGAGACAGTTGGGACGCCTTCGGACGGGTTCCCGGCGAGTACAGCATCCGCCTTCTGAGCGCCAATGGCAGCACGCTGGCAGACTACGCTTTCACACCGAGCTTCGAATGGCTTGATAGTGCTGGCTCCTGTCCCGCAAGTGGCGGAGTCTGCTCCGAAGGCGCAGAGACCACGGATGCTATGATCGGCACGATCTCCGAAGCCGTGCCCTGGGTCCCCGGCACGGCGCATATTGCCATCTTCCACGGTACGCAGGAAATCGGCTCGCGACCCGCATCAGCACACGAGCCAGAGGTCACCCTGGTCGCGCCCAACGGCGGCGAATCGTTCACCGGCACGACAATTCCGGTGAGCTGGACGTCCAGTGATGATGACGACGACGCTCTCGAGTTCACCCTGGGATACAGCACGGATAGCGGCAGCACGTGGGGTGTCCTGGCCAGCGGTCTGACCGGGTCGAGCCTTGTCCTGGATGCCAGCCTGGTTGAGGGCACGACGCAGGGGAAGTTCCGTATCGTGGCATCCGACGGTGTCAACACCGCCCAGGACGATACGGATGGCGTGTTTGGCGTGCCGAACAAGAGGCCCGACGTCATGATCATGTCGCCTTCGCCGCTGGCGGCCTACACCTTTGGACAGACGATCGCATTTGTCGTCGATGCACGTGACCTTGAGGAGGGAACGCTGGGAGGATCATCACTCACCTGGACCTCAAGCCTCAGCGGAACCCTCGGGATCGGGGAGATGCTTCACGTCACAGATCTCATCACGGGCACTCACACGATCACCGTGACCGCAGATGACGGGATGGGCGGGACCGGGACAGCAAGCGTGAAGATCTTCATCGGGACTGCACCCGGTCGCACTTACCTACCGTTGGTGCTCAAGCTGCACTAGCCGGGCGTCAAGCAGAAACGGATCCCCGGCAAGGATTAGCTCGCAGGGGATCCGTTTTGGTGTCAGGGCTAGCCCATCAAGCGTGCAGCGCGGCGACCGATCTCCACAGCGTAATTCGTCCCTCGATCCCAGGGATAGACCTGGCTCATGTTGGCCATATAGAGGTTCGGGATCGGTGTCTCGATCGGTGGAATGGCCTTTGACTGGTCAACAAGGGGCACCGGCTGGGCATAGATCTCCTCGAACTTCCACGCGGCGCGGATCCAGTCGCGGCGGAAGTCAGGATTGATACGCTGGATGCCGGGGATGAAGCGGTCGAGCAACTGCTCGGCCGGCATCTCGAAGTACTCGTGGCCCTGCGGCAAGTAGTCACCGCAATAGACGATACTGTCGCCGCCATAGTGCGCACGGTCGACATAGTTGGTATGCTCCACGAAGGCCAGGAAGGGGAAGCCCTCCTGTTTGGGGATGTTGATCCAGTACTGGTCCTTCGTCACCGGGCGGTTGAGGGCAAGGACCATCACCACGGCACCCATCGAGAGCATGGCGTCGAGGCCAGCGGCATACGAGGCGGGAAGGGCAGGCGTACGTTCACGTAGCATCTTCGGCGAACAAGTGGCCAGGACACGGTCGTGCACCTCGTCATCGCCGCGAAGCTCGAGACGGATCCGGCCGTCGACTTCAGGATAGACGCCACGAACATGGTGCTCCAGATGGATCGTTCCCCCCAGCGACCGCACCTTGTCCGCCAGCGCATCCAGGAATCCCTGGAATCCCCCCTTGAAGTAGCCAAGCTTCGGGGTGCGTGCAGCGAGGCGGGCCCAGAACCAGGCCATATTGACCTGCTGGTAGTATGGACCGAATTTACCCACGAGAAGCGGCTGCCAAAAGGCTTCATAGGCTCGCTTGCCGACGTGTTTGGCGAGCCACGCGTCGGCGGTCACAGTCTCGAGGGGCTGCCAACGCGGGTTGAAGCGCAGATAAGCGGAGACCAGACCTACGCGCAGCCGGGCGAAGAACGGAATCGGGTCAAACGCAAGCACCCGCAACCCGGTCGCCACAAGGTCGGCAAGATTGGCCAACTGACGACCCAGTGGGAGCCGCTCGAGCCACGGGCCTACCATCGGTTTGTTAATCGGATAGAGGCGACCCTCCTTAAGGATCGAGGTCACCGGGCTCTCGAAGAAAGCAAGATCCGCAAGGCCCAGCTCTTCGGCAAGCCCAAGGATATCACGGTCGCTGGCGAAGATATGGTGATAGAAGCGCTCCAGCGGCCACTCCCAGGCGGCATCCTTGAACCCCGATGACAGTCCCCCGACGTAGGGCCGTGCCTCATAGATCGTGACCCTGTGACCAGCCTTGAGCAGGTCATACGCTGCGGCGAGGCCGGTGACCCCGGCGCCGATGATGCCGATGTTGTGCATGGGCGATAGTCCTTGGGTGCAACAGAGAGAATCAGCGAATACAGAATCAGAGAATCAAGATACAGGGAATCGAGACCGGAAGGTTACGGGGCCATCACTGTCCAGGTTGGCTGATTCGATATTCCCTTCACTGTGCCTTTCCGATGAGCGACCAGGGGCCTGTCCAGGTGACGTGCACCTGCGCGAGACGGCCTAACCAGTCGCCGGTACCGGCCGTCTCGAAAAAGACGAGCCGGTCGGTGGGCGTGCGTCCGAACCAACGCTTCTTGCGGTCGTGCCAGCCCTCGACAAGCACCTCGACGGTCTGCCCGAGATAACGACCATTGAGCTCCGTGAGGATTTCGCTCTGCAGGTCGTCAAGGAGCTTACGGCGGCGTTCCTTCTCCTCGACGGGCAGCGCGTCGTCAAACTGGCGGGTGGCGACCGTGAGCGGTCGCGACGAGTAACGTGCAATGTGCGCCTTGTCCAGCTTGAGCTCCTTCAGGAGATCGTAGGTGTTCTGGAACTGTGCTTCGGTCTCGCCGGGGAACCCCACGATGATGTCCGTGGCGATAGAGACGCCCTTGATCCGCTCACGCAACCGGGCAACCAGCTGCCGGTAGGCGTCGACGGTGTAGCCACGGCGCATGCGAGCCAGCACCTGATCATCACCTGCCTGCACCGGCACCTCGATGTGGGGGCAGACACGCGCAGAAACGTCCTGTATCGGAGCGCTGAGCGCCCCCACAGCCTCGAGCAGATCATCTTTCATCCAGTTGGGATGGCTCGTCAGAAAGCGGATGCGCTTCAGTCCCTCGATAGCATGAACACGGCGCAGCAGCGTAACGAGTGGCGTCGCCCTGGTACCCTCAAACTCGGGAAGATCATAGCCGTAGCGATCCACGATCTGGCCCAGAAGCGTAATCTCCTGGACGCCCTGAGCGACCATCTGCTCCGCCTCTGCCACAATGGCGTCCATCGGCCGGCTGCGCTCGGGGCCACGGCGATAGGGAATCACGCAGTAGGTGCAAGCGTGCGAACAGCCCAGGACAACGGGGAGGTGCGCGCTGACAACGGCGCCCTTCTCCGAAGGAGGCAGAATCGTGTCGGTCCTGGAAAGCGCGAGCCGCCGCGCCTCCGCGTCGGCGATCAGAGTCTGGGCCTCATCAAGGTGCCCCTGCTCCGCCAGGTAAGCCCAGAGTTCCGTCGGATCCGATGGCGGAAGGAAGAGGTCAACCCAAGGGAACCGCGCTCTGAGGGGAGCGGGATCCTTCACTCCGACCATGCACCCCATCAAAGCCAGCACGCGCCCGGGATGCTGCGCCTTGTAGCGCTTGAGCAGGTTGAGCTGCCCCACAGCCTTGTCCTCAGGCTGTTGGCGAACCACACACGTGTTGAGAATCATCACGTCCGCGTCCCGCACGTCTTCTGCTGGCTCATAGCCGAGGCGCTCGAGCCCGGCTGCGACCCGTTGCGAGTCGGCGACGTTCATCTGACAACCAATCGTCCAAATGTGATAACGCATTATCCGGTTAGCCCTCTAGGAAATCGAGCGGGCATTGTACCGCGGAAAACGAATCAGAGAATCACAGAATCGCAGAACCAGAGAATAGGGAATACCTTTGTAGCTGGTCGCAGCCGGCATCAGGCCCTGGCCCAAGATCCTGTCTCCATTCGATGCCCAGGTTCAGGCGCTATCGTCGCTCCCATTCCTTGGTGGCTTCGCGGATCAGGGTCTGGACCTCAGGGATCGGGATGTCGCCCAGCTCGCGGTAGCGGATGCCGTCGACGACAAAGGCAATCCCTTGACCAGGCACGTTCTGCAGGCGGATGCTGTGGCTGTGCAGCGCCGGCGACCGGTCGAGCATCTCTTCCACGATGTCGCCGATCTCCTTGGCCAGGTCGATTGTGGGCACAGTGGCACCGGGTGCCACGTCACGATGCAGGGGAGCCTCGCCCAGCACGCTCGCGCCCGGTGCGTGCTCCGTGGTCCGCAGGGGTACGGGATGAGCCGCAAGCGGCGGCACGGGCGTGGTCGCACTCTGCGGCGACGCCGGTGGGGTACCGCCCTTGGTCCGCTGGATGTAGCCTCGGGAGAAGTCCACCAGCGCACGAAGCGCCGCAACGACCTGATCGCGCAGCATTGGATCGGGCACAGCATCGAGGGCGCTGTAGGTCCTCCCGGCAATGTGGATCGTCCACCCGCCGGCACCCTCAGCCCGAAGACCAACCAGGTAGGGCGGCACAGTCGCAGGCACTGGCTCGTGTGCCACCTGCGGCTCCTCAGGTGTAGATGGCCCGTGCAGCCCTTGAGAGAGGTCGGCGGAAGGTTGTCGAGAGGCCCTGGCTCGTAGCCACGACCTTCCCAACCAGACAACGAGCACGCAAATACTGATGGCGACCACGATCAAGAGTGGCACCAACATGGCGTCCAGCAGCGCTCCACTTAACCCAATCATGCCTGTCACCTCCGCAACTCGATGGTGCGACTGTGCTTACCCAAGTCCCGACGCGATGGGGGCTATCGGTCAGGGCCGCCGAGGCGGTTTCCTGAGCTCGCCGATCAGGTGCACGCGCCGTTCACCCGGCAGCATCATCTCAAGTCCCACCGCCACCCAGAAACTGATAGCGTTCCAGGCAAAATACGAGGGATCGTCGATCCATTCGATCCACGCCATACGCAACCCCGCGGCAACACCCAGTTGCTGTATCGTTCTCACACTATTAGCCCGGTAAGTCACCGGGAAGGTATCCATCGCGGAGCGACCATAGACTCTGGAGACCAGGTGCTGCTGAAGCTTGCGCAGCCTGGAGAGCGCCAGGCTGAACCGTGGCAGCGGATGGTCGACATTGGGAGTCAGAAAGAAGAAACGGCCACCCGGGCGCAATACACGCGCGATTTCGCCGAATGTGACCTGAGGACGGGGGAGGTGTTCGAGCACCCAGGAGGCAATCACAACATCGATCGAACCCGACTCGAACGGTAGCCATTCCGAACTGGCACTTCCCCGGGGGAGCGTGGTGACCCGATGTTGGCGCAGAGACACGAGATCGGGATCGACCCCCGCCCACCACCCCTTACCCCCCAGCCGCTCAGCAATGCCGCCCCGACCACACCCCAGATCCAACACCCGGCTGTCCGGCGACAGAACCGCATCCACCTGCTGCTGAAAGCGTGCGGTCGCAGACAGCCACTGTGGACACACCGTAACATAGCGGCGACGGAAGTACTCCAGCCGATCTTGGTAAGCCATAGACCGATTTTAACCCAAAGAATGTTTTCCAAAAGGGTAGGTCAATGCTAAGATTGCGGCAGGCGAAAGAACCTGGGTAACCGCTACGAAAGGAGGTCCTCCCATGGTGCGAGAAGCAGGAAACTGCGCTGTATCGGGAACCGATCCCCGTTGGTACAAGGACGCCGTCTTCTATGAAGTCTCCGTCCGAGCCTTCGCAGACAGCAACGGTGACGGCATTGGTGACCTGGCCGGGCTGGCATCCAAGCTTGACTATCTGGCTCAGCTGGGCATCGACGCCATCTGGATGCTGCCCATCTTTCCGTCCCCGCTCCGCGACGATGGCTACGACGTTTCGGATTACCAGAGTATCCATCCCGACTATGGGACGATGGATGACTTCCGCCACCTCGTCAGGGAAGTCCACAAGCGTGGTCTGAAGCTCGTTATCGAGCTTGTTCCCAACCACACCTCGGACCAGCACGCGTGGTTTCAGGCTTCGCGCGACCCTAACCATCCCGAACACGCCAAGTATCGCGACTGGTACGTCTGGAGTGACACGAACACCGTTTATCAGGGCGTGCGCATCATCTTTCTCGATACCGAACCCTCAAACTGGACCTTCGATCCCGTAAGGGGTCAGTACTTCTGGCACCGTTTCTTCAGCCACCAGCCCGATCTGAACTACGACAATCCGGCGGTCCAGCGCGCAATGCTGCGCACGATCCAGTACTGGCTGGACGAGGGCGCCGACGCCGTACGGGTCGATGCCCCACCCTATCTCTACGAGCGTGAAGGCACGAGTTGTGAGAACTTGCCGGAGACGCATGCCTATCTCAAGCGGCTACGCGCCTTTGTCGACGCCTATGCCCCGGGCACAATGCTGCTCTCCGAGGCCAACATGTGGCCCCAAGACGTACGGCCCTATTTCGGTGACGGCGACGAGATGCACATGAACTTCCATTTTCCGCTCATGCCACGGATCTTTATGGCACTGGCAAAGCAGAGCCGCGCCCCCATCGAAGAGATCATGGCGCGCACGCCTGACCTGCCAGCGGTGTGCCAGTGGGGGACCTTCCTCCGCTGCCACGACGAGTTGACGCTGGAAATGGTCACACCGGAAGACCGCACGTTTATGTGGGACTTCTATGCACCCGAACCGCGGATGCGCCTCAACCTGGGAATACGGCGCCGCCTGGCCCCACTGCTGGACAACGACATGGCGCGCATCAAGGTGGCCAACTCAATCCTGCTGACCTTTGTCGGCTCTCCCTTCCTTTACTACGGGGACGAGATCGGCATGGGGGATAACATATGGCTCGACGACCGCAACGGGGTTCGTACACCGATGCAGTGGAATGACGGCCCGCATGCCGGTTTCACGGATGCCAACGTACCAGCCAACCGCCTCAGCCAACCCGTGATCGAGGATGATGAATTCGGCTACGTGAAGGTCAACGTGGCGGCACAGACCGATGACCCGGCCTCTCTACTGAACTGGACACGAGGGGCACTGGCAGTCCGGAAACAGCACCTGGTCTTTGGGCGGGGAAGCCTGACACTGCTCAAGCCAAACAACACCGCCGTGCTTGCCTACGTCCGTGCCAACAGCGACGAGACAGTGTTGGTCGTCAACAGCCTGTCGCCCGACCCGCTGCACGTGGCCCTGGACCTGGACGGGTATCGCGGCAAGATGCTGGTCGATCTGTCCACAGGGGCCAAGCTAGAAGTACCCGCGTCGGGCACCTGGACCCTTGCTCTGGAGCGCTATGGGTATCGATGGTTGAAGGTCAGTGAGAAGGCCTAGGGGACACTGCATGAAGGAGAACGAAGGGGACATGGGGCTAGGGGGTAAGGCATGCAGGGGGTGATTCTGGCAGCCGGGAAGGGATCGCGGCTCCATCCGATCACGCTGGATCGCTCCAAAGCGATGTTACCGATCCTGGGCAGACCCATCGTCGAGCGGGTGATGGAATCACTCGTGGTCAATGGTATCGATGATTTCATCCTGGTCGTCAGTCCGACGGATCGCGACATCACGCGGTATTTCCGCAGGGAATCGACGCTGGAAGCGGAAATCCGGTTTGCCTATCAGCCGGAGCGCAGAGGAATGGCCAATGCGCTGAGCTGTGCGGCCCCCCTCATTTCGGAAGACTTCGTCCTGTCAGCGTGCGACAATCTGGTCTCCAGCGCTGCGGTGGGACGTCTGGTGGCCTTCATGCAGAGCGACGCAACACCGAACGGCGCGCTGACCCTGCTCCCTATGGACCCTGCACGGGTCGGCACCATGGCCATCGTCCAGATGGATGGGCCGTGGGTCAAGCGCATCGTCGAGAAAGCCCGTCCCGAGGAGGTACACTCCAATATCTCCAGCCTGCCACTCTATGCATTTACACGTCGAATCCTCGACTACCTCCCTGAAGTACAGCCGTCGCCGCGGGGCGAGTACGAGCTACAAGACGCTGTCCAGATGCTCATCGAGCGCGATGGGCGGGTCGGCGGCATCGTGATCGAGAGTCGCCTCACGTTGACCAACGCTGCCGATTTGCTGGCACTGAACCGCGAATACCTACTCCGCGGCGGTGACCGTCCCCAGATTGCGCCAATGACCGTCGGGCCAGGCACGCAACTGATCACGCCACTCCACATAGGGACGGGCACCGTGATCGGTATGAACTGCACGATCGGCCCCAACGTCTACATCGAGCGGAACTGTACGCTGGGTGACGGGGTAAACATACGCGACGCGATTCTGCTTCGAGGAGCGCACGTTGCGGATGGCGCGACGGTTGTGAATGAGGTGGCGGTCTGATCCATTTAACCGCGTGGGTCAGCCTGAAACGGATCGGGGGCATCCCGTCCACCTTGATATGACCCGGCCCGGCTCCAGCGAATCGCAGGCATCATTGCCTGTTCCGTCTCGTCTGCCCAGACAGCAGAGGCGGGCAAGATGCCCGCGGTCCGGCAGCGTGATATTTCTCTTCATGGGGATGGTCGTGGGGCTGACAGTCTGGTTGTTCCACGATCTGCCGTCGCCCGAGGGCCTGAGGTCAGCAGCGACAGCCCCCAGCAGCAAGATCTATGACCGTGATGGGCGGCTGCTCTTCGAGATGCCACCGCCCTATACCGGCAGGCATACCCCCGTCTCCCTGGAGGAGATCCCCGAAGCCCTGGTCTGGGCCACCATCGCTCTCGAAGACCGGAACTTCTACCGGAATCCCGGCATTGACCTTCGGGGGATCGCGCGGGCCGTCTGGTACAACCTGACGGAGCAGGGCACAGACGAACGCCCGATGGGTGGAAGCACGATCACGCAGCAGCTCGTCCGCACCCTGATACTGTCATCGGAGGAACGCTACGAGCAGTCCCTGCGGCGCAAACTGCGTGAGGCGTTTCTGGCGGTGCAGATCACGCTCCGCTACTCCAAGGACGAGATCCTCGCTTTCTACCTGAACGAGACCTACTACGGCAACCTTGCCTATGGCGTCGAGGCAGCGGCGCAGGCCTATTATGGCAAGCACGTGCGGGATCTGGGGTTGGCAGAATGTGCCATGCTGGCTGTGCTTCCGCAGGCCCCGGCACTGTGGAATCCACTGGAGCATCTAGACGACGCCAAACTACGCCAGGGCATCGTGCTTGATCGCATGGTGGAGGAAGGGACCATCAACGCGGAGAGCGCGCGACTCGCCAAAGGGGAATCCCTGGACTTCGCAGCTGCACCATTCGAGATCCGTGCACCCCACTTCGTGATGCTGGTGCGTGCCTTCCTGGAGCAGGAACTTGGGCTGGCGCGCCTGCAGGCTGGAGGCCTGGAGATCACTACAACGCTGGACGTCGACCTGAACGAGGCCGCGCGCGACCTGCTGCGCCACCGGCTGGCCATGATGGCCGAGTGCAACCGCGAGAGCTCCTGTCCGCCAGGCGGCTTCAACGCCAGGAACGGTGCCGTTGTGGCGCTTTCGCCTACGACGGGCGAGGTACTGGCAATGGTGGGGAGCCCCGACTATTTCTCGGCCCGCATCGACGGCGCCGTCAATGCAACGACGGCACTTCGCCAGCCAGGATCTTCGATCAAGCCGATTACCTATGCGGCAGCCTTCGCGACGGGGATGACGCCAGCCACCGTCATGATGGATGTACGAACTTCATTCGTGACGCAGGAAGGCACGTCCTATGTCCCCCTCAACTACGACCTTACCTACCGCGGACCTGTCAGGCTGCGGGAAGCATTGGCTTCGTCGTACAACGTCGTCGCAGTCAAAGTACTGGACACGATCGGTGTGGAGACCATGACCTCGCTTGCACGCCGGATGGGCATCCACAGCTTCGATGATCCAGACCGGCTGGGCCTGGCTGCAACGCTCGGCGGTGGTGAGGTGAGCCTTCTGGAGCTTAGTTCAGCGTATGCTGCGCTCGGAAATGGTGGCTATGCGGTTACGCCGCAGTTCGTGAGCTCGGTGACGGATTCCCAAGGCACCGTGTTGTGGCCGCAGGAGTGCGCCTCTGCGGGGCCGTGCTTGAGAGAGCGCGTGTTGGATGAGCGCATCGCCTATTTGCTCACGGACATCCTGAGCGACGACAGTGCACGAATCCCGACCTTCGGCGAGGGCAGCGTGCTCGCACTGGGCCGGCCTGCAGCCGTCAAAACAGGCACCACGACCGACTTCCGCGACAACTGGACGATTGGCTATACGCCGGATCTCGTCGTCGGCGTCTGGGTAGGCAACGCCGACAACGAACCGATGCAGGGGGTTACGGGCATCACCGGCGCGGCGCCGATCTGGCGCGATGTCATGGACGTCGCACATAAGGGCCTCCCAATCCGGGAGTTCGAGCGGCCCGAAGG
>JAXDDP010000110.1:0-11390 GCA_034676785.1 Anaerolineae bacterium | reverse complement strand
TCAGTCACGTGAGCTTCCGGTATGTCGAGGATCAACCCGTGCTTGAGGACATCACCTTGCACATTCCCTCTGGCCATGTCGTAGCGTTAGTCGGCCCGACCGGGGTCGGCAAGAGCACGCTTGCCAGCCTGATCCCGCGGTTCTACGATATCCGCGAGGGATCGATCACCCTTGACGGCCACGATATCCGGGATCTCTCCTTGCGGAGCCTGCGCCAGCAGGTGAGCATCGTCCTCCAGGACGTCTTCCTATTCCACGGCACTGCGCGCGACAATATCCTCTTTGGGCGCCCGGACGCGACTGAGGAGGAGGTAATCCAGGCAGCGAAGGTCGCCAACGCGCACGAGTTCCTGGATGCCCTTCCGGAGGGATACGACACCGTTATCGGTGAGCGTGGTGTGAAGCTCTCCGGCGGTCAGAAGCAGCGTCTGGCGATCGCGCGTGCCGTCTTGAAAGATGCTCCGGTGCTGATACTTGACGAGGCTACATCTTCGGTGGACACTCAGACGGAGATGCTTATTCAGGAGGCCTTGGAGCGGTTGATGGTTGGACGAACTACCATCATCATCGCGCATCGTCTGTCAACCATTCGTAGCGCCGACGCGATCGTTGTGCTGGAGGGTAGCCGAATCACCCAGATGGGCACTCACGAGGAGCTTATCGTCGAGGATGGCCTCTATCGACAACTCAATGAGGTCCAAAACGAGATCGAACCACGCTATGCTATGTTGAGGGAGCGCCGGCGCCTTGCCCACGTTGCGGTTTGACGGTCTGCGATGATCCCGTAGGGATGGACCTGGCCCCCACGTGCAGCTTTCCGTGGCTCTAGGCAAAGACCATGGACCTGCTGGACGCTGGGGGCATGCCTTTGCCTCAGGGTTTTGCCGGACTGTCTGTGACAGCATTCCGTGGTATCATCCACGGATGGGGATACACCCGTATATGTAGGAGGAATCTAGCTGATGACCCGACGGAGACTTGGAACCTTACTATCACTACTGGCTGTTCTGGGAGTGCTGCTGACGCTCGGAGCCTGTAGTTCGGGCTCTTCGACCAGCGGTGGGGGTGGTGGCAATGCCCCGACACCGACGCCTATCCCGACCTCCATCGTGCCCACCAACCCCACCTATGAGGTGCAGCGCGGCGATGTTGTTCGAGTACTGGAGTTCTCTGGTCGCGTTGCGCCGGTGCAGGAGGAGGAGCTCTACTTCAGGACCGGCGGTTATGTAGATGCTGTCTATGTCAGCCGGAATTCCGAAGTCAAGGCCGGCGACCTGTTGGCTGAGCTAGAGGTGACCGATCTCAAGAACCAGATTACCCAGGCTGAGGCTGAGCTGGTAGCGGTGCAGATGGACTACGACCGGCGTGTCACCGAAGCCAGCAACAGCGTGCGCGGGGCTGAGTTGCGGTTAGCCAAGCTCAGGACGCAGTCCAGCAACACGCAGATGATCAATGCACAGATCAACCTGGAACGGGCCAGAACGCGTCTGGCTAACGCTCAGGATGAGTACAACAAATCGCTTGATCGCTCCTGGGAACGCCCTGAGGTTCGCGAAGCGTATGCCAATGCCGTGACCGAGGCTCAATGGGCGCTTCAGGTTGCCGAGGCCCAATACCAGGACGTGCAACGCTCGGCGCAGCAGGTCGTCTACGATATCGAATTGGCCCAGATGGACCTTGATCTGGCGCAGATGCGTCTCACCGAGATCCAGGTTGGGCTGGATGTAACGCGGACGGTGCTCTCTGTGAGCCGGCTGCGCGACCAACTCAATGATGCCCGCATCGTAGCGCCATTTGACGGCGTGATCCTGGAGTCGACGGTGATTGAAGGGCGGCAGGTCCAGGGATATGCCCCTCTGATGCGGCTCGCAGATCCCTCGGATCTGGAGATCAGTGCCGATCTGCAGGAAACGGAGATGAGCGAGTTGACCGAAGGAATGCCGCTCATCGCTGAGTTTGTCAACCGCCCTGGGCAGCAGGTTCCCGGTATCATCCGGCGCCTTCCCTATCCCTATGGCAGCAGTGCGCGGACTGAGGGTGTTGAGACGACCGACGATGAAGACAAGTCCGTTCGCATCACGCTTGAGGGTGTAGATCTCACCTCCGATCAGTACGCGATCAGCGACCGTCTGCGTTTGACCGTTGAACTGGAACGCTCGGTGAATGCACTCTGGCTACCACCACAGGCTGTGCGTACCTTCGAAGGTCGTTCCTTCGTCGTCATCCAGGAAGGCGGCGCCCAGCGCCGGATGGACGTGCGCATTGGGATTCGTTCGGACGACCGTCTGGAGATACTCGACGGGCTGGTTGAGGGGCAAGCCGTTATCGCGCCGTAGCCCCGGGCTGCCTGCCGAACGCTATCATGCCTCTTCTGAATCGCCTTCGCGCTGCTCTTGCACTTGTCATCAAGCGCGCGGTCACCCAGCCCTGGCTGGTGGTAGCTACCACCGCCGGGCTGGTTGTGGCCATCGGGTTGATGATGAGCATCCCTATCTACGCGGATGGCATCTATCGGCGCGTTTTCCTGCGTACGATGGCTGAAGGCGCACCAATGAACGAGGCCAGCGGCGACGACAGGATCCCACCGTTCACCTATCTCTTCCGCTATGACGGTAGCATCTATGGCCCCAAGGAGTGGCAGCAGGTTCAGGCGGTAGATGCCTACCTCAGTGATGAAGGCGCCCGGTCCTTGGGGCTGCCTTTACAGTATGTGGTCCGCTACGCAACGACGGAGCCTCTGGGGTTGTTCTCCGACTCGACAACCACCTTCGGCACGACGGCTTCCCCGCTGGTGTGGGCTAGCTTCGCTTTCGTGGGTGGCATTGAGGACCACATTGTGGTGACAGAAGGGACTTTCCCCGCTGTCGCACAGGCTGGTGCGTCAGACTTCGTCGACGTGATGATCCACGAGGATCTGGCTGGCACGATAGGCGCCCAGGTCAGTGAGACGTTCATCGCCTATGTTCAGACGCGGTCTGAAGAGGGCAATACCCGTAGCGTCCAGATCCCGGTGCGGGTCTCAGGCATTTGGCAGGCCCGCGATGCAAGCGAGCCCTTCTGGTTCTTGCGGATGAGCGCATTTTCCGAACGGTTGATCGTTGCGGAGGATTCGTTCACCGGTGTCGTTGGCTCCCAGCTTCAGGATGAAGTCTACACGGCGGCGTGGCACATCGTGATGGAAGGACAGGATATCAGTCACGGTGATGCGGCGCTGTTGATGCGGCGCACGCAAGCCGTGCGGCAACGGGCTGCTGGCTTGTTGTCCGATACTGTGCTGGGCCGGTCTCCTATGGATGCGCTGGTTACGTACCGGCGATCGGCAAGCCTGCTTACCATTCTGCTCTACGCCTTCAGCGTCCCCATCTTGGGATTGCTGCTCGCGTTCATCATGTTGACTTCTCGCCTATCCGTCGATCGTCGACGACAGGAGGTCGCGGTGCTTCGCAGCCGTGGTGCCCTGGCGCTCCAGATGATCGGGACTGCTACGCTGGAAAGCCTGCTCTTGGGGGCGGTAGCCCTGGCGATCAGCTCTCCCGTTGCAGCGACCGTTGCACGGCTGATCGGACAAGCCCGCAGCTTCATGAGTTTCGGGAATGTCGGTGACAGGCTCCAAGTGTCGGTCACGCCCGATGCTCTGCGCTTTGGTGCCATTGCGGTTGCGGTGGGAGTCGTTGCACAAGTCTTGCCGACGTTTGGCTCGGCAGGCCACACCGTTGTCTCGTATAAGCTAGAGCAGGCGCGGCTGATGCGTAAGCCCTGGTGGCAACGTGCGTGGCTGGATTTCTTCCTGTTCTTGCCGGCAGCCTATGGGGCCTATGTCCTGTCAAACCGGGGCACACTCGTCGAGCTTCAGGGATTTCTGGGGGACTCCACCACTCAGGATCCGTTCATGTTCTTGGTCCCGGCGCTTGGGATCTTCGCCCTGACGCTCTTCTTCTTGCGCTTTGTCCCATTGTTGATGGCCATAGTTAGTTGGTTCGCGGCACGCACCCGATCGGTGGGTCTGTTGATGGCTGCGCGCCACCTGGCTCGGAACCCTGGTTCCTATGCGATGCCCCTGATCCTGTTGATCCTGACGCTTAGCCTGTCCACCTTCACGGCCTCCTTGGCCTTCACTTTGGATGGAAATCTGAGGGATCGAACCTATTACCAGGCTGGCGCGGATCTCCGCTTCCAGGAGAGAGGGATTGTCACTCAGGCGGAGTCCAGTGCGCCCGAGTCGGTGCTGGAGGGAGTGGGGGCTGATACGTCGGAGGCAACGGCGACCGGCCCGACTTGGTCCTTCCGGCCCATCGTCGACTATCTCAGCCTGCCTGGCATCACCGCGGCGATGCGCGTTGGAACCTATCCTGCGGTGGCGGGCGTGACGGCTGGGCGAACAGAGGGTGTCTTCAAGGGAATCGAGCGCACTGGCTTCGCACAGATCGCTTACTGGCGCGACGACTTTGCCGACCAGAGCATGGGTGCACTGATGAACGCGCTGGCACTCCATCGCGATGGCGTTCTGGTGCCTGAGAGCTTCCTGGAGCAGAATTTCCTTCATGTCGGTGATTACATCCAGGTCGAGGTCACGACCTACGGTGTGTCGACGTTGATCGACTTGTCTATCGTGGGTACGTTCGAGTACTTCCCGACGTGGTACCCATCGCAAGGCCCACTCTTCGTCGGTGACCTGAACTACCTTTTCGAAGCGACCGGCAAGCAGTATCCGTATGATGTCGCTTTGGACCTGGCTCCCGACGCTGATCTGGCTGCATTGGTCAGTGAGGATATAGGTCTGTTGCCTGAGGACTGGCGCGCACCACAGTTGGTTATCGATGCTGAGCAGGCATCGCCTGACCGTCAGGGGCTTCTGGGCTTACTGTCGGTAGGGTTTGCGGCTGCGGCTGTTCTCACAGTTCTGGGTTTCCTGCTCTATGCGCTGTTCACATTCCGTCGGCGGTTCATCGAGTTTGGTGTCCTTCGGGCTGTGGGACTGTCGACGCGACAGATGACGGCGTTCCTGGGCTGGGAGTTGGCGTTCTTGATCCTGATGGGTGGAGGGCTGGGGACGCTTCTCGGTGCCGGTGTCAGTCGTTTGTTCATTCCTATGATGCAGGTGGGGATCGATGAGGCCTCGCTGATACCGCCCTACGTGGTGGATCTCGCCTGGCCTGCTATTCTTGAGATCTATGCCCTCTTTGTTGGCCTTTTCGTGGTTGCCTCCGTCGCGCTGACCGTGATGCTGCGACGAATGAGGATTTCCGAGGCGGTCAAACTCGGCGATACCGCCTAGAACCCGACCTCGAAGGGCACTCTAGTCGTTAATGAGGTTGTCTCTCTAAGGGAATATGCGATGGCAGAACTAGTAGACAATGTGGTTGAGTCAGGTGCAGCAGCGACGCCGTTCATCATCTGTGATAACCTGGTCAAGATCTACAAGATAGCAGATCTTGAGGTCGTGGCACTTCAGGGCCTGGACCTCGTGGTGCAGCCAGGCGAGCTCCTGGGTATCGTCGGTGCCAGCGGAAGTGGTAAGAGCACGCTGATGAATGTGCTCGGGGGACTGGACCGGCCATCGGCTGGTCGTGCGTGGGTCGACGGCAAGGACCTCCTGAAACTTTCGAACCGCGACCTTAACCAATACCGTCGCTCTGAGGTAGGGTTTGTCTGGCAGCACGGGGCGCGAAACCTGATTTCCTACCTGGACGCGTTTGAGAATGTGAAGTTGCCGATGACCCTTGCGGGCAGGGCTGGGCGTCGGGTCGATCAGCGGGCCAGGGACCTGTTGGAGACAGTTGGGTTGGGCGACCGTATGCACCACAAGCTGGGGGAATTATCTGGCGGTGAGCAGCAGCGCGTGGCAATTGCGGTTGCGCTGGCTAATGAGCCCAAGATCGTGCTTGCGGATGAGCCTACGGGTGAGCTAGACTCCGCTACGGCGCTGCGCATCTATGAGCTGCTGAACAATCTCAACCGCGAGTACGGATTGACGATGTTGATCGTGAGCCACGACCCTGGGATTGCTCGACACGTCCATCGTGTCGTTGCGATTCGCGATGGTCGGCTAGCCACAGAGACTGTGCGCTCGCGTGCGAATGGTTCACCCTCCGTATATCCTGGAGCAGGTGCCCATGAGGTGACGGACGATGTCTTTGAGGAATTGACCGTTGTCGACGCCACCGGGCGATTGCAGATCCCCAAGGACTACCTGACGAAGTTTGGCATCAGGGGGCGCGCCCGTCTGGAGATCACTGAGGATGGCATCCTCGTGCTGCCTGCGGATCGTGTTTCACTCGATCACGTCCGCGATGCTGGCGCGTTGTCAGCCGGGTTGGCCGAGGCCAGAAAGGCTCGTGGGATCAGTGGGTTCCTTAGCCGTTTGACGCGCGGTGAGTTGGGCCGCAAGGGTGAGGAGTAGATATGGCATCAAGGTTGGAGTTAGCAGCTTTCGACTACGCTGTTCATACGGAGAATCTTTGGCGAATCTACAAGATCGGAAACGCCATTGAGGTACCGGCACTGCGCGGACTGAACTTGGACATTGAGCCTGGGCACTTCATCGCGTTGAAGGGACGGTCTGGAAGCGGAAAGACGACGCTGCTCAACTGCCTGAGTGGCCTTGACCAGCCCACAAGCGGCTCAGTCAAGGTGCTGGGATATGACCTCTCTCAGATGAACGATCGGCAACTCACCCAGTGGCGACGCGAGCAGCTTGGGTTTGTTTTCCAATCATTTGGCCTCCTGCCTACACTATCAGCCTATGAGAATGTCGAGTTGATGCTGCGCATCAAGGGCGTTGGTGCTCGCGAACGTCACGAGCGTGCGACGTACTGCCTGGACATCGTGGGCCTGACCAACCGGAGCAACCACCGTCCATACGAGCTGTCGGGTGGACAGCAACAGCGCGTCGCCATTGCCCGGTCGTTGGCCAACCGACCCTTGCTTATCCTTGCGGATGAGCCGACAGGCGAGCTTGACAGTGAGACTGCCCGAGAGATTCTGGGTCTTTTCAAGCGTATCGTGGAAGAGGAGAGCATCACGATCATCATGGCTTCTCACGACCCGCTGGTGGACGACTACGTGGACATGATCCTGCAGTTGAGGGACGGACAGATCGTTTCCTGAGGCATTCTTCCAAGGTGCATATGGACAGGGGAGGCTTCTAGCCTCCCCTGTCCTTTTCATCCAACATTTGCTGAAAGAGCGCTTCGTAATCGGCAGCAGTGCGCTTTGTGGAGAAGCGACTCGCGATCTCTTCACGTGGACGCACGTAAGCTGCACGGTTGTCAAGCACCTTTAGAATGGCCTCGGCCAGTCCTTCAGCGTCCCCAATGGGTGCGATCTCGCCCATGCTAGTCTGGAGCACTGGTTGGCGGACCCCCGGCAGGTCACTAGCCACGCTTGGAACACCCGAGAGCATTGCCTCCACCTGAACCAGACCGAACGATTCGGTGGAGTTTAGGCTGGGCACTGTGAGAACATCAAGATTGGGGTAGAAGGCTGCCATCTGTACTGGATCGAGAACGCCCAGGAACCGCCACTGTCGCATCTCTTCGTAAGCCCCAATTCGCGGGAGTAGCCGGTGTGCGTAGGCCTCCTCTGCGAGCACATTTCTGAACTGTCCTGCGAAAAGGATCATCGCCGTAGGGTAGCGCTCAAGGATCCTGGGGAAGGCGTCGAGTAGTACCTCGACGCCTTTCTCAGCCGCCATCCGCGCGGCCATACCGATCACTGGGCGTTTTCCCTCGGGGTTGGCCATCCGGGAGAAAGCCGCAATGCCAGACTTCGTCATCTCGACTGTTTCGACTGGCGGCGGGATGACGTGTAGCTTGGTTCTGAATTTCTGCAGGAAGGGTGAGTGGTCCGCGAAGTCCTGCGTATAGGCCACGACCCCATCGCTGTAACGGCCTGCGAGGCTATTCATGATCCGGACGGCGTTATTCACCAGCCTGTTGAACACGCCCGGGGGGAGCGCAAGGTCGCAATGGTAGGTCAGTAGGGTGGGCTTGTGCAGCAGCTGCCCGCGCAGGGCAACACCCGCGGCGTCGAACTGCGGAAGGTGTAGGCTGATGACGTCCGCGTCTCGCACGTACTTCCAGGCCAGGTACCCAAAGGTAGGCATGATGACACCCTTGCTGATCCTGAAGAGCACGGGTGCGCGGACGACGTGGACGCCATTGAGGCTCTCAGTTGCAGGATGGTCACGGTTGTAGTGCGATGTCAGCACGGTCACGTGGTGACCGCGCTCCACCAGTCCGCGGGCCAGGCGTTCCGCATAGATGGTCAGACCGCTGGTGTGGGGCCGGTAGTACGTCAGGACAATGAGGACGTTCAGTGGGCGCTTGGGGATGTCGGCGATATCCAAGAGGGCCTCCGCTCGACGCTAGCGTGCAATCAACTGGCCGTCAGAGCTGCTATCATCGGTGAGCTTGCGGCCAAGGTGGGTCGTCAGGAGCGACCGATTCTCACGGACCCATTCGTACAGCCGACCAATGCCGGTTCTTACGTCAATCTTGGGGGTCCATCCCAGATCGCGCTGCGCCTTGCGGATGTCGGCAACGAAGATACGCTGATCGCCGGGGCGCCACGGCCCTCGTGCTACGGGTATCGGGGAGCCCCGCAGCTCTTCGAGTAAGGGCGCGAACTCGTGCCAGACTGACAGCTGGTTATCTGGCCCACCTCCGACGTTGTAGATCTCACCTGGGGCCTCAGTTGCGCGCGCTATTGCGGCATCATAGGCGTCGAGTAGATCCTCAACGTACAACACGTCGCGCACCTGCTTGCCATCCCCGTAGATGGTGATGGGTCTTTCCAACTGGGTCGCGATGATGAACCACGCCACCCAACCCTGGTCTTCGACGCCAAACTGGCGCGGGCCATAGATGCAGCTCTGCCGGAAGACCACCGTGGGAAGGCCGTAAATCCTGGCGTAATCCCGAACGTACTGATCTCCAGCGCCCTTGGAGCACCCGTAGGGCGAGTGAAAGTCCAGCGGGTGATGTTCGGAGATGCCATAGGGGTGGTCACGGTAAGCGTAGCGTGTGGAGCGTTCCTCAATAGCCAGGTCCTCCATACCCCCATACACCTTGTTGGTCGAAGCGTACAGAACGATGGGGTGGTGGGCCGACAGTCGAGCAGCTTCAAGGATGTTGAACGTGCCCAGTATGTTGCTCTCCAGATCCTCGCGGGGGCGCTCGACCGACGTAGTTACCGTCACCTGGCCCGCAAGGTGGACAATCACCTGCGCATCGGCTGCTGCTGTGACGGTACGCTCTGCATCGCGCACATCGCCTAACTGGAATCGGAAGCTGTCAGCACCGAACTCTGCCTGTAACCAGGCCAGATTCGCCTCTGCGCCGCGGCGGCTGAGATTGTCATAGACGGTCACCTGTTCGCCACGGCTCAGAAGACGGTGTACGTAGTTCGAACCGATGAAGCCGGCGCCGCCAGTGACGAGATAATGCATGATCGGATATCCTCCCTGCGCCTGTACAGGCAGACTACACTGGTGCTTCGATCTCCCGACCGCGCTGAACCAGTGTCTGAAACGACATACCCGAGATCATCAGGGCCAGCGCTCCCAATACGATACCAGTGATGTAGGGGAGCGCGTGCACCAGAACCGCGTAGCTGAATCCAAGGTCAGGCGCAATCCCAAAGCCCCAGTAGAGTGCCTCCCTGACAGCGAAATGGAATGACCCAATGCCGCCCGTAGCCGGGAAGATCATCCCAAAGGCGCTGGCCCACATCGCCACGACGCTCATCAGCCACGAGGGTTCGGGTATGAACGCGCGGCATGCCCATAGCATTGTGTGGAAGTAAGCTGCGGTCGTAGCCCACAACGCCAACGAAGAGAGGCCGAGGGCCAGTCCATCTCGGGGCGATCGCAGAGCGCCTAGCCCATTGAGGATACTCCGCAGTGGTTTGAGCCACCGCTCTGTGTTGGTGATGTGGAGCTGCAGCAGGACTCTTGAGGCAACCCTCTCGGTCGTATCCGGGAAGACGGCGATCAGCACGAAGGCCAGCAGGATGCCGAACGAAGCAACACCGCTGAGGGCGAGGACCGTGTTGATGGAAAGTGAGCTGCTGATTTGCCCCTTGGATACGTAGTCCCGCAGCCCTGGGACCAGGGGCAAGCTTGCCAGCAGAACGAGAACAATCAGCAGCATATCGAGCACGCGCTCAACCACGACCGTGGATAAAGCCACAATTGCTGAGATGGGCTCTTGGTTCGGCCGGTTCCGTGCACGCAAGCTGGCAGCTACGGCACGGGCTGGGTCACCAACTCTTCCCGGCAGCACTCCGCTGATCAAATAGCCGATGTTGATCAGGCCAAAGATGTCACCCAGCGGGAGTGCCCGGCCTAGCAGGATCCGCCAGCGTAAGGCCCTGATGACCAGGGTGACAAGGATGAGGACGAGAGTGACGGCTGCCCAGATCCAATCTACTCGGGCCAGAGCATTCCCCACGTCGTTGAGGTTGATACCACGAAGAGCAATGACAAGGGCCAGCGCGCTCAACAAGACGGTCACGGCGATCTGTAAGGGTCTCTTCTTCACGGGGTCATTATACCATATCGAGGCTCTCCGGCGCGCTGTGGCGTCCACCAGGCACAGAGCTCTCGCATTGTGCTGTCGCGTCGTGCGCCGTTTCCCGTCGCAAGGTTTCTGCACCTTGCGACGGGTTCTGATGCGCGGGTTGTGGAGTTAACGCGGTTGAGCGCTCGGAACCCTTGCGAGGGTTTCTGGACCCTCGCAAGGGCAGAAGCTGCGTTCCGCTTTTTGTTCTACTGGTACGAAATGCGATTGTCCTGTTCGCCAGACAGGGCTGTCTGCGGACGCACCGTCCAGCCGCGGCCGCAACGTCCGGCCGCGGACGCATTGTCCGGCCGCGGACGCATTGTCTGCAGCCCGAATGTGGTTACACTGGATGCTGTTCTGGCTATGTCGCTGCGTGGAGGTTGCCATGTTGCTAGCTGTGGATATCGGCAATACGAACATCCTGTTTGGCGTGCATGACGGCAGTGACTGGAGTCGCCATTGGCGTGTCCGCACCGTGCGCGACAAGATGGCTGACGAGTATGGCGTGCTCGTGCGCGCGCTGCTGCGCGAGGCCTCACTTGCACTTGCGGACTTCGACCGGATCGTGATTGCGAGTGTTGTGCCGCCGCTCACCGGCAGAATCGAGGAGATGCTTGCTGACGAGACCTCTGTCACCCCCCTGGTGATCAGTCACAGCGTGGATACCGGCCTGCGCTACGCTATCGATAACCCAGCGGAACTCGGCGCGGACCTGATCGCGGATGCCGTCGCAGCCTATGCCCGGCTGGAAGAGGCCTGCATCGTCGTGGACTTCGGTACAGCCACGACGTTCACCGCGATCGCCGCCGATGCAGTCGTGTTGGGTGT
>JAXDDP010000109.1:0-18564 GCA_034676785.1 Anaerolineae bacterium | reverse complement strand
CGCAGTTCATCTACCTCAGTGCGGCGATCAACAACGATGTCATTGCGGCACTGACCGGAGCAGGGATCCTGTTGGCCAGTCTGGCTGTAATCCGAGATGGCGCCAGTTGGCGGAACCTATTGGCTCTGGGTGGGGCCTCCGGGCTTGGGCTGTTGGCGAAGCTTCAAGTGGGCGCCCTTGGCGTCCCGGTGATCCTCGCCCTGGCCCTTGTCGCCTGGCAATCGAGGAACCGGATACCCTGGACGCGAGGCTTGCTACGGAGCGTCGTGACAGTCGGATCTGCCGCCCTGGTTGTGAGCGGATGGTGGTTTTGGCGCAACCTGCGCCTGTATGGTGAACCGACAGGGTTGCGAGTGCAGCAGGCGCTGTGGGGTGGGCGGAGTGTCACGCAGAATCTCTGGGCTGTCTGGCAGGGTCTGCCACAGGTCTGGGCCAGCCTCTGGGGGCAGTTCGGATATGGCCAGATTCCTTTGCCGAGTTGGATGGTGATCGGCTTGTTCGTGGCTGTGCTGATCTGCTTCGGCGGCTATGTGCTTCGCCGGCCTCTGGGATACGATCGGAGGGCAATTGGTCTGCTTGCGATTGCCACCCTCATGGTCACAGCAGCGGTCATCATCTACACGGCGGCCAATCCTGCTGGAGCCATGGGACGCTTTCTGTTTCCCGTGCTGCCCGCTTTCTCTGTCATGATCGTCGGCGGGTTAGCGCGGTTATTAGGGCGCGCAACATTGGCCCGCCAGGCCGTCATTGGAACGATGTTGAGCTTTTCCCTGATTGCGTTGTGTGGGTACCTTTGGCCGGCCATCGGCTATCCTCCCCGTAAGGACAATGCACCGGCTATTGCTCGGGCCGGCAACGTAGCCGACATCTTGGGGGTGACGGTCAGAGAGACCGAAGTCAGCGCGGGTGAACCGCTCTTCGTCGAGGTGACCTGGCTGCCACTTCAATGGACTGAGGAACCCCTGGCGGTCTTTGTGCACCTGGTCGACGAAGCGGGCGTACTGGTCGCCCAACGTGACACCTGGCCGGGTCTGGGCCGTGCTCCCACGACGTCTTGGCGCGCCGGGGTGCCCTTTTCTGACATCTATCGTGTCGATTTGCCTGATACGGTGTACACTCCCAATGAGCTTACCGTCCACGTTGGGCTTTATGGGGCAACGGTTGGGCGCATTCCCATCGCGTGCGGCGATAATTTCCCCGTGGATAGTTGGGGGGTGGGATCTGTGCGCGTCGCCGCTTCGGAGGGAATCTGGGCGAACTCGGTTGACATCAGCTTCGAAGACCAGCTTTGGCTCGTCGGCTACGAGGTGACGCCGCGCATTCTGGAGCCGGGGAAGTCATTCACGTTGACGACGGTGTGGCGTGTGCCCGATCCAGCGTCGCCGGACCTGCACCTGTTTGCCCAGGTCTTTGATGCCCAGTGGCGTGTGTGGGGTAGCAAAGATGGTGGACACCCGGACTGGGCCACTGGCTATGTGACCGATACCAGGCAGATCGTGCTGATTCCCGAGACACCACCAGGCACGTATCCCGTGAATGTCGGCGTTCTGTCACAGGGCCAAAGATTGAACGTACTCGGGGAAAACGGTCGCCCGGCAGCAGACTATGTGGCACTTGGGCCGATCCGCGTTCGCTGAGCAACCTTCTGGGGGCTGTAGATAGCATTGCTTGTTGATCGTCAGGCTTCATCCATATCAAGGTTGGGGAGGTAATCGATGTTGATAGGCATCTCGCCGCTGCTAAGTCCAGAACTCTTATCAATCCTCTATCGCATGGGCCACGGGGACGAAATCGTGTTGGCTGACGCGCACTTTCCCGGTGAGAGCGTGAACCAGCGAGTCATCCGAGCAGATGGGATCGGCGTCGCTGAGCTCCTCGACGCGATTCTGCCCCTGTTCGCGCTCGATAGCTATGTGGATAGCCCTCTGATGATGATGGCACCTGTCCCGGGCGATGCGCTGGATCCATCAGTTGAGGCAAGGTATCGCGAGGCCGTGGATCGATACTGGCCAGAGACGCCAGCCATCGCGCGCATCGAACGATTTGCCTTCTATGAACGGACAAAGGGCGCTTTCGCTGTGGTTATGACGGGCGAGACAGCGAAGTATGGCAACATCATCCTTAAGAAGGGCGTGACACCCCTAAGGCGCTAAGGGCTTGATCCTTGGCTACCTTATGTTAAAATCACAGGCGTGGAACCACGCATCGTCTTTATGGGAACGCCTGAGTTTGCGCTTCCCACGTTGGGAAAGCTTGTTGAGCGTTACTCGGTAGTGGGTGTTGTCACCCAACCCGACCGCCCAGCAGGCCGTGGTAGGCATGTGGAGATCTCACCAGTCAAGGAGATGGCCCTGGCTGAGGGTATCCCTGTCTACCAACCCGCGCGATTGCGCAAGAACGTGGAGGCAGTGGAACACATCCGTGCGTGGGCCCCGGATGTGGCGATCGTCGTAGCTTTCGGGCAGATCCTGCCCAGAGCTGTGTTGGAGGTGCCACAGCATGGGGTGATCAACGTCCATGCATCGCTTCTCCCTCGTTGGAGGGGGGCGGCGCCGATCCAAGGGGCATTGCTTGCCGGGGACGAAGTCACGGGTGTGACCATTATGCAGTTGGATGAGGGTATGGACACTGGTCCGATCCTGGCTATGCGGGAGACAGGCATTGGTCCGGAGGAGACGGCTGGTGATCTGGAGTCACGTCTGGCAAGCCTGGGAGCGGATCTTCTGATGGAGGTGCTGCCGGCCTACATCGATGGAGCGCTGGCCCCGTGTGCCCAGCCCGTCGAGGGTGTGACGGTGACGCGACCCATCCAAGCGTCCCAGGCGCTTCTGGACTGGACTGCGCCAGCTGAGGCACTCCACAATCAGGTGCGGGCTTTCTCGCCAACACCAGGTGCGTACACGTCCTGGAACGGGCTGAGGCTCAAAGTCCTGAGGTCGAGGGTTGCCCCAGCAGGTGTTGGGATCGGTGCAGAGCCCGGAGCAGTGTTGATGTGGCACGAGTTGCCGGTTGTCGCTACTGCGGCGGGATGCCTTGTGCTTGTCGAGGTGCAGATCGCTGGAAAGCGACCAATGGATGGCGGCGCCTTTGTGCGTGGTCGGAAGGATTTCGTGGGAACCACATTGGATTCCCCACAACCGGGCGAGAGCTTGAACTAGATCGCCCGGTTGGTGTTCCTGTAGAGCAGTCAGTTTTGATTTCAGTCTAGGTATGGTCTAAGGAGGTTGTATGTCTGGTCATAGTCATTGGGCTACAGTACGTCGAAAGAAGGAAGCTAACGACTCAAAGCGAGGCGCAGTCTTCACCAAGATCGCGCGTGAGATCGTCATTGCCGTCCGTGAGGGTGGCGGCGGTGATACTGACTCGAACATCCGCTTGCGGATGGTGCTGGACAAGGCTCGCACTATGGGCATGCCCAAGGATAACATCGACCGTGCCATCAAGCGAGGAACGGGCGACGACAAGGACGCCGAGGAAATCTCTCAGATCGTTTACGAAGGTTACGGCCCCAATGGCGTCGCTATGCTCATTGACGTGGTGACTGACAACCGTAACCGTTCGGTGGCGGCAGTGCGGCACACGCTGAGTCGAGCCGGTGGGTCGATGGCTAACCCCGGCGCGGTTGCCTGGCAGTTTGACCGTAAGGGGTCTATTACCGTGCCGAGCAGCGTCGATTTCGACGAGCTGTTCATGGTGGCGGTTGAAGCCGGGGCGCTGGATGTCGTGCAAGGTGAGGACGAGGACGCCCACGAAGTCTTGACGGATCCGACCGATCTGCACGTTGTGAGCAAGCACCTTCGAGAGGCCGGGGTCCCGGTTGACGATGCAGAGCTCGTGATGGTGCCGCAGAACGAGGTCGCGCTTGAGCGGCCGGATGCGGTGAAGATCCTGCGCTTGGTCGATGAGCTCGAGGAAATGGACGATGTCCGGCGTGTGTTCACGAACCTGGAGATGAGTGACGAGGTCGTGTCAGCCTACGCCGCTGTAGCAGGGGACTAGATGCGCGTTTTGGGGATTGACCCCGGAACGGCTACCACAGGCTATGCTGTCGTAGAGGAGAGGGAGGGGCGACTTCTGCTGATCGCGCTTGGCGTGATCAGTACACCCGCGAAGACGCCTCTCCCGTCGCGCCTACAGCAGATCTACATTGCGCTGCGTGAGGTCATCGCGGATCACAGCCCCACAGTCTCGGCGGTGGAGGAGCTCTTTTTCAGCAGGAACGCACAGACGGCTATGGCCGTTGGCCATGCGCGCGGTGTCACGCTGCTGGCGTTGGTCGACGCCGGGCTGAAGATCATGGAATACACACCGATGCAGGTAAAGCAGGCGGTCACTGGATATGGGACAGCTGATAAGCATCAGGTCCAACAGATGGTGAAAATGCTTCTCGACCTGCCCGAGATCCCAAGACCCGACGATGCCGCTGATGCGGCGGCTGTGGCCATCTGCTGCCTGCACCGCTCGAGGCTCGACAGTCTGTAAGGAGTACCGTGTGATCGCTCAGCTTGAGGGTGAGGTCGTTCATCTTGGAGACGGTGCTGTCATTCTCGAAGTTGGCGGGGTGGGATTTGCGATCTACGTCCCGACTACACTGCAGCTCCAGGTAGGGGACCGCGTCGTGCTTCATACGCATCTGCAGGTCAGAGAGAATGAGTTGGCGCTCTACGGCTTTGCAGAGCCGGATGACAAGTGGTTGTTTGAGATGTTGCTGGGAGTCTCGGGGGTAGGCCCAAAAGCGGCCCTGAGCCTGATGAGTACAATGTCCGCGGATACTCTCCGCCGTGCCATTGTGAACGGTCAACCAGAGGTCCTGTCGCGCGCCCCGGGTGTGGGCAAGAAGACGGGCGAAGCCATTGTCCTGCATCTTCGTGATCGGTTGAAGCGCAGCGGGGGCAGTGTACTTGAGGTGCACGAGGATGACGCCGACGTCATTGCGGCACTCACAGGCCTGGGATTCAGCATTGTTGAGGCCCAGCGTGCATTGCAGCAACTGCCACGTGATCGTGATCTATCGTTGGATGACAAGATTCGTCAGTCGCTGGTGCTCCTGGGGCGTTAGTTCCTCGCGAGACCACGTGCTTGTGCTACTCCCCTCGTTCTGTCATTCGCAGCGTCGCTGTGCCGTTTCACGGCCACGCCAGATCTGTTGGGCCGCTACGACTTTGCTGTTGGCCGTCCTGCTTGGGGCGTGTGGTCGTCCAATGCCCACTACGATCAAGATCGGACTGGTCGCGCCATTTGAGGGCAGCTATCGATCGATTGGATATGACGCGATCTATGCTGCACGATTGGCTGTGCGAGAGATCAACGCAGCGGGGGGGATCCACGGCGCACGCATCGAACTGGTGGCCTACGATGACCGCGGCGAGGTAGAGCTAGCGCAGCGGACTGCCCGCAATTTGACGATCGACGCAGATGTCCTTGCGGTGGTTGGTCATTACCGGCAGGAGACAAGTTCTGCGGCAAGCACCATCTATGCTGAGGCAGGCCTGCCGGCGGTCGTCCTGGGCGGCTGGGTGGGCGAGATGGACCGGGTCTGGTCAATGGCGCCGTCGCCAGCGTCCCTGGCGGCGGCTATGCGCGCCGAGGCAGAGCGACAAGGCGCTACGTCGGCTGCGGTACGGGGACAGGATGTGGTTGCTGAGGCATTGTTGGCCTCGGGTGTCCCCGATATCGTGGGCGCATCCGTCGATGGCCTGGATCTGGTCTACTTGATGGGCACGGCTGTTGATGGTGGGGAATGGCTGATCGCACGGCGCGTGGAGGGCTGGGAAGGCAGCGTTATTGGTGGCGTGGACCTGGCTCTGTCCGACTTTGGTCAGATTGTGGGCGGTCATGCGGGCAATGCGGTTGTTGTGACTCCTTATCCGTTCCCTGCCGATATCGAAGGCATCGAGGCATGGGTTGCCGATTACCAATCTATGGGACCACACGTCTCGCCGCCTGGCCCCTTTGCCGTGCCAACCTATGAGGCGATATACCTCATTGCCGATGCTGTCGCAGGGGTGGCCCGAGCGGACCTGGTGCCAGCGCGGGAGACCGTTGCTGCGGAACTCGCGAACGCCCATCGCGATGGATGGCTTGGGGCGGTCTCCTGGGATGCCCAGGGCTATTGGCAGACCTCCACGCTTTTTGCTTATCGTTGGACTGAAGGCGTTCCGACTCTTGTGGAACAGGTGACTGCCCGGTAGACCGCTATGCCGACGTTCCTCACAGACGTTTACGGCCTGCTGGATAGGGCGAAATGACGGTCAGTGCGTCATCCGTGAAGGCACCTGTTGCCACTGTTGGCCGCTGGGCCGCGTTCGCATTGCTCATCGTCTACTCTGTCCTCGTTGTCCTGAATGCATGGCTCTCAGATGACGCCTACATTACATTCCGGACAGTGGACAATGTGGTCAACGGGTATGGCCTGACCTGGAACGTTGCGGAACGCGTTCAAGCTTATACCCACCCCCTGTGGATGCTTCTTCTTTCCGGCTTCTATGCCATAACACGCGAGATCTACTTCACCAGTCTGGCCGTGTCGATAGTGATCTCGCTTGCTGCCGCTGCGATTCTGACCTTTGGCGTGGCCCGAGACCGACTGGCTGCAGTGGCCACTCTTGTGACTCTGTCGCTATCGAAGGCGTTCGTCGATTACTCGACATCCGGCCTTGAGAATCCGTTGACGCACCTGATCCTGGTCGGGTTCGTCTGGGTCTACTTCTCCGATCGGTACTCGATTCGCAAGGTGGCCCTGCTCTCTACCCTAACGGCGCTCGGGATGGTGAACCGGATTGATGTTGGGCTGCTTATGTTGCCGGCGTTGGCATATGCTATCTGGCAGGTCCGGAGCATACCGACTGCCATGGCTGGGCTCTTGGGGTTTCTACCGCTCGCTGCCTGGGAGCTGTTTTCGATCTTCTATTACGGCTCGGCTGTACCCAACACTGCGCTGGCCAAGCTCAATGCCGGGCTAATCCCTGCGTCCGACCTCCGTCGTGCGGGACTGTCCTATCTGCTGAACTCGCTACGCGTCGATCCGACTACGCTGACAATCATCGCCGCCGGCGTGCTGCTGTCGATTGTGTCCCGAGAGTTGCGTAGGGGCGCTCTCGCCTTGGGCGTCGTCCTCTATGTGGCTTACGTGGTGCAAGTCGGCGGCGATTTCATGAGCGGGCGCTTCCTGACCGCGCCGTTTTTCTTGTCTGTGGCGTCACTGGCGCGCGTGCCAGAGTGGTCCCCGCGCGTGCCGACCTGGTTGACCGGCACGGTCATTGTCATTATGTCCATCACTCTGGGCTTGATCGCGCCGTATTCGCCGATCCGCAGCTGGGGCGGCGAGCGTGCGGACGCCGATCCCCGCGTTTGGGTGCAGGGGCGGGGGATCACCGACGAGCGAGCAAACTATTACCACAATACCGGGTTGATGGAGGCGCTGCGGCGCGATGTGACGCTGCCAGACCACGATTGGGCCATCGAGGGACGCTCAGCGCGCGCGTTGGGTCCGGCAGTCGTAGTCAAGGGCTCGGTAGGCTTCTACGGTTACTTCGCGGGGCCAGGGGTCTATGTCGTCGACCTGCTCGCCCTTGGCGACCCTCTGCTGGCCAGGCTGCCAGTGGCAGATCCTGATTGGCGGATCGGGCATTTTGGGCGACGGCCCCCGCAGGGGTACCTCGACAGCCTGGAGAACGGCGAGAACCGGATTGCCGATCCGAACCTTGCCGCCTACTACGACAAGCTTTCGGACGTGATCCGGGGTAGCCTTTGGGATCCAAACCGTCTCCGCGCGATCTGGTACTTCACTACGGGTAGATACGATCATCTCCTCGACGCGTACGCTTATTACCACGGGCCAGCACTGGCGCAGGATCTTGAGATCACGAACCCAACCGAGCATCCGTATGTCTACGCCTACGTCTGGAACAACGGGGCCGGTGAGACCTATCTGCTGGATAGGGCATCCAGCCAAGGTAAGGCCTATACCGTGCGATGGGAGATTGGGAATGCGGGAGTGCTATTTGAGGGAAGGCACGAAGACCGGATATCACAGATCGGTGCACTCTCGGACTCCGAACCGCTGAACGTGGGGGTATTGTTCTCCGACGACCCTGCACTCGGTGCTTACGAAGCGTACGAACGGCGGTTCTGGTTCCGTGTTGGGCGAAGCACTGGTAATGACATCACAGTGGTGTTTCCTGCGCTCGAGTGGTACAACGGTGAGGCGCCAGGTGGCTTCTGGCGTGAGGTCGACATCGATGGCGTCATCGCAAGCCGGTAGGGGGCGCTCGGGGAGCTTTTGTTGGCCGGTATACTGACCTGGTCAACAAGCCAGGTCAGCAGCCACCCATGAGAAGGGTTTCCGCCACCGGGCACATTCGTTGGAGAGGGTGGGATGGGTATAGGGTGTAGAATGGCTGGGCATATGCCCTGTGGTGCTGTCGCTGACCCAACGTTTGGACAGGAAGGCCTATGGCACGCTTTATAACACGGCGGCTGCTAATTATTCCCCTGGGTATAGCTCTCGCTGTAACGCTTGCCTATGCCTATGCTCACCTCGTGCAGTGGGACTACGCCGACCGCTATCCAGAACTGCGGCAACGGCTGGCGGTAACGGAGCGTCCGACATCCCTCGTGGATGCCTATGGGACCTATGTTCAGGGACTTCTGCGGTTTGATATGGGCACGTTGCGCAGCGGCGCCAGCATTGCTCAGACATTGCGCCAGGCTCTGGGTGCAAGTCTGGGGCTTCTGAGCATCGCGCTCCTGGTTAGCATTCCGCTGGGCCTGGGCCTGGGCATCGCGGCAGCTCGTTGGTCCCGGTTGCGCCCCGCGGGTTGGCTCACAGCGTTGTCGACGCTGGGCCTGGCCATGCCCAGCTTCTACGTCGGCAGCCTGCTCATCCTGCTGTCAGTGGCCTATGCCTTCGTGCGCAAGGGCAGCGGCGGCCTGCCCTTTCCGTTGACGGGCTTCGGTTGGGACAGGCACCTGGTGTTTCCCGTGCTGGCGTTGATGGCGCGTCCCACCGTTCAGACTGCCCAGGTCACAGCCACACTGTTGACCGGTGAGTTGCAGAAGCCATATGTTGTGGCGGCACGCAGTCTGGGCCATCAGCGTGGAACCGTCAAGCGCCGCCATGCCTTCAGGAACGTGTTGGCGCCAGTGGCCTTGACGATTGCGACATCGCTCCGAACGCTGGTGGCCGATCTCATCCTGGTGGAGTGGCTCTTCTTCTGGCCGGGCATTGGAAGATTCCTGGCATCAGCCCTGATTCCTGCTGACAGGACGAATATGGCCAGCTCGCCGTATCTGCTGGAGCCCAGCTTTGTTGCACCATTGTTGGGCATCGTGGCGGCCATCTTCCTCATAGCCGATTTCGTTGCCTCGGTCCTTGTGAGAGCCCTCGACCCACGCCTTCGGGTATCCGTCAAAGAGGAACTGCCGGATGTCTAAGGCTGATCGGGAGCGCGTTGTTGGAGGTAGGGTGAAGCGGCCTCGCACTGTCAACTGGCCCCTCTGGATCGGGAGCGCACTGATTGCGGTGGTGCTGTTCCTGGCTGTTGCAGGCCCGACGCTAGCGCCAAATGACCCGCGTGAACACCACCTGATCATCCAGGTCGACGGCAAGTGGCTCACACCCCCCTATCCAGCCTTCACTCCAGGCTATCTGCTGGGTTCGGACACGCTGGGGCGGGATCTCTTCAGTTGGCTGCTCTGGTCGGTGCGCCCGACAATTGTCCTGGTGGTTGTGGTCGCCGCCCTGCGGATGGTGATGGGGATCATCTTCGGGATCGGGGCGGGTTGGTCGGACCGCCTTATTGGACGATTGTGTGACGGCCTGATCACCGCAGCGCTGTCCGTGCCGACGCTTATCGCTGCGCTGATCGTGATTACGGCGGTGGGATTCCGCTTTGGGGTGTGGTCTTTCGTGGTTGGGCTGGCTGTGACAGGATGGGCTGAGACGGCGCAGTTGGTGCGGGAGCGCACACGGACGGTCAAGGCTCAGGAGGCCGTTGAGGCGGCGCGTGCGCTGGGAGCCTCGGGTGCTCAGATCGTGATCCTGCACATTCTACCTCAGGTCATGCCCATGATATGGATGCTGTTGGCATTCGAGGTGAGCCACGCTGTTGTCACGACGGCGGGGTTGGGCTTCCTGGGCTACTATCTGGGTGGCCCTATATTTGCTGAGGTTGATGATTTCGTCTACCGCCGGATCTCGGAGATGCCGGAGTTGGGGCAGATGCTGGCAACCGTCTGGATGGTGCTGGATGAGCCCTGGGCGATGGTGGCGGCCGGATCCGTGGTGTTTCTGATCGTGCTCGCGTTTAACCTGGTGGGCGAGGGATTGCAGGCGCGGTTGACGCGAACCCTTGGTGGATCGCGGGGCCTTTACCTTCGTGCCGCAGGAAGCTGGATCCCGAGGGTCGAGGATGGCGCTTGGTGGTTGCGGCGCCATTGGGGACGAGTCACCACGGTGGGATTGGTGCTGGTGGCTGCTGGCGTGGGGGTGTTTAGCTGGCAGTCCAGCCGCGCGCCGGATGGCTTGGACGGCGTACCCGCGGTTCCCACGTCCGGCGATGAGCCAGCTGCTGACGGCACTGGCGCAGTGAGCCGGCTCGAGGTGCCGGGTGGGCATATCTGGGCCAACGAAGGGCACGATCCCTGGCGCACGCGCTTGGTAAGCTTCTCGGGTCCTATGACAACGACGACTCAGTGGTCGGTCGAGATTGATGGTGTCTTTGTGGGCGGGCCGGTGCTCGATGCTCAAGGGATCATCTATCAGGCAGCCAGTGCACTGGCTGAGTCGGGCGTGCACACGGGGCGCCTGTACGCGTTTGGCGAGGATGGCGATGTACGGTGGGAGGTCCCACTGCCGGCGTCCCCCGCTGGGACCCCGGCTCTGGCCGGCGATGCGACCATCTACGTCGTGATCAGCGGGGGATTGGCTGCAGTGACGCCGGACGGACAGATTCTCTGGGAGTTCGCGTCGGGCGAGGCAGAGGCGGGCAGTGGGGCGGTGGTGGCGCCGAGCGGCGACGTCTACTACAAGTCGTCCGGTGAACTGGTGGCTGTGCGCCCGGACGGAGACCTGCGCTGGCGGACGCCGATCACGGGGACGGTGGCGGTTGACATGCCGCGAGTGAGCGCCGATGGTCGGACGGTCTACTGGCGGCATCTAGCGTTCCATGCTGCTGATGGGTCACCTGCCTTTGCCGGTCTGGGGCTGGCCCCACAGGGCATTCCGCTGATTCAGGCGGTCATTGCGGGCGATGGACATCTCTATTGGCAGTACGACGTGAGGCTGCTCCGTGACGTTGGCGAAGGCGTGACACTGGACGAGGCCACGGTGTACAATTGGGAGGCATATACGTGGGAGGGGCTCGACGCAGGGATCTCGGCTGACGGACGTCCGTGGCTGGTCGCGCGTCCCACGACGGTGGGCATGGGCCGGGGCCTCTACTGGGGTACCGCAAATGGCCACCTGAGCAGTAAGTTAAGCGTCCCCTATGCAGACTCCGGGCAGGTGGTGGGCGTGGATGCCAGCAACATCGCCTACTTCTGCAGCAACTCGTTCGACACTGCGCCGTCATGCGTGGCCTTCGGTCCAGAGCAGAATCGTGCGATCTGGCGGGTGCAGTTCCGTGGGAACGGTAACTTCACCGGCGCTGCGCTGGCGCCCGAAAGGCTGTATGCCGCCTTCGGTGACGGAACTCTCATCGCCCTGGGTGCCCCGCGCTAGCGCGAGTCTGGTGTACCTGGCTGATCATCCGCAGTGTTGCCAACTGCCAGTGCTGGTTTATGCACAGGCGGGTAGTTTTTCGTCTCTTTGCGCTAATTCTTTATCTCTTATCTGTGTATCCGCCTTGTTGCACCTCTGACTGCGTGGTACAATTGATTCGTCACGTCATGCAAGGAGGTAGCCATGGAGTCTGACACATCGGAAGTTCGCCAAACTCCCCCTGGGGAGGAGCGCGGGGGTAGCCAGAGGATCTCCAAGCCCTTGACGGCGGAGGAGCGGGCCGCGAAGCGAACACAGATGATGATCATCGGTGGTGCGGTGGGCTTCCTCGCCTTGCTCGTGGCGTTCATCGTGTTGATGGCGAAGTTCCCCGTGGCAACGCAGGTCGTGCGCGACATCGCGATCGTCCTGGTGGCTGTGGAGACCTTCCTCATCGGCCTGGCGTTGATCATCCTGCTATTTCAGATCCAGGTGCTGATCCAGGTTTTGCGCGATGAGGTGCAGCCACTGCTTCATGCTGTCAATGACACAGCGTCAACGGTGAGGGGAACTACTGAGTTTGTCAGCCACAACGTGGTATCACCCTTCATCAAGTTGGCGGGGTTCACCTCGGCTGTGGGGCAAGTGTTGGGCAACGTGCGGGGAGTGGCGAAAGCAACGCGACGGCGCGATGTGACACGTGTGGACACCGGAACAAAGGGAGGTAATAGCAATGGCCAAGCAGGATAGTGATTTTGGGACGTTTGTTGTTGGCTTTTTCTTTGGTGCTCTGGTTGGTACGGCAGTCGGGCTCCTGTTCGCGCCCCAGTCGGGCGAGGAGACCCGCGACCAGATCCACCAGAAGTCGATTGAGTTGACGGAGCAGGCGACGCAGAAGGCCGAAGAGGCGCGGTCGAAGGCCGAGTCGCTGTTGACCGAGGCCCGGGGCAAGATGGACGAGGCCACCAAGGAGCTTCAGCATCGCGCCCACGAATTGCAGGTGCAGTTGGAGTCGCTGAAGAAGGAGAAGGCGGACGAGGCGGCTACTGCGGTTGAGGAAGTTGCAGAGACGATCGAAGAGGCAGCCGCCGAAGCATAGCGCTGCCAGCCCGCCAGTGGTCAGGTCCAGAGCGCTTTGACGGGGCTCCAGACCTAGTAGTTGCGGTTCGTTGTGACAACGCTCGAGAGGACTCTTGCGGTTTCCCGAGAGCGTGGTATACTACGCGCCGTTGAGAGATTGGGGGCTCGTCTAACGGCAGGACAGCGGACTCTGAATCCGTATGTGGGGGTTCAAATCCTCCGCCCCCAGCCAAACAAAAGCGCCCCGGCGATATCGCCGGGGCGCTTTTTGTGTTGTAGGACTACTGGGTCGAACTACGCAGCGCCAAGGGAAGATAGACTCGCAGGGCGTCAATGATCACCGTGCTCTGGCTACGGTTGTTGCCGGTCTCGATCTCGCGGCTCGTGGTCGTGATCTCGACAGTGTTGACCAGTGTTCTCTGGAGGCTGGGAGAAATTCGGCCCGTAACCGTGATGACGCCGCCGGTTCCGGCGGGCAGGCTGCCGACGTCCCAGACGTAGGTGCTTCCGACCTGCAGGGTGATTGGCACTCCGTGTGCGCTCCAGGCGAGCGACGTCAGTGCAGCGGGTAGCGTGTCACTGATGACAACACCGTGCGCGGTGGCGGGACCGGCGTTAAGGTAGGTGAGGGTATAGGTGATCGGGTCACCCCAGGTGAACGTAGCTGCATTTCCAGTCACGGCCTTGGCAATGCCCACATCGGCGGGAAGCACGTTGAGGCGGGTCGCCGGGTCGCCAAAGAGCGTGTAGGTATTGAGTAGGTCCGTGTATGACGGCCCAGCGGGACTGGTTGCCAGGTACATCTTGGCGTAGGCGGTGGCAGGGCCCAGCTCGATGATGTCCTTATCGAACACTGCCTCAAAGATGCCGCGGTCCAGGTAATCGTGACCAGAGGCAAGCCCAAGGCCGGTCGCCGACCAACTTGCGATGGCGCCACCGGCAGCGTGGCGCACCAGGGCCTCTGCCAGCGCTTCGAAGTTGTTGTCCGGCGGGCTCGGGATGATGTAATACCCCTCAAGGCAAGTCATTGGCACCAGGAAGGGTAGCTTGTCCGCGTTGTTGAGGCTCGGGATTGAGCTCAGTTGGAGGAGTCGCTCACCTGCCCAGAGTTGCGTTGCGCCGTGGCCTGCGTAGTTGATAAGTAGACGCCCCGTGTTGAAGGCGTCGATGATGGCAGCCTTAGCCGAGGTGATGTCATGGGTCACACCGAGGTAGACCTTCTCAACGGTGTAGGGTGTTGGGACATAGTGATCGGCGACCTCGTCCGAATCCTCGTCGAAATAGCCCCCATCGTCTTCATTGTCCGCGACGAAGAGTATCTGCGAGTGCCAGGCGCTCGTGGTGGGAGGCTGTTCGTAGGCAATGATCTTGTTGACAAGAGCATCCGCTTGCGCGAGTGTCAGGGCGGGCAATCGGCCGATGAACATATCCGGCACTAGATCGTCGTCAAACTTCACATAGAGATTGTCGGCCGCGGTCTCCCTGATCCAGGGGTCCACTGCAGCGAGGTAGGGGGGAATCAGGCTGGGCTCACCTCGACCCAGGTTGTTCTTCGGATCAAAGTTCCCGTCGCCGAAGAGGACCACGTACGACGGTGCCGGAGGGGTCCAGTTGCCATAGGCGTACGCCAGGAATTCCTGTATGGCCGTGGCAGCGGGGATCCCATAGCCAAACTCATCATAGATATCCTGAACGTCCACGACCTGTGTGCGTAATCCCTGAGTGGCGCGATAGCTGGCAAGTGTGTTGGCCGAGGTGATGAGCGATCGGTGCGCGATCACGATGTAGTCCACGGAGTTGCTGGTATTGCGAAGGTCAGATAGAACGTCGCGCGAAACCTGCGTCGGTGACAACGCGAGGGCGGTCGCAGTGGCCAGGTAGCGCCGTTCTCCCGCGATGGCCTGTGAAAAGGGCTGAGTGTAGGTCATGCCATCAAACTCAGCCGGTCCGCCAATGATACGTGCAGGCGTGAGGGGATATGTGATATCCAGTACTCGTACGGCGTCAGTGGTGAACCCACCGATCCGGAACTCCCACGTACCGGCCTGATCGCCCTCGAACCAGAGGAGATCGTCCGTTGCTGTGTAGGTCGCCGCATAGGTGATGCCGAAATGGTTGACGACGACATAGTCCGTGATGTTTCCTATACCCACAGTCACGGATAGGACGTTGGTCCCCTGCATCAAGTAGGTTATCGGTATGGTCGCCGCGAACAGGTGCTCAGTTTGTGGCACCCACGTGGCCGTATAGATGCTGTGGCCATTGAGGTGGACCTCTCCAGAGTGTCGCGGATTGGCGCTGTAGCCCAGGAGGTCGCCGGATACCAGCACTGTTGTGTCAATAGCGGTCGCGAGGTTCGGGATGGTGAAGGTGTAGGACCGGCTGACAGGCGTGCCCTTGCTCTGGAGATCGCTCCAGAACCAGTTATCTCCATCGCCAGTTACTAGCGCGCGGCGATAGGCATGGTCCTCTTCGAGAAGCATCGTCGTTGTGAAGTGCGTCGGGACAGGCAGTTCTGGGGATGATGGGCTGGCGTCGACTCTGTCCATCCGAATCCCAGGTGTCGTGTCCCAGGTCAGCCAGTAGACATTGATGTTGGCGTAGACGGTGTTGATTGCCTCTCCGAAAAAGTAGATCGTGTCACTGACATCGAAGGAACCGTCATCCTCGCCCGTAACCTCGATCGCCACCTCCGCTCCGTGCGTTGAGAGGTGGAGATTGCGAGGGTCGATGCCTGAGAGATCGACGGAAGGGTCCGCAGCCAGGAGGTCAGCATAGGTGAGTTTGTATAGACCGGCATCCCGGACTTCTACTCTATACATCGGGTTGTCGGCTCCCACTGCTTGCATTGCCTCAGAAGAGATCGGAGTGGGATTTGTGGACGGTGCCTGGCGCCACGCTTTGGCCTGATCATAGTTCATGAGCTGAGCGCGCAGTAGCGCATCAAAGGCCTGCCCCGTAGTTGACGGAGCGAAGGCTCGTGCTGCCTCGGTGGCAGTTATGTCCGCATTGAGGAAGATCTCAACCGTCATGCGGGTGTAAAGGCGAATCCTGCCGGAGACTGGGTTGTACTGGAGCGGGTGGAGGGCTATTCTGGCGACCCGCTGATCGCGGATGAGACCCGTGTCCGCAATCTCGACCGGTGAAGCGGGCAGCCACCGATCTGTGCCATAGATATCTGGATCGGCTACGCGTTCCCAGCCCTTTAGCTGTGCCGATGGATCCTCATCGGGTGCGCTCAGATCCAGGATCGGGCTGGGTTCGGGACAGAGGTTGTAGATCCCCGGCAACTCCGTGAGCTCTGAGTCAACGAGACGGACCACAGGATCGGATGGGATGGGAATACCCAAGGCCGCACGGGCAACCGGCAAGGCAGGTCCGCCGGACTCACCCAGTGATTGGTAGCCGGGCAACGAGATCTCTTGACAAGTGCTGCCATCCGGCAGCGTCACCGTCGTGATGTCGGGGGCGCTAGCAGTTGCCAGGAGCACCATGCGACTCTCGGAACTCTCAACCAACTGCACACCGGCCAGGTCGTCTCCGTGAATGGCGCCGGTTGGAGCCAGACGCGAAGGCGTCGCTGCTACCTGACCATTCCCTGCCGGATCGACCTCTCGCGCATCAAGGCTTGAGGCCATGACCAGTTGCACAGCCGTGAGGCACAGGACCACACTCAGCGCAGCGTACAGAAACGCTCCCCACGTTCTTTTATGCATCTGCCAAGCTCCTCCCTCGCGGCACGATCTATCCGGGTGCTTCGCGATACCCGTGTAGCCTACCCGGTCCCCGCACACTATTTATTATACTGGTATCTATTTTATACGCAATGGCTGAGGGGAGGCGACCATGCCCATACGCGCACTCACGCACCCCGGTAATAGGCGATAGTGCGTGCCAGGCCTTCTCGAAGGTCCACGGACGGAACCCACCCAAGGGCGAGGCGTGCTCGGGAACTATCGATGGTGTTTCGGAACACGTCGCCGGGTCGGTCTGGTCCGTGGGCGATCTCACCCCCGAAACTACTCAGCTCCTTGATGATCGCGGCCAGGTGGTTAATGGTGGTCTCCTCGCCCGTTCCGATGTTGAAGGGCCCTGGATCTGCGATGCCAGCCTCAGCGACGCAGACGTTCGCGCGCGCACAATCGCCCACGTACACGAAGTCGCGGGTCTGCTCGCCACTTCCGTTGACAACCGGGGTTTCACCGGCGAGCATTTTGCTGATGAAGATGGCGATGACACCGGCTTCGCCATAGGGGTCCTGGCGCGGGCCATAGACGTTGCCATAACGCAGGACCGTCGTCTTGAGTCCGTGTGTCTCGCGGTTGACGGTCAGGTAGATCTCAGTGGCGCTCTTGCTGGCGCCATAGGGACTGAGTGGCTTGACCGGGTGGGCTTCGTCGACGGGCAAGTACGCAGGGGGGCCATACACAGCTGCACTCGAGATGGCGATCAGGTGCACGGGCGTCCCCGTGCGCGCCTGTTGGGCGCGGGTGCATTCAAGCACGTTGAGCGTCCCCAGGACATTGACCTCGGCATCGAAGAGTGGCTCGCTGACGGACCGGCTGACGCTGACCTGCGCCGCGTGGTGATTAACGACGTCGGGCGTCTCACGCGCGAAGACTTCGGGCAGGAGCTCCGTGTCGCGGATGTCGACTTCATAGAATGTCGCCTCGGGATTGAGGTTTTCGCGACGTCCGCTGGTGAGGCTGTCGACGACGGCGACGTGGTGGCCTGCAGCGATATAAGCGTCAACGACGTGGGATCCGATGAAGCCGGCACCGCCAGTGACCAGGATGCGCATACGAACCTCCAGGAAGTCTGGGAATCAGGGAATCAGAGAATCGAAGAATGCAAGAACCAGAGAATGGGCGGAAAGTCGAAAGAAGCGGGAAGGAAAGGAAGAGCGAAGGGACCGGGATCGGGCGGTCATCGAGGTATCATCCTTGGCGGAGCCAGGCCTGGAGGTCACGCTGGGCGTGCCAGGCAGTGCGGGTTGCTGGATCGCCATAGACGAGCTGCCAGAGCGCAGGACCATGGTTGCGTAGGAGCTCGACGGGGCGGCGTAGGTAGAACGCCAGCCGTTCTCGAGGCGTGAGCTCGCGGAGCTGTGCCGGATCACCAAAGATGACCGTGCGAAGATAGCTTGGGACTCCACGCCCGTCGTGGCCCGGCAGGTCTCGCCAGAAATGCGGGAGACGTTCGGAGGCTGCTCCCTGGCCAATCGTTTCGATCGCGTTCTGCCACAAGGCGCCAGGAGTGTCTAGAAGGGGCGTCGTCCTGGAAAGAAAGCCATCGCCCCAGAACCATTCGGTGAGCTCAAGGAAGATCGACGTAGCGTTGCTGAGTTGCAGGTCCTTCGCCTTGTCATCTAGCTCCTGCCACTCAACGCTGCTCCAGTTCCGGGTCCAGAACCCAACGTCGGCACAGCCTTGCAGGCCCATCTCCAGGCCGTGGTGGATGACTGCATGATGCACCAAGTAGAGGACGTGATCGACGGGGCTTGGAGTCGCCAAGCTTGGGTGGACCGCTGCGGGGCGCAGGGCTTCTTGCCACTGTGACACTGTAAAAAGGACGCGTGCGCGCTCGCGGGCCAATGCCGTGTGCACCTCAAGTCGCGGACCCGGTCCCGGAGGAAAAAGCGCCGGAAAGTGCCAAGCGCGATGTCCTCGGGCGGATTCGGCATACGTGTAGCCTTGCTCTTTGAGGGCCTGCAATAGCGGAGCCGCATCTGCTTCGTCGATGAGCAGATCGATGTCGCCGTAGGGTCGCATCCAGGGCTCGGG
>JAXDDP010000106.1:0-10760 GCA_034676785.1 Anaerolineae bacterium | reverse complement strand
TGCGCGCCCGTTGGCCTCGTCTACTACGGCTGCTGCGAGCCTGCCCATCCGTTCTGGGCCGATATCAGCGCGCTCCCGAATCTGAAGAAGGTGTCGATCTCCCGTTGGTGCGACCAGCGCTTCATGGGTGATGCACTCCGCGGCACCGAGATTGTCTTCTCGCGCAAGCCCGATCCGAACTTCCTCAGTGTCGACCAGCGCTTGAATGAGGATGCGTGGACCGCCCACATCCGCGAGACGTTGGACGCAACGGCGGGCGTGTTTGTGGAGTTCATCATCCGCGACGTCTACACGGTGCACGGCAACCTGAGCAATGCGCGCCGGGCCGTGGAGATCGCGCGGCGCGAAATCGACCAGCATCATCGTGTTGTCTAGGCCAACGGCGACACGGATTCCACGACGCCCGAGGGAGGGCTCAGGTCTGTGGAATCCGTGCCGCCCGACGAGTCCGTGATCTAGAACTCGTAGTCAATCCACCAGGCCGTCTCCTGACCCGGCGCGAGGCCGCGCTCGTGGAAGGGTTCCCAGGAGAAGGTGTTGGCGTTGCCCCAGATGGGGAAGAAGCCGGGGACATAGCTGCACGTCGCGCCGACCAGGCCCAGCTTCGGGTGCTTCTGCATCACCACAAGATTGGTCGTCGCGGCGTGATCCAATGCCTGATAGGGCCCCATCTGCCACGGCCAGCCCTTGCGACTGATGAAGCCGCTTGGCGCCATCAGGTAGCCGGGGTTGTCGGGAAAGCTCACCAGGATGTTGAACTTCACCAGCTCATCGGTCTCCGGGTGCGGGTAGAAGGGGTGGGGGAACCAGCGAATGGCGATGGGCCGTCCGCCGTTGCGCACCTGCGTCCACGAGCGCACGGTCCGACCCAGAAGGCTGACGGTGCGCACCAGGTCGACCCTGTATCCTCTGAAGGCATGGTGGGTCGAGAACTTGATGGTTGATTCGCTCGCGTCGACGGTCCAGTCGCACCACTCGACAACGGTACTGCTGTCCAGGTCGCAGACGCCGATGCCCAGCACAAGGGCCAGCGCGTCGCGCTGTGTCTCGGGCAGCGGCTGATGCGGGTGCCTTGGCGCCGGGCCCGCCAGCAGCGGGCTCAGGTTGAAGCTGTCGGGTATGCCCTGGCCGTCGAAGATGTTGAAGCTGCCGGGATGGGTTGGGCCGCTCATCAGATCGCCGAGCTTGGCGTCGGTGATGCTGAAGATGTAGCCCCCGGTGCAGTAGCGTGTCCCGAGCCGTTCTCGGTCAGCTACCGGATCAAGGATGGCAATCTCAAGGCCATCGTTCCTGAGCGTGTACATTGTGGGTCCACCTCCTGGGTCTGCTTGGCTTGTAGCTTAGGCACATCGCTGTTTGCGTCAAATGGCGTTGGAACGGCACAGGTCACTGTGGACTGTAACTGGGGGGCCGACGGTGTGCGCACTGCAGCTCCCCTGGGTCGTTGTGGGTCATTCGCCCGCTGCGGAAGAGTGACTACACTTGTCACGGAGGTGGGACTATGACGACAGCACGAGACGTGGCCCATGTCTTCGAAGCGATTGCGCCCATCGAATCAGGCATCCCCGGTGACCAGTTGGGGTTCCTCTATGGCGATCCAGACCGGGAGATCAGGGGCGTGGCGTGCCTCTGGAACGTCCACGCGGGAAGCATCGAATCCTGTGCTGCTCAGGGGCTCGACATGCTCATCTGCCACGAGGCGATCTGGGTCGATCCGCAGGAGAGCCCCTGGTACGACGGGCCTGGCCCTGACGAAATCGCGTCCAATGGCATCCGCCGCGCGTTGCTCGATCGCCACGGAATGGTGGTCTACCGCAGCCACTCGAATTGGGACGCGTTGCGGGGTGACGGGGTCGCAGATCAGGCTGTGGCCGTGCTCGGGATTCCGGGGTTACGCGAGGTGGCACGCCAACGCTTCTTCTCCGTGAATGAGCTTCCGGAGGCGTGGACAGTGTCGGCTCTGCGTGACCTCGCTGTCGAACGATTGGGCTTCGATGGGTGCCGGCTGTTCGGTGATGGGGCCAAGCGGATTCGCCGGTTTGCGTTTCTGATTGGGGGATTCGGTGAGAACCAGTTGCACATGCCTCAGGCGGCGCGCGATCTGGGCGCCGAGGCGTTGATCATCGGGGAGATGAGCGAGTTCATCGTGATCGCGGCGCTGGAGATGGGCCTGCCGGTGATCGAGACGCTCCACAGCGTCAGCGAGAGCCCGGCGATGCGTCGGCAGGCTGCCCTCCTTGCCGAACGACTGCCCGGGGTGCCGGTGCGCTTCGTGCCCAGCGGTGCAATGGCTCTGTAACGCGCGTCGGGCAGAACCGTTTCAGCGGTTCTGTCACCGCCCAGTCTGCTGGGCGCGTCTGCTGGGCGCGTCGGCTGAGGCACCGGAACGACTGAATTCGCACCTACGAACCCCAGATACCAGCTTAACTGACCATTGACGTTCGAAAAGGAGTGTCGGGACCTATGCAAGCGATCACCCTAGATCAAGCAGGAATGGCATTGGTCGAGCGCCATCGCCGTTGGTGGCGGCGCGAGGAGACGCTGGTGACGCGTGTCGAGGGCGAACCGCTCGGGACGCTCTGGTTGCCGCTCGTTGGTGGCATCGATGCCACAGAGGATACGCGCCTGACGCCCGAGAGGGTCGACGTGGAGCGTCTGGTCGGCGCTGCCCGTGAGCCCGGAACGATCCACATCGTGGGCGACACCTTTGCCATCGTCCAACCCTTCACGCGCGTCCCATGGCTTGAGGCAATCCTCGGGAACCCCGTGGAGGCTCTGATCCAGGGTGGGAGCATGCGCACGCACCGGTTTGTCGACGGCTGGGAGGACTGGCACGGGGTCGCTGCCCACCGCCAGGACGCCTGGTTCCGGTTGTTGATGCAGATCACGGAGCTTCTCGTCGAGCGCTCCGGAGGCAGGGCCGCGACTGTGGCTCCGATCCTGCGCGGGCCCAGTGACCTGGCTGAAGCTGTCCTTGGTCCCGAGCTGATGATCTACTCGCTCTACGATCACCCCGACCGGATGCGCCGGTTCCTAGACGAGGTTACTGACCTCTTCACCGAGGTCCATAACGGGCTGCTGCGGCGATTTGCGCCGGTTGCCGGTGGTACTGTGAGCTACTTCGGCATCTGGGCACCGGGTACGGTGGTGCGCACACAATGCGATGCCTCGGCGTTCCTCTCGGCCAAGCTCTACCGCGACTGGTTTGTCGCGTATGACCTGCAGACGTGCGAAGGCGCTGACACCTCGATCATCCACCTGCACTCGTGCTCGATGCATACGGTCGACGCCCTTCTTGAGACGCCCCTGCCGCATGCGATTCAGGTAATCCTGGAGGAGGGGCCCAACGTACCCACGTTGCGGGCGCTTCTGCCGACCTTCCGGCGCATTCTGGAGGTCAAGCCGCTGCTGATCGAGGGCAAGCTCACGGACGATGAGGTCGCCTGGCTGCTGGATGTCCTTCCGTCTGGTGGCCTTGCCATCACTGCGCGTCGCGCCTCGTGGTAATTCCTGATCCCGTGGGGCGCTGATGGCGCTGACAGCGCGCGTATCCTTGGCCCTCTGGGGCTGCTGATGCTCGATTCTCTGGTTCTGGATTCTATGATTCCGGACTCGCCCATTCGCCGATGCGCTCATTCGCTATTTCACACAGGAGGCTTCCCATGACCCAGACTGCACTCGTGACCGGCGCTGACCGGGGGCTCGGACAGGCCTTGGTGGCAGGGCTCTGCGCCCGGGGTTGGCAGGTCTTTGCCGGACAGTACATGCCCGACTGGCCCGAGTTGGGGCAGCTTGCTCAGCAGCATCCAGGCCAGCTGCACATCGTGCCGCTCGATGTGGCCTCGATCGAGTCCGCGCGAGCAGCCGCCGAAGCGGTGGCTTCGCGCACCGACCGGGTTGACGTGATCATCAACAACGCGGGCGTCTCGTCCCGTACCTCGCGCATTCCTATCAGCGAGCCGCAAGACTATGACGAGATGCATCGCCTCTACAACGTCAATGCCCTCGGGCCCCTGCGAACCGTTGAGGCTTTCCTGCCCCTCACCCGGAAGAGCGACCTGAAGCGGCTCTGCTTCGTCTCCTCTGAGGCTGGGAGTGTGGGCATGGCACAGCGCACGGCGTGGTATGCCTATTGCATGTCCAAGGCTGCGCTCAACATGGGCGTCAAGCTGATGTTCAACCATCTACGCCCTGAGGGCTACACCTTCCGTCTCTACCACCCGGGATGGGTTCGTTCCTATATGGGGGGACAGAAGAACAACGATGCGGATCTGGAGCCCGAGATCGCGGCGGCCTACGCGCTGCCATTCTTCCTGGATGCGCGCGCAGACGAGGACCGGCTGGTGCTCCGTGACTATCTGGGTCGCGAGTGGCCGTTCTAGTGCATAGTTAGGCTGGCGTTTAGGGTTCGTAGGGCCGACTTCAGTCGTTCCGGTGCCTCAGCGCGGCGCAGTATCGAGGTAGGCCTCGATCGGGTTTCCGCGTGTGGTTCTTAGCACCGTGATCCAGTCGATGACCGGCTGGCGCCAGTCGATGCTCGTCATGTAAGCATCGGGATCATAGTCGGCGAAGGCATAGCCGTCTCCGCCCGCGTACATGAAGTCGTTGACGAGCACGTGATAGGTGGCCTTGGGATCGAGCGGCTTCCCATTGACGGTGTAGTGTGCTCCTTCGTGCTCCAGTCCGGCGATGGGTGGGCGCCTGGATCCGTGCAGGTAACTGGCGATGACCTGTTCCCCTGTCAACGCCACGTCGACGAGGGTGTTGTCGAAGGGCATCACGCCGACTACGTCGGCAAGCGTGATCTCGCCCCGGTCGATGTCCTGGCGGAAGCCACCAGGGTTGCTCATCGCGACGTCGGCTGGGTAAGCGGCGAGCCAGGCATCCATCACCATGTTGGCCATCGCGTAGGACCCACGCTTGATGCCGTCCTCGGTGTAGCCGATCGTGACCATCAGCTCGTCGTCGAGTTCTGCCTGCCAACGTGCCACGATCGTTTCGACTTCGGCATCTGCCGGCCCTGGCGGGTTGTCTTTCAGAACTACAGCGACATCGCGCACGTCGCCGGACGCAGGATCGACCGTCAGGTCAACGCGACCATAGGCCGCGTATTGCCAGGCTGCCTCCACGAGCGCCACGCCTTCAACGACTTCGGCCACACGGTCGTTGCAGTGCCCGCCACCGATCATGGCAACGTCGAGCCTGGCGGCTGTGGCGACAAGCGATCGCATCTCATCCACGCAGAGGTGGGTAATCGCGAGCACCACGTCCGCGCCTTCAGCTCTCACCTGGGGGACAACGCGCTCCAACGTGCGATCGTAGTCCGCAAACTCGATCCCCGCGACGTGCGTGGGCATGGTCGTTCGCGGGGTTCGTCGGGAGGCGAGGCCGATGATGCCGACCTGCACGCCCGCGACCTCTTCGATGACGTAGGGAAGGACCTCGTCGATGGGTGCGCCGGCCCTGGCATCGAGTGCGTTGGCTCCGAGGAAGGCGAACTCGGCCTGATCGCCGCGCAGCCGCAGCCCTTCACGCCCGAAATCGAACTCGTGGTTTCCGATCACCGCGGCGTCGTAGCCCATGAGGTTCATCACGTCGACCGCTGGTTCGCCATCGAACCACGTGGAGAGCGCTGGCCCGGTCCAAAGATCGCCCCCGCTCAACACCAGGAAAGGCCCATCGTCGGTATAACCCTCTTGCTCCCGCCACCGGGTAAGCATCCCGGCAGCGCCGCCACGCCGGTTGTCCGCCGCGATCCAGCCGTGTTCATCGTTGGTGTAGAGCACCGTGATCTGCACCAGGTTGGAGGGTCCGTCTGCCGCAGGGGGCAGGCAAGATGTCAGGACCAGGGCGACCACGAGAGCCGCCAGTAGGGTAGCGCGTGTCCGTACGGATGCCGGGTCTTTGTGTTTTCTCATGCTTCAGGATTATAGGGCATCCCCGCTGCGTGCAACACCGTCGGGGCAGGCGACCGCTTGACAACCTTTGCCGTACGAGTAGTGTAGGAATTCTGTGGGTCTCGGGCGAGGTCCGATGCCGAACCACCAAACCATCACGGAGCGAAGACAACGTTCATGACGCCTCATCCTCTCCAGATCGTCGGCCTCGGTATGGCTACCCTGGATGTCCTCCTGCGCCTGAAGGACATGCCCACCTGGGAACATGGGACACGGATCAGCGATTTCAGCTTTCAGGGTGGGGGGCCGGTCGGCACGGCGATGGTCGCTGCTGCCAAACTCGGCGCCCGCGTTGGTTTCGTCGGCACGGTGGGGAACGACGAGGCCGCTGACCTGAAGATGCGCTCCTTTCGAGAGGTCGGCATCGATCTGAGGCACCTGATCTACCGCGACATTCCCGAGAACCAGGTCGTCATCGTCTACGTTCACGCCGAGACCGGTGAGCGCGTCTTTGCCGGCATCTCCCGGACCGGCGATACCCAGGTCAGTCCCGATGAGCTCGACCGCGACTACATCACATCGGCCGATTACCTGCACCTTGATGGCTATCACAGCGCGGCTGCGCTGCAGGCAGCGCAGTGGATGCAGGCAGCCGGCAAGACTGTGGTGCTCGATGGCAGCAAGACGAATGGCCCGGTCCGCGGCCCGATGCGCGATCTCGTGTCACACGTCGATGTGCTGATCAGCGGCTCGGGGTTTGTTCAGGGCCTCACCGGGGAAACCGATCTCTGGCGTGCGCTTGAGGGTGCGCTTGACTATGGGCCACGGATCGTGGTGCAGACGGAGGGCGCCGACGGGGCCTATACTGTGACACGCGATCCTGGCGGTGCAGAGGAGCGTTTCCATACCCCGGCGTTTTCCTGCAATGTCATCGATACGACCGGCGCCGGCGACGTCTTCCACGGCGCCTATATCGTGGGTCTACTCCACGGATGGGACGTGCGCGAGACCGCTCGCTTTGCCTCCGCCGTGTCGGCGCTCAAGTGTACCCGTCTGGGGGGGCGCGCCGGTATCCCCACGTTTGAGGAGACGATAGCCTTCCTGCAGCGGGCATGAGCTTTCCCCGCGGGCCTTTCCCTTTGACGTGAAGGTGTCCACACGCTGTGGCGCCGCAACGCTGATTTTCTACAGATCACTGGAGGTCACAACAATGCCACTCGTATCGATTGGGGAGGAACTAAAGCGTGCGCAGGCTGGCGGGTATGCCTTGCCGCTCTTCGACACGGCGGATGTTCAGAGCACTGAGGGGATGATTCAGGCTCTGGAGGAACGCAAGGCGCCTGCGATGATCGCCCTGTACTCCGGGGCACTCGAGCGCCCCAATGGTCGCGCGATGGCGGCCTACATCAGGACGCGCGCCGAGGAGGCCTCCGTCCCGATCTCGCTGATGCTGGACCATGGCTCGAGCTTCGAGAACGTGATGCACGCGATCGCCGCCGGCTTCACCGATGTGATGTACGATGGTTCGAGTCTACCATTCGAGGAGAACGTCGCCCAGACACAGGCCGTCGTCCGGGCCGCACACGCCGTGGGCCTGTGCGTCGAGGCAGAGCTGGGTCACGTGGGCAGTGGGAGCGAGTACCAAAGCTTTGGCGTTCTGCGGAAGGGCTTCACCGACCCCGACACCGTCGAGCGCTTTGTCACGGAGACGGGCGTCGACTTCCTCGCCATCGCCATCGGAACCGCCCATGGCTTCTATGCGGGTGACCCCGAGATCGATCTGGACCTGTTGCGCGTGATCCGGCAGCGAGTGGACATCCCCCTGGTTCTGCACGGCGGGTCGGGCTGTTCGGATGCGCAGTTCCGGGGCACAATCGAGAACGGCATCTCCAAGATCAACGTCGCCACCGATCTCTTCCGCGCTGCCGGCGCCTCCACTGCGGAGACTGCCAAAGCCGGCGAAACATCCTACTGGGCTTTCAGCCGCGCTGCCACGGAAGCCTTCCGTGAGCGCGTGGACTACTATGTTGACCTGTTCGGCGCGTCGGGCAAAGCAAACTAGAGAGGAGAAACGACCATGAAGTTCGACAATCGCGAGGACATCATCCAGCTGACGCCGTTGTGGGAGGGTGAGCGCTTTGAGGACGGGCGCCCGAAGGTACCCGATGACATCATCCGGCGCATGCAGCGCGTCACGATGGAAGAGGCGTGGTCCGTTCTGTGGCGTCACGATTATCACTTCCAGTTCGAAGGCGACTGGGTCACCCTGCGTCCCTACGACAAAGTCGTAGGCCGCGCTGTGACGGGCGTCTTCGTGCCCCATCGTCCTGACCTTCACGACTACCTGATGCAGTACGGGCACGAGCAGGAAGGACGTATCGGCGCGATGAACTCGTGGGTGATCGAGACCCTACAGACGGATGACGTCATCGTCATTGACCTGTTCGGCAAGGTTTACGAGGGCACCTACTCGGGTGCCAACCTGTCGACCGCGATCGCGACCCGCACGAAACGAGGTCAGGTGATCTACGGTGGTATCCGTGACGCCGAGCAGATCATCGACATCCCCAACTGCGTCACCTTCTGCAAGGGCATGGATCCGACCCCTATCCGCAACGTGACCCTGGTCGGTATGAACGTGCCCTGCCGCATTGGCGCGGCCACCTGTATGCCTGGCGACGTGGTGTTGGCGACGATGACCGGGGTGCTCTTCATCCCACCGCATCTGGCTGAAGAGGTAGTCGAGCACTCCGAGCGCACGCAGCTTCGCGAGCACTTCAGCCACCAGCGTCTGCGGGAGGGCATCTACAACTCCAGTCAGATGGACACCAAGTGGACAGAGGCGATCGAGGCCGACTTCGACGAGTGGCGCAAGACCCATACGATCGATGATCTTGAGCACATCGACTGGTCCAAGCCCGAGAAGAGCGGCACAACCGAGGGCGAAGAGACGACGTTGGGGTAGTGGGAGGCAAGCATCGTGGCACAGTCTTTCCATAACAGGATCCTGCGGGTCAACTTGGCCGACGAGACCGTCAGCATCGAGTCGCCTGGCCCCATCTACTTCAGGCGCTACTTCGGTGGATGGAACATCATCGCCGATGTGCTGCTCAGAGAGGTGCCGGCTGGCACCGACCCGTTGGGGCCGGAGAACAAACTGGTCTTTGCGCCCGGTGTGCTCACGGGACTGCCGATCTCGGGAGCGTCTCGGTCCGCGGTTGGCGCCAAGTCACCCCTCACGGGTGGTTTCGGGGCAGCCGAGGCGGGTGGCAACTTCGGGGCACAACTCAAACGTGCCGGGTTCGATGCGCTCATCATCGAGGGCGTAGCTTCGCGGCCGGTCTACCTCTGGATCAAAGACGGCGAGGTCGAGATCCGCGATGCATCCGCGCTCTGGGGCATGCCTACCAAGGAGACCGAAGCAGCACTGCGTGCCGAGCTGGGCAGCCAGCGTGTGGAGGCGGCGATGATCGGGCCGGGCGGCGAGGCACTCGTGCGGTATGCCTGCATCATGAGCGGCACCAAAGACGCTGCCGGACGGACCGGCCTTGGCGCCGTGATGGGCTCCAAGAAGCTCAAGGCTGTTGCTGCGCTTGGCACACGGGGGCTTGAGTCGCACGATCCCGAGACTGTGATGGCGCTCGCGCGCGACATGGCGCAGGGTGTCAGTGCAGGCGAGCGCGCGAAGGGGTTACATACGTGGGGCACGGGCGTAGGTCTCGACGGTGGCCTTGCCAGTGGCAACCTGCCGGTGCGCAACTTCCGGGATGGCGACTTTGAGGGCGTCGATGCCCTGAGCGCCGATCACTTCATGCCGGTCATCGGCACGGGCATGGAGGGCTGCTACGCGTGTGCCGTACGCTGCAAGAAAGTGGTCAAAGTCGACGGACCGGTTTCGGTCGATCCAGTCTACGGTGGTCCCGAGTACGAGTCGATTGGCTCGCTGGGCTCGACCTGTGGGGTTAACGACATCGTCGCAGTGTCGAAGGCGACCGAGCTCTGCAACGCCTACGCGCTCGACACCATCAGCACCGGCGTGACCATTGCCTTCGCGATGGAGTGCTTCGAGCGAGGACTGCTCACGCTGAACGACACCGACGGTATCGACCTGCGCTTCGGCAACGGCGATGCCGTCATCCAGATGGTGGGGAAGATCGCGCGGCGTGAGGGCATCGGGGATCTGCTTGCCGAGGGCTCCCTGCGCGCGGCTCGCGCCATCGGTCATGGCAGTGAAGCCTGGGCAGTCCAGGCCAAGGGGCAGGAGTATCCGATGCACGAGCCGCGTCTCAAGCGCGGCATGGCGATTGGATATGCCATCTCGCCTACGGGTGCAGACCATTGCCACTCGCTCCACGACACGGGGATGGTCCATCCCGACGAGCAGGGCTTCACACAGAACGGCAAGTTGCGCGGGATGGGTGTGTTGGAGCCGATTGCTCTCGAGAGCCTCGGCCCGGCCAAGGTGCGCGCCTCGCTCTACCAGTCACTGCGTCAGGTCGCCCTGAACTGTCTCTGCCTCTGCCTCTTCGTGCCCTGGACCGACGATGAGGAGCTGCGGTTTGTGCGCGCGGCCACGGGATGGGATGTGACCGCTGTCGAGCTGCTGAAGGTGGGAGAACGGGCCTGGACGCTGGCTCGGGCCTTCAACGCCAGGGAGGGCCTCGGCCCAGAAGATGACCACCTGGCGGCCCGCAGCCACATGCCCACGACGAGCGGTGCCCTCGCGGAGTCCGCGATCGATGCGGGCGAGTTGCGCGACGCGATGCACATGGCCTACGGCATGCTTGGTTGGGATCGTGAGACCGGCGTGCCCGTGCCCGAGAAGCTGCACGAACTTGATGTGGGGTGGGCCGTCGCCCACGT
>JAXDDP010000206.1:0-6388 GCA_034676785.1 Anaerolineae bacterium | reverse complement strand
GGATCAGGCGTAGTCTCGATTTCATCGTGATGCAGCCTCCTTGTCAAGGCATTCCACAGCACAGTCTTGCCCAATCACATTATACTGTCAAAGTGCCAGGATGCACAAGTCAAGGGATGCACGCGTGTGTGGCAGGCGTGTTACGGGTGGGCGCCGAGTGAGTAACACAACAGACCGGGGCCGGCCTGGACAGGCCGGCCCCGGTGTCGGGTTCACGCTTGTCCAACTGGGTGGTTGCGCCTACGCGCGGCTCACCTTGCGGAGCACGCCGGCCGAGGCGATCGTCGCGCCAAGGCCCAGCACGATCAGGATCATCGATGATGGCATACCTGCCTGTGCTTTGACCGAGGTCAGGTCAACTGCCGTTGTCCCGCAGATTGCGCCAGCGACCATCCCTTCGGCGAGCGGATTGGTGCCATACTTCACCGCGACATAGGTGCCATCAGGGTCCAGCTCTTGGGTGTTGGCGCCCAGAATCCTGAAGGTGAAGGTATAGAATTCACCAGCTTGCTTGATACCATCCTTCGATAGCACCTCGAATTTCACTACCTCGTGGCCGTTCTCATACGTCGATGGCTCGGTCCGGAAGGTCTCGCTGGCCCAGTAATCCGTTATCACGCAGTCCGGATCCAGCAGTCCCAATGACGTGTGACTGACAGCGTTTGCTATCGTCGTAGACACCGCGACCTTATAAGTCCAGTCGCTGGTGTGGTCGGCATTGAAGACGACGGACTCCAGGTTCACCAGGAACGGACCCGACGGACCAACGAGCTCCGGTGTGGTTGGAACGATGAAAGCTGCGGCGACGGCCTGCACGGTGACGAGCAGGGACATGATCAATAGGACGACGACTACGGTGCGGACTGCTGATGTCTGCCAACGACTCTGGTTCATTTCTTTCGCCTCCCTAAGCACCTGAGGACTTCCCCCGCCGAGTTGTCCTTCCTTCATTGTCCCAATTATACAATGGAACTCCAAAAATGCAAGTATCAATGGTTAGGAACTTCATGAAGTCACGCAAACCTGATTCTCACTTTATGACGATGGGGGTTAGAGGTGTCTATCTCTGGAGGAATTCCGGCCGATTTCGGCCTCTGGATGGTTAGGATGGGCCCGCAAGGATGGCACGGGGCCGTTCTCCTATGAGATTCGGCCCCGTTCAGAGGCTTCTGTTGGAGGAAGGTGGGGCTACCGCAGGCGGTGAAGAACCAGCAACCCGGCGCAGAAGGCCAGCGCGCAGATGAGGTAGAGCCAGCTCAGGGGGATGACAGCAACCAGCGCGTAGGCGAGGAATGGCCCGGCTGCGGCACCGATGTCACCGGCTGTTGCATAGGTGCCGATGACGACGCCGCGCCGCTCTCTGGGTGCCAGGTCGCCGACTGCCGCTGTCAGAGTGGCCAGGCCTGCCCCCGCACTGACTGCGCTCAACCCGACCGCGGCGATGACCAGCGGCAGACTGCGCGCCATGGCCAGGAGCCCGAAGCTACCGACACCCAGGATAAGGCTGCCGGCCATGATGAGCGACCGGTCATTGCGACGGTCCGAGATGAGGCCGGCAGCCGGTCCGGCTGCGCCAGCGATCAGAGAGCGCAATGCCGACAGGATGCCGGTGGCGGAGGCAACGCCCAAGAGCAGCGCGCCCATAGCAACCTGCTCGCCGAAACGTTCGACGAGCAGCAGATTCAGCGTTGACAGAGCGATGCCCTCGCCAACGAACTGGAAGACCAGGGCCAGAAGCAGGACCGCCAGTAGCTGAGGGCTGCCATGGAACGCCTCGGTTGCGCTTCTCATGAGGGCTGTCAGCCTCGACGTGGCCGAGATCTGGCGCGGCGGCGCATCACCAGCGACATGCGTCTCTGGCAGCGCCAGGGCAGCATAGGCAAGCCCTCCGGCTGCAGCTGCAGCGTAGATCAGCATCGTGGCCCGGAAACCAATGCTGTCGACCAGAAGGCCGCCGAGCAGAGGGCCGATGGCGAAGCCCGCCAGCATCCACGCGTTGTAGGTGCCAGCAAGGCGTCCGCGGTTCTGAGGTGTACTGATATCGTGTACCATCGTGATGCCGCCGATGTTGATCAGGGTCCAGGCAATCCCCCACAGGATGCGCATCGCCAGAAAGGGCAGGACTCCGGTGACCATGCCATAGCCCAGCGTCGAGGCGACGCCCAGGACCATTCCCAGCAGGAACAGACGCCGGCGCCCGAAGCGGTCGAAGAGCGCTCCGACCAGAGGGTTGCCCGGGATGCGGATGAGGCGGTTGGCCCCCAGCATGACGCCGACCGCTGCCAGACTGAGGCCGACGGCCTCACGCTCGCTTGGAAGCACGGCATAGAGCGTCAGGTCACCAAACAGGGAGAGGCACACGGCCAATCCCAGCGGGAACAGCACACGGCGTGGCGTCATTGAGACATCCGCCAACCGCCACCTACATAGAGCAGTTGGCCGGTCAGCCAGCGCGCCTGCTCCGAAGCCAGGAAGACGATGACGTCTGCCACATCCGAAGGCTCCCCACCACGACCCAGTGGCGTTCCGGCGGCGATGTCGCAGATCTGGTCGGGTGTCAGGTATCCGGTCTGAATCGGCCCCGGCGCGACAATGTTGACCGTGATTCCATAGTGTCCCATCTCCGCGGCTGCTGAGCGGCTGTACGACTCGATTGCGTGTTTGCTGGCGGCATAGCTGATGTTCGAGGGATGGGCGTGGGCCGCATCTGTACTCACAGTGACGATGCGTCCCCAGGTTGCGCCGCGTGCGAGGTAGCGGTGGAGGTATTCCGCCATGAGGAGTGCCACCGCCCGTGCGTTGACCGCGAAGTGCGCATCGATGCTTGCCGCCGTGGTGCTGCGAACAGCAAACCCGATACTGGTCTCCCGCGCCGGGTCGAAAGTCTCCAGGACGCAATGCGTGTGGTTGGCGACCAGGATGTCAACGGGCCCCAATGTGCGCTCACATGCAGTGTACAGAGCTGGGATGGTGTCTGGCTCGCTCAAGTCGGCTTCAGAGGCAACCGCCGTGCCACCCGCTGCATGAATCAGGTCGACGACCTTGTCTGCTGCCTGCTGCTGACGGGCCTCATAGAGGGCCGGGCCACCGATTCCCAGCGCTTGTGCCTGGGCGAGCTGGTCGGGCGTGTGGGCAGGGACGGCTCTGTAATAGGTCAGATAGACGCGGACGCCCTGGGCGGCGAGGGCAATCGCTGTGGCTGCGCCGATGCCGTGGTTGGCTCCGGTGATCAGCGCGACGCGCCCACTGAGCTGTGGGTCAATCATGGGTCACCTCCGTGGTCAGGGCGCGCCGTGCGCGGCGGCCCACGCGCGCGGCGCCTTAAGCGCACGGCACCCGTAAGTGCACGGCACCCGTAAGTGCACGGCGCCTGTAGGTGCGCGGCACCTGCTGGACGAGATCTTGCTGAGAAGCCGACGTGCGTGTAGTATAACGCCCTTTGCTGTGCTCCATAGGGCACAACGGGTCCTGCCGAGACCGGTGCGTATCTTCGTTGGCGCAGGCGTGTTATGACACCCATGGGTCGTGATGTCCGCAACGTCATTCAGGTCTCCAGTGCGTGAGCAATTCTGTTGAGAGGGGAGGAGAGGAGATGGGTCGCTTTGCCGTGGTCACAGATAGCACCTCGAACCTGTCACCGGGACCAGCCGAGTCGTTAGGCATACCTGTTATCCCGTGCACCGTTCATTGGGGCGAGGAGTCCTACATCGATGGCGTCACCCTGGATGCTGATACGTTCTACCGGTGGTTGAAGGAGCGCAAGGAGTTCCCCAAGACGTCGCAACCTTCGGCGGGAGCCTTCATCGACTTCTTCGAACAGGTGGCCGAGCGTCACGAAGTGGACGAGATTCTTGCCATACTCGTTTCCGCCGACCTGAGCGGAACGATGTCCTCGGCAGTACAGGCCAGGGCACGGCTAAACGAGGTGCGTCCCGAACTGCGGATCGAGTTGGTCGACTCGCGATCAGTTTCTATGGGGACCGGACTGCAAGTTCTGGCTGCCAAGTCCGTTGCCGACGCCGGTGGGACGATCGAGGACGCCATCGCCGCTGCTGGCCGCTGCCTTGCGTCCAGTCACGTGCTCTTTGCCGTCGATACGCTCGAGTACCTGCATCGCGGCGGACGCATCGGGAGCGCTTCCCGCCTTCTCGGATCGGCGCTGAACCTCAAGCCGGTGCTCACGATCGAGAACGGGCGCGTTGAGGCATTGGAAAAGGTACGCAGTCGCGCCAAGTCGTTGCGGCGGATCGTCGAGATAGCGGAGGCGCGCCTTCAGGGGCGCCAGCCTGCGGCATTGGCGATGATCCACGCAGAGGCTGACGGCGAGCTTCCCGAGTTCACGGAGATGGTTGTTGAACGCCTACGCCCAAAGACACTCTATACGCGGGCGCTGACGCCCGTGGTGGGCACGCACGGTGGCCCGGGAACGCTGGGTATCGCTCTGTACACCGAGTAGTGGCCTGGAGTAGGAGGTGAGTGAGGGCTTGGCGAATTCGAAAGCCCGCGTATACTACGCCTATCTCACAGGGAGCTTACAGCGTGAACGAGCGTTCGATTTATGTAACCCAATACGACTTGGTGCGTCTTCGCGACCAGATCGATGATGTCCGGCGTACCACAGCACGCGGAGGGAACGAGCATCTTGACGGCCTCGTGGCTGAGCTGGATCGGGCGCACATCGTCGCACCGACTGAGGTGCCCCCGGATGTCGTCACCATGAACTCCAGAGTCAGCGTAGTTGACCTCGATACGGACGAGGAGATGGTGTTCACGTTGGTCTTCCACCGGGATGCGGACATTTCCCAGTCCAAGATCTCGGTGCTGGCGCCGATCGGCACCGCGGTGCTGGGATACCGCGTGGGCGACACGTTCTCATGGGTTGTACCGGATGGGACACGGCGCCTGAAGATCCGCGAGGTTCTGTACCAGCCCGAGGCAGAGGGCAACTTCGAGCTATAGACTCGTGGTCGATCAACGAACAAGCGCCATCACGTAAGGCGTGCGTCCGTAGAGACTGATCTCGAGTTCGCTCACGACCCGTAGACCCCAGGCGCGAACCCACTCCGGGACCCACGTGAGAACCACGATACGCGCATCTGGTGTTGCCACACGGGCGACCTCGCGTCCGATCGCCGCGTAGAAGGCTTCCGCGTCAGCCTCGATGGCCACCTTGCGGCCCCAGGGTGGGTTGGTCAAGACGCACGTCACTGTGCCATCCGCGACCGGCAGAGCGCGAGCATCCCAACGCTGAAGGCTGACGCGCGCACGCGCTGTCGCGGCATTGCCGTAGGCTGCAAGCAGTGCCGTGGGATCCGGGTCCCCGCCCAGCGTGTGGCCTCCCCGAAAGGCAGCTTCGACCAGCAACGTGCCGGCACCACAACATGGATCCAGGACGCGGTCCCCAGGACGCACGCCAGCCAGCCAGACCATCGCGGCAGCCACCTGAGGCCGCAAGGAACCCGGCACATGGTCCTGCTTGTAGGGCCGGTTCTGCAGCGGCTCGCTTGCCAACCTGATGCCGACGTGCGCGGTCGTGTGCTCGACGAACACACGCACGTTGAGGTCGGCTTCGCGATCGTCGGATGTGTAGGTCCAGCCGCGATGGCGATCCTCGATAGCTCTGGCGCACGCCACCTTGATCTCGTCTGAGGTGTAGTTGCGGCGGCCGACGAAGTTCGCCGTGACTGAGAAAGCCGGTGCGTGTGGGATCGACTGAGCGCGCACGATTCCGCAGGTAGCCGCCGCCGGCCGAAGGTCAAGGCGAGCGCTGCACGCCCTCAGCGTGGCAAGTGCAGCACGCTCCGGCCCGATGGCCTCCCACGTCGCCACGTCGACGAACAGGTCATCGATCGTGCGCAGGGCCAGCAATGCTGGGTCTGGCGCTGCTACGCGCGCCGTCACCCGGCGGTAGCTTGTGGTGCCAACGGTTACGCCGGGCAGCGCTGCTAGCTCCGCGGCGCTTACCGTTTCAAGCCCTCGCGTTGTCACGGCAAACAGATCGACCATATTCCTCCGCGCAGGCTTGTGGCCTGGGGCCTCCTGCTCAGCCCACTCAACGATGCCCCGGGGCTTCGCACTACCTGTCCTGCACCTCGAGTATAGCACAGGGACCAACCTTCCAGGGTGACGCATCTTGCCCTTGACAGACCCTGTGGGTCCCGTATACTCAGACCATGAGTACTCGGGGATTGAGCATTGAGCCAGATAGCTGAATCGACCCTGACGATTGAGTGGAGCCTCCTCGGCTTCCTCGCCGAACGACCTATGCATGGCTACGAGATTCACCAGCGCCTCTCCGAGGCCGCGGGTCTGGGTATCGTTTGGCACATCAAGCAGGGCGCCCTGTACACGCTGCTCGCGCGCCTGGAGGATCGAGATCTCATCTCGC
>JAXDDP010000204.1:0-2531 GCA_034676785.1 Anaerolineae bacterium | reverse complement strand
GGCTCCTCGCCGATGCGGTAGTGGCGTGTCTTGTCCTGTGATGGCAACGCTTGCATCTCGAGCCGCGATGTGTCGTTGTCTGGCACGATCACGGCACCCAACTGCTGCGCGAGTCCTGACAGCATCGACTCGGAAAAGGTTGCTGTCATCAGAATGTATGGCGCGACTTTCCCGAGCGTTTTGAGCATTTCCAGCGTTGTCGGTAGCGTGGATGTTGGCTCGAAGAGGTGGAACTCGTCGAACACCAAGTACGCGCCGACGATGGCGCCCGCGTTCATATTGCCCCGGCGACGCGATAGCGAATAGGGGCACAGCAGATAACTACTCAGGACCTGATCGATCGTGGCAAAGATCAGATCACCAGTTAGCTCGCCATCCCTTCGGGACTCACCTGTCTGGATAGTTACGGTGGGAGCACTCCTGAAGTGGTACTCATCGACGAGCCGGTGGTATTCCTCGTAGAACTGGGTCGCTAGCACGCGCATCGGCACGGCGTAGATGCACTTGCGCGGGAACGCTTCATCGCACTCCCAGGACCTCAAGAACGGATACAGCGCGGCACGTGTCTTGCCCGCACCGGTCGGCGCCTGCAGTATCACGGGGGTACCGGCCATCAAGAGGTCGTAGACTCGTTCCTGATACGGGTATAGGGGCATCCCTAACCTCCAAAGAAGTCGTCAAAGAAACGATGCTTGTCATCGCTGCCTTCGGTGGGCCGATGCACTTCCCAACCGTAGGTCTGGGCCAGTCGCCGTGCCTCGCCTGCGAGACGCATCCGCACCTCCTCCGGCGCCAGCACTTCCACGTCGGCGCCCCAGCCGCGGATCCACGGCAGCATCTCTTGCGGCTCGGCGATCCGCGCGCGCCAGATCAGGCTGCCATCTGGCTGTTCCTCCAGGGCCTGGCTGCGGTGCCACCGCGTTTCGCGCACGCGTCCGGCCACCCGGGGGTGAAACCGCAGCACCACCTCGACCGGGTCCGCCTCGCTGGTCCAGATGCCCCAGGCATCCGCCAGTTCCTCCCGCGGGTCGAAGTCGGCCGGGATCGTGTAGGGCTCTTCGGTCAGCGCGATCGTGCGGATGCGCTCGATCTTGAACGTGCGTTGTGCCCCGGGCGGCTCGCGCCACCCGATGACGTGGCTCGTCCGGCCCGCGGCATACGGCTCGATGTAGTAGGGGGAAAAGGTGTAGGGGTGAATTCGCCCATCCTCCATCTGGTGCTCCAACCGCACCTTGCGGCCCAATGACCACGCCCGTGTGAGCGTTTGCAGCACGTTCAGGTAAACCGGGTCACGCCGTTGCGCCTCTTCGTCCATCACGTCCGCTGAGGCACGCAGGTGCTCGCTCACGAAGGGCGCCAGCCGCTCCAACGCTGAGGCCAGCTTGCGCAGGGCTGCAGCGGCGTGCGGGTTGTGCTTGTCCGTCTGCGTTGCCATCAGTCGTGAGGCCAGATGCACCGCCATCGCCTCGTGGAGCGTGAACTGCACGTCGGCGAGGTAGCTATCCCGGTCGATGCTCAGGCGGCCATCGTCGCCTTCGATGATGGCAAAGCGTTCCAGGTCCGGCAGGTAGCGCATCACGGTCGAGCGGTTCACGCCGATCCTCCGTGCGATCTCCGCCTGCGTCAGCCCCTCGGGGTGGTCCATCAGCAGGTGCCGGATCTGGAGCAACCGGTCCGCCTTGTTCGCTGCTCGTTCTCCCATCAGGCTGCCCTCTCGTTGTTGGTTGACATGATCATAACCGCGGCGACCACGGAATTACGCAACACGCGTGCATTCCAGCGGTCATCGGAGCGGAACGAACGGCCATAGCCCACCACGCTCGTCTTCGCTGTAGGCGTACCCGGCCTCCTCCAGGCTTGGGAGTCGGCGCAGGATCGTCGACCGCGCCACGCCCAGCGCGCGCGCGAGCTCTGCAGGCCGGATGCCGGGCTGGGCACGGATCAGACGATCCATCGAACGCAAATCGGGATCCTTCTTTCGCCAGTGAGCCATCTTTCCCTCCGCTGTCTCGGTTATCCCAAGACTAACGGAGGGCTGTTGCACCTAACGCAACACACGCGCACACATCCGTGGTCCAACACTACGAGGTACGCGCCGCTTGCAACACTATGCGCGGCGCCACAGCAGCAAAGTGCATTGAAAGCGTACAACGGATCGCACACCTGGCAAGTGCATTCGGGGTTCCTCTGCCTCTGGGTGCGTAGTCAGCGTTGCGGCGCGTGGGAGGGGCGGTGCCGTCCCCGGATCGCGCGGATGGGCACCTTAGGGGCTATCGCATTTCGTCTCCGCGGACGTGCACCGGTTTCCATCGCAAAGTCTCGCCGATCGGAATCGGGATACCTTGCGAAGGGTTCTCGGATTGGCCACTTGGGCGCCTGGAACCCTTGCGAGGGTTTCTGGACCCTCGCAAGGGCCGGGTGTCGCATTCGGTCGTGCCGACACCCAATGCGATAGCCCTACGGTTGCCGGTGATGGATCCTCTGTGTCCGGTGGTATGATACCGGGTGTGCGCCCCACGGGTGGCGGCCTC
>JAXDDP010000202.1:0-9953 GCA_034676785.1 Anaerolineae bacterium | reverse complement strand
ACGATTACCTGACCAAGCCGTTCAGCCCGCGCGAGTTGGTCGCGCGTGTCAAGGCAGCTCTGCGCAGGTTGCAGGGTGGTGTCTCCTCTCATATGGCTCCGGTCCTGACCTTTCGCCACATCCGTATTGACGCGGGCGGCCGGCAGGTATGGAACAATGGCGAACCTGTCGAGCTCACCACCACGGAGTTCGACCTTCTCAAGGTGCTGGCTGAGTATCGTGGCATGGTGCTCAGTCGCGAGCGACTGCTGCAGCTCGTGTGGGGGTATGACTACTACGGCGAGGAACGGGTGGTGGACGTTCACATCGGCCACATCCGCCAGAAACTGGGTGGCGATGGTTTCATCGTCACCGTGCGCGGGGTGGGTTACCGGTTCGTGGATGAGGAGGCGTGATGATGATCCGGCTGATCCGGCGGCACCTCAGTTGGAAGCTGTTCCTGTCATTCCTGACCATCATCGTGATCGCCACGACTGTGGCCGTCTCGGCGGCGGCATTCGCCGTGCCGGCTGCCTTTGAACGCCATATGTCCGCGATGGCCTCAGTGATGGGGGGCGACTCGGAGGAGTTGCGGCTGGACTTGTATGCGAACTTTCGCACTGCCGTGACCGAGGCATTGGCGCTGGCGGTGCTTGTCGCTTTCCTGTCGGCTTTGATCCTCAGCCTGTTTATCAGCCGCCAGGTGGTGGTGCCTGTGCGGGAGATGATGGACGCCAGCGAACGCATCGCCGGTGGGTACTATGACGAACGCGTGGGCCTATCAGCGAGCGTCGAGAACCTGGACGAGCTGGGCCGATTGGCTCAAAGCTTCAATCAGATGGCCGCCAGCCTGGAACGGACGGAGGCATTGCGCAGCGAGCTCATTGGCAACGTGGCCCACGAGTTGCGCACGCCCCTATCGTCGATCAAGGGGTATATGGAAGGTCTGATCGATGGTGTGCTGCCCGCTGAACCCGAGACCTTCCAGCAAATCGAGCGTGAAGCGGAGCGGTTGCAGCGTCTCGTCCAGGATCTGCAGGAGCTCAGCCGGGTTGAGGCTCATGCGTTCGAACTCAAGTTGCTTCCTACGCCTGTGACCAGGCTGGTCGACACGGTTGTAGCGCGACTTGCTCACCAGTTTGAAGACAAGCGCATAGTCTTGACGGCCGATATTCCTTCCGATCTCCCCGCAGTCCAGGCAGATGAGAGCCGGATCGGGCAGGTCTTGCTCAATCTTGTGGGTAATGCGCTGCAGTACACACCAGCGGGAGGCGCAGTGAGCATCCGCGCCCATCGCGATGGTCACGAGGTGCGTCTGGTTGTAGAGGATACCGGGATCGGCATTGCGCCGGAGCATCTCGCGCACGTTTTCGAGCGGTTCTACCGAGTTGACAAGTCCCGTTCCCGCGCTGGTGGCGGCAGCGGCATTGGGCTGACCATCGCCCAACACCTGATGTATGCGCACGGCGGCGAGATCCAGGTTGCCAGCTCCGGTCCGGGTCAGGGGAGCACTTTCAGCTTCACGTTGCCCATCGCCTGAGACCTTCTCGAACGCCAATCGTGAGCGCCACCTCCCGCGGGAGGTGGCGCGCACTTTCTTTAACCAATCTTTACACGTTCTATACGGTAGCGTTAATCGCGTCCCCTATACTGGGAGTGTAAGTTGGGTCGGACCGGTAGTCTGGCTTGTAAGGGAATACGACGATGATGCACTTGGGCATGGGCTTTGGATTGGTGCTGATTGTTGCGTTGTGGATCGGCCTGATCGCGTTGGGAATCTGGCTAGTGCGGCTGCTCTTCCCGCACGTCGATCGCCCCGGGGCATCCGCTGGCCCCGGAGCAAGCGCGCGAGAGATCCTTGACCGGCGCTTTGCGCGGGGCGAGATCAGTTCAGAGGAATACGAGCGGATGAAACGCGCCATTTCAGAGGAGACGCGTTAGGATCGCGGCGTATTCATTGTGGAGTGGGAGGTTGGCATGAAAACCGTATTGGTCGTATTGGTTTCAATCGTGTTGGCGTTGCTGCTCATTGGGGCAGGCGTGTTCGTTGGCATTGTCTGGGCTAGAGACCGTGCAGCGACGTGTGGTAGTGTAGGATTCGGCATGATGGGAGGGCGCCGGGGTGGCACAGCCTGGGGGATGCCAGGGATGTTTGGCCGGACCGGACAGGGGGCCTTCTGTGGCGCCGGCTACGTGGCGCCGGGCGAGGGCGAGATCACTTCGCTGGACAGCGCAAAGGCGGCCGTAGAGCGTTACGTGCAGGGGCAGGGCTATACAGGCCTTGAAGTGAAGGAAGTTATGACATTTGAGCGCAACGCCTATGCCATCGTCGCCGAGGAAGATACAGGCATCGGCGCTATGGAGCTGTTGGTCGATCCCGATACTGGCGCCGTGAGCCCCGAGCCGGGACCGAACATGATGTGGAACGCCAAGTATGGCATGATGGCGGAAGGCGGATTCGGTTGGGGCGGCATGATGGGCCGCGGTGGCATAGTAGGGACTACAGGCGAGATGACACTGTCCCCTGCCGATGCCGTGGACGTGACGCAGCGTTGGCTCGACGACAACTTCCCGGGACGTACTGCTGGTGACGCTGATGCCTTCTACGGTTACTACACGCTGCACTTCCTGAAGGACGGCGTGGTGGATGGTATGTTGAGCGTCAACGGGAGCACGGGCGATGTCTGGTACCATCGCTGGCATGGCGGCTTCATCGAGATGTCGGAGGACACGCATTAGCCTGGGTTCGTCGCGGTCGAGGCGTTCAGTGGGCTTAACCTACAACTGCGGCAGCTTGTTCCTCGCCGCAGTTGTGGGCTGAATCAAGCCTGGGCACGATGCCCGGGGGGAGGGGTAGACATATGGCAGTAACACATGGTTCGTCTGGTAGTGGTCCCGAGGTCGAGAGCGAACACAACCATCACCAGGGACATTGGCATCAGGAAGAGACGCATCCCGAAGCTTCGATAGGTCACAATCACGAGCAAGGGGCGCACTCTGAGTCTCACAAAGCTCGCGTTGGCGCACGGGGTGGAGCAGACCGTGCCCACTCAGACCACGGTGGTCACACTGCAGACCACGGTGGTCACACTGCAGACCGCGGTGGTCACACTGCAGACCACGGTGACCACAGCGCAGACCACGGTGCTCGCACTGACCATACGGGTCACGAAGAGATGTTCCGGCGGCTTTTCTGGCTCTCCCTGGTGATGAGCATCCCAGTGCTTCTGTATAGCCCGATGCTCCAAATGTGGCTGGGCTTCACCATGCCAACATTTCCCGGCAGCGACTGGATCGGCCCCATATTCGCCGTCGTGATTTTCCTGTACGGAGGGGTTCCCTTCCTGCGTATGGCGCAGCCAGAGGTGCGCCGCCGCCGGCCGGGGATGATGACGTTGATCTCTTTGGCGATCAGTGTCGCCTTCGTCTACAGCCTGGCGGCGCTGTTTCTTCCAGGGCAGCAGGGCTTCTTCTGGGAGCTTGTGACGCTGATCGATATTATGTTACTGGGACACTGGATCGAGATGCGCAGTGTGCGACAGGCATCGGGCGCCTTGGATGCGTTGGCCAAGCTGATGCCCGATACCGCGGAGCGTATCGGCCCTGACGGAGACACCGAAGAGGTGCCGGTGAACGCGCTCGAGGAGGGCGACCGCGTGCTTGTCCGGCCAGGTGCCAGCATCCCCGTCGACGGCGAGGTGCAAGAGGGCGAGTCAGATGTCACCGAGGCCTTGATCACGGGCGAATCCAGGCCGGTGGACAAGCACCCCGGGAGTCGGGTCATTGCCGGCACCATCAACGGCGCGGGCAGCTTACGCGTCCTTGTGACCGCAACCGGGGATCAGACTGCTCTGGCGGGCATCATGCGCCTAGTCGCACAAGCGCAGCAGAGCAAGTCGCGCACCCAGATGCTCGCGGATAGGGCCGCCGGGTGGCTCTTCTACATTGCCCTGGGTGTCGCCGCCATCACCGCGGTCGCCTGGATCATTGCGGTCGGGTTCAACGTCAGCGTTATTGCCCGGGTAGCGACTGTGCTGGTGATTGCCTGTCCCCATGCCTTGGGACTGGCTGTGCCGCTGGTGGTGGCTATTAGCACATCGATGGCTGCCCGTAACGGCATCCTCGTGCGGGATCGGCTTGCCTTTGAAGCGGCACGGGAGATCGATACCGTCATCTTCGACAAGACCGGTACGCTCACCGAGGGACGGTTCGGCGTGGTGGGCATCACCACGGTGGATGGCTGGAAAGAAGCAGACGCGTTAGCGCTGACGGCCGGGGTGGAGGGCGATTCGGAGCATACCATTGCACGGGGCATCCGCCAGGCTGCCGAGGCACGCGATCTCCCGTTGCCATCAGTGTCCGGGTTCGAGTCGATCAAAGGACGAGGGGTGCGTGCCAGCAGCGAAGGCCACACGCTCCACGTGGGCGGCCCGCGGCTGCTGGAAATGCTCGAGCTGCAAGCGCCCGAGCCGCTCCTACGGTTCGCTGAGCAAGCAGGCGCAAAGGGGCAGAGCGCGGTCTACCTGGTGCGGGACGGGGCAGCGGTCGCTGCATTTGCCCTGGCTGATGTGATCCGCCCTGAGAGCCACGAAGCCGTTGCCCGCTTACATGCTATGGGTGTCGAGGTGGCGATGCTGACGGGCGATAGTGATACGGTCGCCAAGGCCGTGGCGGAGGAACTGAACATCGATCATTACTACGCCGAAGTGCTGCCGGAGTACAAAGACCAGAAGGTTATCGAACTGCAGAAGTTGGGGAAGCGCGTCGCCATGGTAGGTGACGGCGTCAACGATGCGCCGGCCCTCACGCGTGCTGACGTCGGTATCGCGATTGGCAGCGGAACGGACGTCGCCGTAGAGTCAGCTGGCATCATCCTGGTCAAGAGTAACCCGCTGGATGTGGTCAAGATCGTCGCCTTGAGCCGGGCCAGCTATCGCAAGATGATCCAGAACTTGGTCTGGGCCGCTGGCTACAACGTGATTGCACTGCCGCTGGCTGCTGGTGTGTTGGCGCCGTGGGGCATTCTGCTCTCCCCGGCAGTCGGCGCCGTGCTCATGTCGTTGAGTACGATCATTGTGGCTATCAATGCGCAGTTGTTGCGCCGGGTGCCGTTGTCATCAGAGTCGGAAGCGCCCACTTAGACGCCAGTGCGGAGCGGGGCGGGTCGCGAGGGAACCGCTGCGGGCTTGTTCCAGCAGCGATCGACAGCATCTCCTTCTTGCACTTCCGATTTCCGTGGTGTACCGCCGCTGTTTTCGATTCCAGCATTCCAGGTATTCTTAGCCCTGTTGTCCAGGGCTGAATATCCGGCCAGAAAGGGGCACGATGGTAGCCAAATCACGGCCCAACCTTCAGCGCGAGGCGTATATCTCGGTCGATGTCGAGACGTCGGGTCCGAATCCCAGCGACTATGACATGTTGTCCATCGGTGCGTGCCGGGTCGATGATCGCGAGCAGGGATTCTACGTCGAGCTGCAACCGGTGACGGGCAAGGCAATCCCCGGATCGCTGGCGATTTCGGGGCTGTCCCTGCAGACGTTGGCGGAGACGGGTGAGCCACCGGCCAAAGCTATGGCCATGTTCGAGGCGTGGTTGCGCGAGGTCGTGCCTGACACGGAACGTCCAGTCTTCGTTGCGCTCAACGCGCCCTTCGATTGGATGTTCGTCAACGACTATTTTCACCACTACCTGCAGAGGAACCCCTTTGGCCACAGCGCCCTGGACATCAAGGCGTTCTACATGGGGTTTGCGGGTGTGCATTGGGCCCAGACGTCGATGCGTGCGTTTGGAGCGCGGTACCTGGGCGGGCGCAAGTTGACCCACAACGCTCTGCAGGACGCGCGCGACCAGGCTGAAGTGTTCGCCCATATCCTCGAGGAAGTGCGGGCACGATCGGAATAGGGTCCTTGGCTTCTTGCGAAGTCCGCAAGGGTCTAGACAGCCAGATCAGGAGGTACGTGATGACGGATGTAAACGGAGCAGCACCGGATAGCAGCCTGCAACGGATCATCGAGTCGGCCGAGCGGCTGGGTGTTCACATTGACGAGGAAGAGGCGCTGCAGTGGCTGACGGCCATGGCGACGCAACAGGCAGGCTCCGATGTGGTGGTGGACACCGAGAGCGGTGTCTACGGTCACCGCGTGACGATGCTGGATTTCAGCCCCCAACAATTGGTCCGTTTTCGTGAACTCGGACGCCTGGTCGAGTTCGAGGATATTCCCGGGAAGGTCGAGACAGCCCTGGCGCTGTCGGGATCAGCGGCGCAGTCCAAGATCCAGACCTATCCGGGCGATGCGGACTTCTTCGAGCGCGTCAACGTAATCGCCGACACGCAGGAGGAGGCTTGTCAGATCCTGGGCCAGATCATGCGCGAGAAGGCGCTCACGACGCTGCGCGGAGACACCTATCAGTTGATCGAGGTCAAGCTGGGATCCTATCCCGAGGACATGATGCGCGACGGGCGAATGGTGAAGGCCGGATCTCCCATCGGTTGGACCGCTGCGGAGGTCGAGGCGGGGCAGCTCACGTGGACACGCCTGGACGGCACACAGGTTACATTGACGTGGGAGGATGCCGCACGAGAGCCCGGGTGGTGCAAGCTGGACTGGGTGGTGGCTGACCCGGAACACGGTACGCTGGGCAACGCCAGCAACATGCTCGATGCGACATGGGAGGCACCGGACGGCAAAGTCGTGCCTCTGGATGGCTATCTGGATCCCTACTTCCAGGAAGTCTATCTGGAGGCGGAGTCGGTGCCTATCTTCTCCAAGCTGGTGAAGCACGTCTCCTCCGACGCCCTTGCAGACTACGTGGCGGCCCTGGAGCGTGAGGTGGAGAAGGCTGTGACGAAGGATCCCATCAACTATGGCAAAGCGGCCAAGCGGCTCTACAACATCTTCCGTCTGACGGGGGCCTATGAGGAGGCGGCGTACCTGCGCGAGCTCTTCGATGAGCCGACCACGATGCTCTATCAGGTACACAGCCTGATTCGCACGGTTGACGACGCTTCGCGATCGGGCTCGAGTATTTCGCGCGAGCGCATCAACGCTCAGATTGACGCCTTGATCCTCTCGGTGATTGATGCGCTGGAGGGGGAGCAGGAGACAGAGATCGTGCGCCGGCTGCTGCGCCTACGCTCCAGCCTGTCGCAGCAACAGGGGAACGCGCTCAACGCTGAGGCTGAGGCGGCACGCGCCGAGGTCATCAATATCGTGAACAACTTCTTCTACGAGAAGATGACGGGGATGCCGAAGATCAAGGACTATCTGGAGCGACAGGGCGCGTCCTGGGAAAAGCGTTAGGCTGCGTGTAATCGCTCGCCGAGGTGGCGGATCAGCCAGTCGGCGAGCTCGGATGCCGGGGTCTCTGCGGGCAGGGTGAAGTGTTCTTCTGCTTCACCTTCCACAGGCGCTCCGGCATTTGCTTTGGCTCGGGGCCCCGACGCGATCTCGATCCCGTCCACCGCCCAGGTGATCGTCACCCGTAGCAGGTGGTGTGCCCACCACTTTCCGTTCTCACCATCCCAGGCTTTGACGTCCGTCGTCATCTCACTGCGTGCCCTGGCGTCGCGGACGGCCCTGGTCAGCGTGTAGGCGACGGGCCGTCCCATCGTCAGGTAGACGGGTTGCACCGGCGTGGCCTCTATCAGCACGCCGTTTTCGCGGGTCACCAGCGGGACCACGACGAACTGTCGCCCGCTGGCATAGACGCGTATGGATGGGCCGTGTTCCATAGGGCATCTCCTGAGTTAGTGCCGCCAGTATAAGGGATGAGACCTGGCGACAAGGGATGGGTCATGTCCGGAGTGGTCCGGTCCCATCCCTTGCCAGCCGCTGACTTCTACAGCCCCATTACCGCGCCAACGCGGCGTGGGCAGCCTTGAGTTGCTCGCGGATCTCGATGTGCTGCGGGCACTTCTCCTCGCAGATGCCGCACTCGATGCAGGCATCGGCCTGCTTGCCGCCGATCCACTTCTGGTCAGGGAAGTTGGCATAGTTTTCGCGCGCCGTGCTCCACAGCCCGTAGACCTTGCCCAGATTGTACATCTCGAAGATGTAGGGGATGTTGACGTCCTGGGGGCACGGTTGGCAGTATTTGCAGCCGGTGCAGTAGAGCTTCTCCATCTCGACCAGGCGCTGCACGTGCGCGTCGATCGTGGCAATGTCGGCTGCGGTGAGGCTGATCTCATCGGCCGCGATGACCACGTTCTCCTCAACCATCTGCAGCGTACCCATGCCCGAGAGGGCGACGGTGACGTTGGGGTTGGCCAACACGAAGCGCAGCGCCAGTTCCGGCACCCGCTCGATCCCCGGGACCAGGCCGGTGAGCACGTCGGAAGGCCCTGCCAGCCGTCCACCGGCGACCGGGCCCATTACCACGATGCCGACGTTGTTTTCCTTGGCGTGGGCAATGCCCTCTTCGAGGTCACGGTAGAGAAGGTTGTACTGCACCGTGATCGACTCGACGTAGCCGGTGTCCACCAGTTTCATCAGCGCTTCGTTGCTGTCGTGGAACGAGGTGCAGATGTGGTGGATGAGGCCCTGGTCCTTGGCCTTGAGCATCCATTTGCTGATACGAGGTTCGACGGCGTTGACGTAGCGATCCCAGTTGATGCCGTGGTGGTTGTAGATGTCGATGTAGTCGACGCCCAGGCGTTCGAGGCTGTTCTCAAGGTTCTTCCACCACTCGCCCTCGTCCTCGCCGTAGTAATGGTTCTTGGTCGAGACGACGATCTTGTCCCGCCATCCCTTCAACGCTGCTCCGACAGCGCGCTGGCTGTCCTCGTTGCAGTAACCGACAGCGGTGTCAATGTAGTTCAGCCCGGCCTCGAACGCCCGATGGATCATCGGGATCGCCAGATCGCGGTCCACGACCTGCTGACCATCCCGTTCGGTCATCGGCAGGCGCATCGCGCCGAAGCCCAGTTGCGAGACCTTCAGTCCTGTGCGGCCTAATGTACGATAGATCATTGATTCTCCCCTCATAGAGTAAACGCTGGACCCAATAACGCGAAGGCCCCCCGCGGGGCCTCGGTAATTCTAACAGCGGGTTTGGGATTGGTCAAATCGTTGGACCTCTCTCCTTGCGAGGGTTTCTGGACCCTCGCAAGGGTTCCGGGACCGCAGCGATTCCCGAAGGTCTCAGACGGGCTTGCGCGCGTAGGTGGTGAACAGATCGCCCAGATTTACGCGCACCGGGCGTTGGTTGAGCCCGATGGCGGAGATGACTCGTTCGAGCGGACGCCCGACGGGAGGAAGTAGCGCGGTAACGCGGCTGGCGAGATACCCCGCGTGGAGATAGCGACCCTGCGCGCCCATCCAGGTGACCGAGAATCCCGCCTTGACGAGCATGGCATAGAGCGTCGCACGCGTGAAGTAGGTGAGGTGCATCTCCATGAACCAGGGCCAGCGTTTCCCCATCAGGCGCGCGAAGAGACTATTGAGATCCATGGTGTGAACGACCAGGTAACCGCCTGGCTCGAGTGCGCGCCAGGCTGCCTGGAGCGTTAGCAGAGGATTGTCAACATGCTCGATGACATCCCAGAGGGTGACAACGCTGTAGCTACTGGCTGGGAAGCTCCCGTCTTCCAGGGTGCCCAGCACCATCTGCAGTCCCTGACGGCGTGCTTCCTCGACCGCCCAGGCGCTCGGCTCGACGCCCCAAGCGTCCCAGCCGTGCCTGGCGGCGATCTCGACGAAGACGCCGGTATAGGCGCCCACATCCAACAGACGGCGGCCACCTGCCGGACCGGTGAAGCGCTCCATGGGCTTGAGGTGGTTTTCGAAGGTCAGGATGCGCCCGGCGCGTTCGGCGACGTAGAGTGGGTCCTGGACCGCGGTGTAGAGATCGAGGACTTCGTCGTGAGCGGGGCGCGGCGCGGCATAGACCAGGCCGCACTGCCGGCAGCGGACGATCGGGCCGTGGCGCCCATAGCCGCCGCTGGTGCAGGCATAGGCTGACCATTCGCCGTGTTC
>JAXDDP010000102.1:0-3348 GCA_034676785.1 Anaerolineae bacterium | reverse complement strand
ACACCCCTTTATTCGCTGTCGATTTCGGCCCGAGCCACGTTGGACATGCACAGCCTGAACAACGAGGGTGGCGAAGGCAACCAGATCCAGACCCGGATGGTCAACATCGTTGGAGAGGATGGTCGGCTGTACAACGTCAACGCCGTCTCCGGCGATATGTACAAACACATCCTGGCCGAGCACTTCTTCAGGGTTGCGTCCACCGATCGGGCTGTGCCGCTCTGTGCCGGATGCCGGGAGCTGAACGCAAACCGCATCAGCGCCGATGGCGCATACATCGAGCGCATCAAGGATATGACCGATGCAGATGCTCTAACGGATATGCTCAGGTCGTGCGCCCTGGACGACATCGCTGGCAACCTGATCACCGAAGGCAAGAAATCACTGCCTCGCAAGAGCGTAGTCGAGTTCGGCTGGGTCGTCGGAATCCCAGAGGTCACCACGACCGACAGCTACTTCCACGTGAAGTACGCAAACGAACGCAGCGAGGGCAAGCGCAAAGAGGACAGCACCGAAGAGGCGCGCGGAGCCAATCTGGGACAGGCGATTTTCCATCGCCCGGCCTCCAGCGGTATCTACGCCATCGTGGCCAACCTCGAACTGGCACGGATTGGGCTGAATGACATCACGCAGGAGTACGCGGTGCCTTCCGAGGCGCGTAACGCCCGCCATACTAAGCTACTGGAGAGCCTGCTGTACACATTCCTTGAGCCCAATGGAGCCATGCGCGGGACCCAGAGCCCACATCTCGTGGCCCTCGAAGGCGTACTCGCCGTAACCCACGCCCCGCTGCCGGCGCCTACCGTGAGCGCCATCAACCAGGGCTTCGAAGGAGAGCTCGCCAGGATCTGCGACGCACTCAATGAGCTACATCCGGGACAGGTTGAGCTCTATGCCTTCGACTCGCTCAGCACCTTCACCAAGACTTTAGCCGACCTGATCCAGACGACGGTGCCCTACACGCTGACTTACCCGAAGTGAGGAGGGACGCTGCCATGTGGGTAATCGGTACCTACGAATCGGTGACGCTCTTCTCGCTCAAGAGCGCTCTGGCTACCTCATCGGGAGGCAAAAGCCTGCTGGTGCCAACGCCCTATGCGCTCAAGATGGCCCTGCTGGACGCTGGATACCGGGTTCAGGGCGCCGTAGGTATGGAGGCGCTCTGGCCCACCATCCGCGATCTGGACATCGCGTTGACGTTGCCGGAGTGGATCGTGGTCTCCAATGCGTTCACCCGCATCCTGAAGCTGCGCAGGGGCGCTCCTTCAGAGGGTGACATCGATGCCGGCCCTTTTCAACACAGCATCGGGTTTCGGGAGTATGTTTCCTACAAGGGCTCATGGCGGCTCGCTATCGGCACCCAAACGTCCAAGGCTATCGAAGCGCTCCAGGATCTCTTGCTCCAGGTGAACTACCTGGGGAAACGCGGTGGGTTTGTCCAAATCGTGGATCTTCCCGTCGTCACCGAGGCCCTGCCGCGGAGCTTCACCCGACTCAACCCAAGGACGCCACCCGAGACGTTCCAGATGGACGGGACGCTGCAGGTGCTGGATGATTGTGGGCCGCAGATGACCCTCCTCCAGGCCGATATCTACAGCGGCGCCAAGATCGCCCTGGGAAAGGAACGGCTGCTGAACAACGTCGTCCTGCCGTGCCGGCTAGTGCGAAGCAGCCGTGGCTACAGTCTATACGAGCGGCTAGATGGGTGACGAGGGCGATAGTATGAATCACCGGCGGGGCAGGCCGTGTGGAAAGGCACGCTGCAGCGTGGCGGGCCGCTGCCTAGGCTTGCTTGAATGTGTCCCAGTCCAACCCAAGCTGCCGGATGATGGCACGCAGCGTCCCCATCTTCAGGTCCTTTGGACCCCAGTCAGGCACCGTTGCCAGACAATCCGTCTGCGGGTTGTACCACTTCCGGTGGGAGCCTCCGCTGCGCCGAACGAGCTCCTCGCATCCCAACAGCCTGAGCTTCCGGGCCGCCTCGCGGTATCTCATGCCTCGACGGCAGTCTCGATCCAGAAGAGCTGGCCAAGGTCGAGCGCCATCTGCTGCAGCACGCCGGGCAATGGCCGGCCCAGGTCTTCATACGCTTCGACCAACGCCGCGACCGCGTCGGTGACGTTGGTGAGGGCTTCCGCCACGGTATCGCCCTCCGTGACCAACTCCGGAAGGACCGGGCAGGTCACCGTGAACCCGCCTTCGGGCTGGGGTTCGAATAGGAGGGGTAACTTGTACAGCGCTCGTTCTGACATGGTCGGCTCCTTCTGGCGCAAGCCTCGCGCGATGCACTCGTATTCTACCGGGGCCAGCGCCGGCAGCAAGATGCCCGAAGGCGAACACGACGGTTCGCCCAATCACCGGAGGTAACGCCATGGATGACTTCACCGCACACCGCCTGAAATTCGTCTGTGACGTGACGGCGGAGATCGAACTGAACGAACACCAGGGATCGGCACTACGCGGGGCGCTGTTCCATGCACTGCGCGACCGGTTCTGTGCTTTCGCAGATGACCGCCGCATCGTATGCACCGAGTGTGCGTTGGCCATGCGCTGCCCAGTCGCCACACTCGTGAGCACGCTGGAATTCGACCATCCTCGCGGTCAGGACCGCCCACGCCCCTATACGATCCAGCCACCGCTACCCGGAAGTGGCCATCCTGTCGAAGACCCCAGGGGCCAGGTGACCTTCCGCTATCGCCCGGGCGAGGTGCTCGTCTTCGGGCTGACGCTCTACGCAGATGCCATGGCGCTCTTTCCCTACGTAGTGCTGGCAACCCAGGCCTTCGAGGAAAGCGGGATAGGGCGCCGATTCGAGGACGAGCGAGGGCGATGGCGCCGCGGAGCAATGAGGGTTCGAGAGATCTGGGCCGAGAACCCACTCGCCGGTGGGCGGCAGCCAGTGCTGCGCGGGGGTGACCACCAGGTGCGCGTGCCCGATGTCCCGATCACGCATGCCCAGATCCAGGCCGCAGCGGCAGAGACGCTGCCGCGCTCCGCGCACAATGCGCCCTCAACGGCAACGGTACGCTTCCTGACGCCGACGCGACTGATCGAGGACGAACGCTTGGTCAAGCCCGATCACTTCCGGTTCCGCCCCTTCGTGCACCGTCTGATCACGCGGATCGAGGACCTGAGCAGGCAGTTCTCTGCCACACCTCTGTTTCTCGATGTACCGGCATTGCTGGAAGCCGCCGATAACGTACGCGTGATCGACAACCGCCTATCGTGGGAGGAAGTGAGCAGTTACTCCACCCGGCGTCACACCTCCTCCCCAACAAGCGGGCTCGTGGGCTCAGTGATGCTGAAAGCCCCGGATTGGGCACCTTACTGGCCCTGGCTGCTGTGGGG
>JAXDDP010000100.1:0-3281 GCA_034676785.1 Anaerolineae bacterium | reverse complement strand
TGTGGGCGCCCTGTTTCTTGCCGGGGCAGTCCCTACCACGCTGTCTGCGCAATCTCCCTCTGATCTCAGTGCGGCCGCGCTGACGCTGCTGGCCGGCACCACTCGCGATGGCTACTCAATTCGCAATGTGACATCAGTTGGAGATGCACTCACGGTATGCCTCTCTGTGCCCCTGGATGCTCTGGCCGCCGACAACTGGATGGGTGTCGAGCACTTGGTCGAGTCCGTTCGAACGGAACTTGTGGCGCTACCGTGGCAGAGCCTCTCTGTGCAGGCGTGGGACGAGGAAAGCGGCATGTGCAAGCCGCTGTCCGATTTTCCTGTCTATCCGTTCGCGGCCATTCCGGCTGAGGATCCCACGGCTGGTATTCCGCTCCCGGTGCCAGACCCCGCCAGCGCTGAGGCAAAGGTGTCTGAGGCTGCCGCATCCTACCCGCTCTCGCTGGCCGGCAGGACCGTCTATTTGAGCGCGGGCCATGGCTGGTACTGGACCGGATCATCGTGGCGAACCCAGCGGCCTGTTTATCAAGGTTTTATCGAAGATCACAACAATGCCGAGGTCGTGACGCAGTATCTCATCCCCTACCTCGAGAACGCCGGTGCCACCGTAGTCTATGCCCGTGAACGCGATTGGAGTACGGCGCGGGCCATTGCGGACAACGATATGGGCTCTCCGACTTTCACCAAGACCGGCTGGTGGGTTCAAGGGGCCAGCGGCCCTGGTTATGCCGGTGGCAGCTACCTTTACGCTATCACAGATGCGGCAGGGACCCTGACGGCGCAGGCGACTTGGTCGCTATCTGTTCCTTCTGAGGGCCGCTATGCTGTCTATGCGTGGGTCTACCCGGGCGCGAATCGCGTGCGCGATGTTCATTACACGGTGCATCATGCTGGCGGACCGACTGAGGTCATCGTTGATCAGTCTGTGCATCCACGAACCTGGCGCTATCTCGGGACGTTCCCGTTCTTTGCTGGCACTGCCTCAGTGACTGTCGACAACAGGACGGCGGACCCTTCGATTGCGCGTGCGGTGATCGCGGACGCGATCCGCCTGGGTAGCGGCTCGTTTGACTCGTTCAGCGGCATTCCGCTGTGGGCTCCTGACAGCCCTTTGCCGGCTGCGACGCCAGGCAAGCCCTGGTGGGAAACGGGAGCGTTCTACTGGACGCAGTGGTCGGGACTAGACCCAAGCGATGGATCGCTGGTGCCCTATTTCAATGACATCGTGGCCCGCCCACTCTATGCCCGTTGGTATGAGCGGGCCGGCGACGCGAACGGCGTGTTTGTCTCATGGCACACGAACGGGTCCAACGGTACAGCGCGTGGTACCGTATCGTACGTGCACAATGGAGAGACGCTGCCTTTGACCGCAGGTAGCACTGCGTTGCAGTCTGCGGTGCACAGCGAGCTCGTTTCCGACATCCGGGCGGGATGGGATGCGTCCTGGGCTGATCTCGGCAAGCGGAGCCTCAATCTGGGTGAGCTGCGTATGCTCTACGATGCTGACGTAAGCTCTGCAAGTATTCCAGGCGTGCTGCTCGAGATCGCATTCCACGACAACTACGATGATGCGCTCGCCCTGAAAGACCCAGCCTTTGCGCAACTCACGGCGAGGGCGGTCTACCAGGGCATTATCCGTTACTTCGAGGGCCGTGACAGCATCAACTTGGTCTATGCGCCCGAGCCGCCGACCCATCTGCGAGTGGAAAATGTCGGTTCCGCGCAGCTCCGAGTCTCGTGGTCACCATCCCCGGTGGATGGCATCGGAGGCGAGGCGGCCACGGGTTATCGGATCGCGACGAGCCCCGATGGCTTCGCGTGGAAACACGCGGCCCAGACGTCCGATATGTCTCTGACACTCTCGGGTCTCACTCCCGGCCAACTGGTTTTCGTTCGGGTGACCGCGACCAACGCCGGTGGCGAATCCATGCCAACTGAGACCCTCGGTGCCAGGGTGGGGAACCCCCGGCTGTTGCTGGTCAACGGCTTTGACAAGCTGGATCGCTATGGCTTGGTTCGCGAGGTTGACCCCGTGGAGGGGGCGAACCTTCGCATGTGGGTCGATCGGATCAACAGCTTCGGGTACGTCGTGCACCACGGTCGGGCGCTCCCGAGTGCCTATGCCTGGGATAGTGCCAGCAATGAGGCTATCCAGTCCGGCGCAGTGTCATTGTTGACCTACGACATCGTGGACTGGATCCTTGGTGAGGAGTCTTCCGTCGTGGATGGCTCTTTCAACGGCACCGAGCGCAGCCTGATCACAGCCTACCTGGCCGCGGGCCGGGCGCTGTTGGTGAGTGGGTCCGAGTTCGCGTGGCACCTGGAGGCGTTGGGGGGTGGGCCGGAGTTCCTTCACGACCAACTGCACACGGATTTCGTGGCCGACGATGCGGGCACATACACGGTGCAACCTGCGGCGGGGGCCGCCTTTGAGGCGTTGGGTTATCTCCACTTTGATGCTCCCGGTGAGTACGACGCCGACTATCCCGATGTGTTGGCCCCTTTACCCGGCGCCCAGACGGCCCTGACCTATGTGGGAGCGTCAACGCCGGGCGCTGCTGCGATCCAGTATGCGCAGGGCTGCCAGCGTCTCATGGTTGTGGGATTCCCGATCGAGACCCTTCGACCTGCTGAGAGGGCACCGCTGATGGCCGCTGCTTTGACCTTTCTCGATGCCTGCTGGCTCGATACCGCGATTTCCTCGCCTTCAGATGGGTCTTACCTCAATGTCACACCAACGCTCCGTGGTACGGCGACCGGCGCGGGGCTGGCGCGGGTCGAACTACAACTGCTTAACCTAACAAGCAACCAGTACTGGACCGGCGCCAGCTGGACCATCGTACCATCTTGGTTTGTTGCGAGCGGCATCCAGGATTGGTCCTACACCTTCCTGGCTTGGTCAGATGGTCAGTATCGCTTGCGTGCGCGAGCGGTTGGGTCGACCATTGATCAGAGTCCGGCGGAGGTCTCGTTCGTCCTCGACCGCGTAGCGCCGGCGACCTATCCGGTCGTGGTCGCACCGACTGGGGATGTCAGTCTCCAGGGACCCTTGATCCCCTTGCAGTGGGTTGGCGTACCTCAGGATGGCGGGTCGCCCCTGCTCTATGGCGTGCAACTCGATGGCAGTGTGGCGATCAGGAGATTCCCCACATCCCCGGCAGCCGTCGGCCTCGGCAATGGAACGCACACGTGGCGGGTGCGCACTGAAGACGCGTCGGGAAACGTGAGCCCCTGGAGCGCGACGCACACCTTCTCGGTATACGGCGTCAAGCAGGCTTTCC